>NZ_JBHWJT010000009.1:0-288708 GCF_042731325.1 Streptomyces sp. NPDC059866 | reverse complement strand
CCTGACGGCCGGAGACGGGGTATCAACATATCTGGCGTTGATTTTTGGCACGCTGTTGAGTTCTCAAGGAACGGACGCTTCCTTCGTACTCACCCTCGCGGGCTTTCCTCCGGGCGCTTCCCTTCGGTCTTGCGTTTCCGACTCTATCAGACCTTTTCCCGATCCGATTTCCTCGGTGCTTTCCGGGTTCCCGCTTTCGCGTTTCCCTTTCCGGCGGTTCCGACTCTATCAGATCCTTTCGGGCCTGACTCCCAGTCAGCGGGGCTTGTCTTCCCGGCCGTTGGGCCGTTCCGACGAGTGAGACTTTAGCGGATTCCTGGCTCCCGAGCTAATCGGGGGCTGCGTCCTTTCGAACGCGGATTCCTCATCTCGCAAATACGCATGGCAATGCATACGACGACAGATCGTCGATTGCTGCTTGAGTACCTGCGGAATGGCTGTCCGGGGACCGACCGGAGTCGGCTCTCACGTCGGACAACCCGGAGAACACTACGGACCGGGTCGGGGTGTGTCAACTCGGCTCCGGACCAGACCCTACGGGCGTACCCTGGTGTGCATGACGACGCGTACGTACACCCAGCAGTGGTGGGCCGCCTGACGGCGGCCGGACTTACGTATGCACTCAACGGCCGCCGCCTCGGCGGCCGTTCTCGTATCTCCCTCCGGAGCTCCAGAGGGTCGGCCCGCCTAGGCGGCGGCCTCGACCAGGAGGTGGAGAAGGGATGACGCGGGTCTTCAGTGGGGTCAAGCCGACCGGGAATCTGACGCTGGGGAACTACCTGGGGGCCATGCAGCGGTGGGCTGCCGTGGATCAGCACCAGGCGGACGCGCTGTTCTGTGTCGTCGATCTGCACGCGCTGACCGTGGAGCACGATCCTGCGCGGGTGCGGCGGCTGAGTCGGCAGGCAGCGAGCCTGTTGTTGGCGACAGGGCTGGATCCGGAGCTGTGCACCGTGTTCGTACAGAGCCATGTGGATGAGCACGCGCGGCTGTCGTATCTGCTGGAGTGCGTGGCCGCGGACGGCGAGATGCGGCGGATGATCCAGTACAGGGAGAAGGCCGTGCGTGAGCGGGAGCGGGGCGGGAGTGTGCGGCTGTCGCTGCTGACGTATCCCGTGCTGATGGCGGCGGACATCCTGGCGTACGGGACCGACGAGGTGCCGGTGGGGGACGACCAGGCACAGCATGTGGAGCTGGCGCGGGATCTCGCGGTGCGGTTCAACCGTCGGTACGGGTACACGTTCGTGGTGCCTCGGGCCACGCATCCGACGGTGGCCACGCGGGTGATGAACCTGCAGGACCCGGCCTCGAAGATGGGGAAGAGCGAGGACGTCGGGCCCGGGATCGTCTATCTGCTCGATGAGCCGGACGTGGTGCGGAAGAAGGTTCTGCGGGCCGTGACCGACAGCGGGCGGGAGGTCGTGTACGACCGGGAGGCGCGGCCGGGCCTCGCCAATCTGCTGGAGATCCTCGCGGCCTGTACGGGTGGGAACCCATCGGAGCTGAGCGGTGTATATGAGTCGTACGGCGCCTTGAAGAAGGACACCGCAGAGGCCGTGGTCGAGGTTCTCAGGCCCGTGCAGGAGAGGCACAAGGCGTTGTGCGCGGATCCTGGCTATGTGGAGGAGGTGCTGCGGGATGGTGCGGAGAGGGCTCGGGCGATGGCCCGGCCGACCGTGGATGCCGCGTATCGGGCGATCGGGTTGTTGCCGGCGGCTGCCGATATCGAGGTGGCTGCTCAGGGGTGAGCTGGGCCGCCCCGGGGCAGGGGCGGCCGGGCGTCAGCTGTTGCTGCCGGAGGCTCAGCTGTTGCTGCCGGAGGCCAGTTCGCGGCTGCGGTCGCGGGCGGCTTCGAGGGCGGCGATGAGGGCGGCTCGTACGCCATGGTTCTCGAGTTCGCGGATGGCGTTGATGGTGGTGCCGGCGGGGGAGGTGACGTTCTCGCGGAGCTTCACCGGGTGTTCGCCACTGTCGCGGAGCATCGTGGCGGCGCCGATCGCGGACTGGACGATCAGGTCGTGGGCCTTGTCGCGGGGCAGGCCCAGCAGGATGCCGGCGTCGGTCATGGCTTCGACCAGGTAGAAGAAGTACGCCGGGCCGGAGCCGGAGAGGGCCGTGCAGGCGTCCTGCTGGGACTCGGGGACGCGCAGCGTCTTGCCGACGGCGCCGAAGATCTCCTCCGCGTGGGCCAGGTCGGCATCGCTGGCGTGGCTGCCGGCGGAGATGACGGACATGGCTTCGTCGACGAGGGCGGGGGTGTTCGTCATGACGCGGACGACCGGAGTGCCGGTGGTGAGGCGCTCCTCGATGAAGGAGGTGGTGATGCCCGCCGCGCCGCTGATGACCAGGCGGTCGGTGGGGACGTGGGGGGCGAGTTCGTCGAGGAGGGTGCCCATGTCCTGCGGTTTGACCGTGAGGATCAGGGTGTCGGCGGTCTTGGCGGCTTCCGGGTTGGTGACCGGGATGACTCCATAGCGGGTGCGGAGTTCTTCGGCTCGTTCCGGGCGGCGGGCGGTGACCAGGAGGTCGGCGGGGGTCCAGCCGGCGCGGATCATTCCGCTGAGCAGGGCTTCGCCGATCTTGCCGGTGCCGAGGACTGCGACTTTCTGGGTCATGGTGCGGGGCCCTCCGGGGGTGCGTCGTCCTTTGGGCATCCTCGCACTTGGAGTGAGGGTGCGCGTGGGCTGTCCGGCAGGCGGGACGCCGGTTGACGGGTGAGTGGGGTTGCGGCTGAGGGCGTTTTGCTCGCCCGCGCCAGCGGGGTGCCGCTGCGCCCACCCGTGCCGCCCAAGCAGCACGACTGCCCGCAGCTACGGCGACTACACCGTGCGGCGCCTCAGTGTTGCTGCGCCCAGGGCCAGGACCAGTAGGGCGCAGCCTGCCACGATCAGGGTGTCGCGGAGGAAGTTGGCGGTCATGTCGGTGTGCTTGAGGACTTCGTTCATGCCGTCGACGGCGTAGGACATGGGGAGGACGTTGGAGATGGCCTCGAGGACGGGGTGCATGTTGTCGCGTGGGGTGAACAGGCCGCAGAGGAGGAGTTGGGGGAAGAGCACTGCCGGCATGAACTGGACCGCCTGGAATTCGGAGGCCGCGAAGGCCGAGACGAAGAGACCGAGGGCTGTCCCGAGCAGGGCGTCGAGCAGGGCCACGAGCAGGAGCAGCCAGGGGGAGCCCGTGACGTCCAGGCCCAGGAACCAGAGCGCCAGGCCGGTGGCGAGAGTGGACTGGATGATCGCCAGGGTGCCGAAGGCGAGGGCGTAGCCCGCAATCACGTCGCCTTTGCCGAGGGGCATGGCGAGGAGGCGTTCGAGGGTGCCGGAGGTGCGTTCGCGCAGGGTGGCGATGGAGGTCACCAGGAACATCGTGATCAGCGGGAAGATGCCCAGGAGGGAGGCGCCGATGCTGTCGAAGGTGCGCGGGCTGCCGTCGAAGACGTAGCGCAGCAGGATCAGCATCAGGCACGGGACGAGGAGCATCAGCGCGATCGTGCGCGGGTCGTGGCGGAGCTGGCGCAGGACGCGGGCCGCGGTGGCGGTGGTGCGGGAGGCGTTCAGGGCGCTGGTGGGTGCGGGCGTTGCGGGGGCGGTGACCGTCGTCGCGCTCATCGGGTGGTCTCCTTCTTGCGGCTGTTCGCGGTTGCCTCGTCCACCAGGTGCAGGAACGCCGCTTCGACGGTGTCGGCGCCGGTGCGGGTGCGCAGGGCGTCCGGGGTGTCGTCGGCGAGGATCTCGCCTTCGCGCATGAGGAGGAGGCGGTGGCAGCGTTCGGCCTCGTCCATGACGTGGGAGGAGATGAGGAGGGTGGCGCCGCGGTCGGCGGCGATGTCGTGGAAGAGGTTCCACAGGTCGCGGCGGAGGACGGGGTCCAGGCCGACGGTCGGTTCGTCGAGGACCAGGAGTTCGGGGGTGCCCAGGAGGGCCACTGCCAGGGAGACGCGGCTGCGCTGGCCGCCGGAGAGGTTGCCGGCGAGGGAGTCGGCGTGGCTGGTGAGGTCGACGTCGGCGATGGCTCGGGTGACGTTGTCGTGGCGGCGTTCGGATGATGAGCGGCCGGGGTCGAGGATCGCGGCGAAGTAGTCCAGGTTCTGACGGATGGTCAGGTCGTCGTAGACGGAGGGGGCCTGGGTGACGTAGCCGATGCGGGTGCGCAGTGTGGGGTGGCCGGCGGGGCGGCCCAGGACGTCAAGGGTGCCGGTGACCTTGGCCTGGGTGCCGACGATGGCGCGCATCAGGGTCGACTTGCCGCATCCGGAGGGGCCGAGCAGGCCGGTGATCTGGCCGCGCGGGACGGTGAAGTCGAGGGCGCGCAGGACTGTGCGGGGGCCGCGGACGACGGTGAGGCCCGCGGCGTGGATGGCGGAGGTCTCGGCGGTTCGGGGTGGGGTGTTGCCGTTGGCGTCGGGTGGGTCGGCAGCATTATTCATCATGTGATGAATAATGCTCCTGGGTGTAGGCCTCGTCAAGGCAGGGGTGCTCAGGTGCGGCGGCGCTTCTTCGGGTTGCCGGTGCGGCGGGCGGAGCGCTTCTCGTGCTGTCGGCGGGCCTCCTCGTACTCCTCGCGGTGGAGGTTCTCGCCCGGGGCCTCGAGGAGGGAGCGGAAGAAGTAGGCGAGGAGGGAGCCGACGAAGCCGATGGTCAGCAGGCCGCGCAGGGAAGCCTGGCGGTCGGGGTCCGGGCGCTTGGTGAAGGCGTCCCAGGTGTGGCGGAAGGCGAGGGCGCTGCAGACCGCGAACATGACGACGACCAGCAGCGTGACGAAGCTGCCGGAGCCGGCGATCTGCAGACCCTCGTAGGCGAAGCGGAGCACCAGGCAGGCGGCGACGGCTGCGGCGAGGGAGCCGACGGCGGCGGCGATGCGGCGGGCCGGGTATCCGTTGTCGTGGTGCACCCAGGTCGTGCCGAAGAAACGGATGGGCTCGGGGCGGGGGCCGTCCGTGGGCTGGTCCGGGGTGCGGTTCTGCTGGTCGCTCACGGGCCGATTATGACTCCCGGCCATGGCGGGGCCAGGCCCTCGCCGCGGTCAGGAGCCGCGCCGGGCGCCCCTGGTCGTCGTCAGGAGCAGCGCCCGGCGCACCCTGCCGTCGTCAGGAGCAGCGCGGTGCCACGTAGCCGTCGCTGCCGGTGTTGACGTAGGCGTCGGAGACGTACTGGGCGTTGGCGATGCAGTCCCAGATGTTGGTGGTGCCGTAGGGGCCGGTGACGGTGTCGCCGGGGCGCTGGCAGTAGATGGGGACGGTGGTGCCCTCGGGCAGGACGCGGACGATCCGGTAGTGGGTGCCGGGGCCGCTGCGGACGTTGAGCCGGACGCCGGGGGCGACCGGGTAGGAGCGGACGCTCGCCTCCGCCGTCGTCGCCGGCTCGCCCGTGCCCGAGATCTCGATGTCCTCCGTGGCCATGTCGGCCTCCCCCCGTTTGAATGCTTGTGAACGGTTCACGCCAAAATCACCTGGCACACCGAGGCTAGCAAGCCACAGAGGTTTCGCACGAAGCATCGACTAGGCTCAGCGCGTCGCGCATGCGGACGGACATCCGGGGGTGAGAGATGCCGCCATGGCGCAGCACCGGTACGGATGCGGAAGCGGAATCGCAGCGGTATGCCGGGCAGTACCTGCTGGAGGCGCCGCTCGGTTCCGGTGGCATGGGTGTGGTCCATCTGGCGCGGTCGGCCTCGGGGTTGCGGCTCGCCGTGAAGGTGGTGCACGGGGAGTTTGCTCAGGACCCGGAGTTCCGGGGGCGGTTCCGCCAGGAGGTGGCCGCCGCACGGCGGGTCAGCGGTGCCTTCACCGCGCCCGTCGTCGACGCCGATCCCGATGCCGAGTGCCCCTGGATGGCGACGCTCTTCATCCCCGGCCCCACCCTCGCCGAGTACGTGAAGCGGAACGGCGCCCTTGCGCCGGCCCGGCTGCGCCAGTTGACGGCGGGGCTCGCCGAGGCGCTGCGGGACATCCATCGGGTCGGGGTCGTGCACCGCGACCTCAAGCCGAGCAACGTCCTGCTCGCCGAGGACGGGCCGAAGGTCATCGACTTCGGGATATCCCGGCCCTCGGACAGCGAACTGCGCACCGAGACCGGCAAGTTGATCGGCACGCCGCCGTTCATGGCGCCGGAGCAGTTCCGCAGGCCGCGGGAGGTCGGGCCGGCCGCCGACGTCTTCGCGCTCGGGTCGGTCATCGTGCACGCCGCGACGGGCAGCGGCCCCTTCGACTCCGACAGCCCGTACCTGGTGGCGTATCAGGTCGTTCATGAAGAGCCGGACTTGACAGGAGTGCCGGACGAGCTGGCGCCGCTCGTCGCCCGGTGCCTGGCCAAGGAGCCTGAGGACCGGCCCACTCCGGACGAGCTGATGGCGGAGCTCCGGTCGCTTTCGGCGTCGTATGACACACAGGCCTTCATTCCCGAACAGCGCACGGGCGAGCAGTCGTTCGACGGGCCCCGGGAAGTCGATCGCCCGCGGGAAGTCGGTTCCCCGCGTGATGCCGGTCCCGCGCAGGACGAGGCCCCCACGCACCGGCGCCGGGTGCCCTCGGTGGACGGTCCGGTCGCGGACGCACCCGGGGCCCGCGGCCCGGGAAGGCGGTGGTGGAGGGCCGCTGTGGCCGTCGCCGCCGTGCTCGCCCTGGGCGCGGGGGCTGTTGCCCTCCTCGGGGCCGGCGACAGCCCGACGCCGGCCGGGGCCGGGCAGCCCGCCCCGTTCCGCCCCTGGGACATCGACCTGAACGCCCGTGGCGCCGAGGCGAGCGGAATGCCGCAGTGCGCCTACACGCCCGGGACGCTGTACTGCACCCGCCCCGGTGTTCTGGCCGCCGCGGTCGATCCCGCCGACGGCGGCGTGAAGTGGGCGCGTGCGGGGGCCGGGCAGCAAGCGGACGGGACCGTCGAGCCGCCGATGCTGTCGGGCGGGTTGCTGCATGTCGTCACGGAGGGCGGGCGGCGGCTCGCCGCGCTCGACCCGGCGACCGGCAGGACCCGCTGGAGCCACGACATCTCGCGCTACGACGGTCGGGTCGCGCACGTCGGCGGGGTCGTCCTGCTCACCGGACGCGACTCGGAGGTCACCGCGCTGGACGCGGCCACCGGCGAGCGGAAGTGGCAGCACGCGGTCGCCGGGCTCACGCAGCCGGTGTTCCAGTCGTACGGCGGCCGGGTCGCGTACGCGGTCGGCGCGGCCGGGACCGGGACCCGGGTGACCGCCGTCGACCCGGAGAGCGGCGCCGTCCGCTGGCAGCGGCGGCTGGCCGGTGCGCTCAGCCTGGTCGGCGCCCGTGAGGGCGTGCTCTGGTTCACGTCGACCTCGGCGGAGTACGCCGACACCGACGCGGTCGTGCGCTACGACGCCACGCACGGGACGCAGCGCCGTACCGCGCTGCGCCATCCGCTGGCGGGAGCGCAGGCCGTCGTGCAGCGGGACACGGTGTATCTGCTGGGGGCCGACGGTGCGCTGGTCGCCGTCGACACGCGGACGTCGGCGCAGCTGTGGCGGCTGGAGACGTCCGTCAGTTTCCCGTCCGCGCCGGTGGTGGCCGGGGGGCGGCTGTACTTCAGTGCCGGGGACGGGCGGGTCGTCGCCGTCGACACCGGGAAGGGTGCGCTGCTGGGGCAGACTAGGGCGCGGCCCGGGGCGGGGCGGGGATCGGTGGTGTCCGGGCTGCCGCTGCCGGTCGCCGGGGACGGCAGGGTGTTCGCCGCGGCTCCGGGCGGTTCGCTGTTCGCGGTGGACGGGGACGATCCGGCGCGGTGGTGACAGGCGGGGCGGACTGAGCGGCTGGGGGGCGGCGCGAAGGCCGGAGTCACCGGCCGAGGGGCGCGCGAAAGCCGACTCACCGGCTGGGTGCACAGCGAAACCCGGGCCCACCGGCCGAGGCCGCACACGAAAGCCGGAGTCACCGGCCGAGGGGCGCGCGAAAGCCGACTCACCGGCCGAGCCCGCACACAAAAGGGGCCGCCCCGTCACAGGCGGCCCCAGGTGTGTGCCTCAGCCCAGTTTGCTGACGTCCCGCACGGCGCCCTTGTCCGCGCTGGTTGCCATGGCGGCGTAGGCCCGCAGTGCGGCCGACACCTTGCGCTCGCGGCCCTTCGGGACGTACACCCCGTTCAACGCCTGCTCCCGGCGCGCCAGTTCCGCCTCGTCCACGAGCAGTTCGATGGAACGGTTCGGGATGTCGATGCGGATGCGGTCGCCGTTCTCGACGAGCGCGATGGTGCCTCCGGACGCCGCTTCGGGGGAGGCGTGGCCGATGGACAGGCCGGACGTGCCGCCGGAGAAACGGCCGTCGGTGATCAGGGCGCAGGTCTTGCCGAGGCCGCGGCCCTTCAGGAAGGACGTCGGGTAGAGCATCTCCTGCATGCCGGGGCCGCCCTTGGGGCCCTCGTAGCGGATGACGACGACGTCGCCGTCCGTCACCTGCTTGTTGAGGATCTTCTCGACGGCCTCCTCCTGCGACTCGCAGACGACCGCCGGGCCCTCGAAGGTCCAGATGGACTCGTCGACGCCGGCCGTCTTCACCACGCAGCCGTCGACGGCGAGGTTGCCCTTCAGTACCGCCAGGCCGCCGTCCTTGGAGTAGGCGTGCTCGGCGGAGCGGATGCAGCCGCCCTCGGCGTCCACGTCCAGGGCCTCCCAGCGCTCGGACTGGGAGAAGGCCTCGGCGGAGCGGACGCAGCCGGGTGCCGCGTGCCACAGCTCCACGGCCTCGGCCGAAGGCGAGCCGCCGCGGACGTCCCATGTCTTCAGCCAGTCCGCCAGGGACGGGCTGTGGACGGCGTGCACGTCCTCGTTGAGCAGGCCCGCGCGGTGCAGCTCGCCGAGCAGGGCGGGGATGCCGCCGGCGCGGTGCACGTCCTCCATGTAGTACGTGCGGTCCTTGGCGACGTTGGGTGCGACCTTCGCCAGGCACGGCACGCGGCGCGAGACGGCGTCGATCTGCTCCAGGCCGAAGGGCACGCCGGCCTCCTGGGCGGCGGCCAGCAGATGCAGGATCGTGTTGGTGGAGCCGCCCATCGCGATGTCCAGGGCCATGGCGTTCTCGAAGGCCGCGATGGTGGCGATGTTTCGGGGCAGGACCGTGTCGTCGTCCTGCTCGTAGTAGCGGCGGGTCAGGTCCATCACCGTGCGGGCGGCGTTCTCGTAGAGCGCGCGGCGGGCGGTGTGGGTGGCGAGGACCGAGCCGTTGCCGGGGAGGGAGAGGCCGATGGCCTCGGTCAGGCAGTTCATCGAGTTGGCGGTGAACATGCCGGAACAGGAGCCGCAGGTCGGACAGGCGTTCTCCTCGATACGGAGGATGTCCTCGTCCGAGATCTTGTCGTTCACCGCGTCGGAGATCGCGTCGACCAGGTCGAGCGTGCGGACCGTGCCGTCGACCAGCGTGGCGCGGCCGGACTCCATGGGACCGCCGGAGACGAAGACCGTCGGGATGTTCAGGCGCAGGGCGGCCATGAGCATGCCCGGGGTGATCTTGTCGCAGTTGGAGATGCAGACCAGGGCGTCGGCGCAGTGCGCCTCGACCATGTACTCCACGCTGTCCGCGATCAGGTCACGGGAGGGCAGGCTGTACAGCATGCCGCCGTGGCCCATCGCGATGCCGTCGTCGACGGCGATCGTGTTGAACTCGCGCGGGATGCCGCCGGCCTCCTTGATCGCCTCGCTGACGATCCGGCCGACCGGCGCCAGGTGCGTGTGGCCCGGCACGAACTCCGTGAAGCTGTTGGCGACCGCGATGATCGGCTTTCGGCCGATGTCCGCACCGGGTACACCGGAGGCGCGCATAAGGGCGCGGGCGCCCGCCATGTTGCGGCCGTGGGTGACTGTGCGGGACCTCAGCTCGGGCATCGTCGCTCGCTCCTTCGGAGAGTTCTGACTGAGTCGAGCGTACGCCGGTCATCCAGAGAGCGGACAGGATGTCCGGATTGCGGGACGCATGTCTCAGGGATTCGACCGTTCGTTCCCTCTGACAGGGGTTCGTTCCCCCTGAAGGATTCAAGGGATTCAGGGTTTCGTCAGGTGGCCCTGCACCACGGGTGCGATCCGTTGGATGATCACTTCCATGTCGGCCGACGCCAGCGGCTCGAGCTTGATCACGTACCGCAGCATGGCGACACCGACCAGCTGCGCGGCCGCCAGTTCCGCCCGCAGCTCCGCGTCGGGCATGCCGAGCTGGGCGGCGACCCTGCGGAGCAGCTGGGCGGTAACGAGGCGGCGGAAGACGGCGGCCGCGACCTCGTTGTTCACCGCGGACCGTACGACCGCGAGCAGCGGCGTCCGGGTGACCGGGTTCTCCCAGATCCCGAAGAGGAATCGGGCGAACCGCTCACCGACCTCCTCGGGCGCCCCCTCGAAGATCACATCCGGTGCCCTCAGCGCGGGCGCGAAGACCGTCTCCACCGCCTCCTGGAAGACCTGCTCCTTGGTGCCGAAGTAGTGGTGCACCAGCGCCGAGTCCACACCGGCCGCCTTGGCGATGCCGCGCACGGACGTCTTCTCGTAGCCCCGTTCGGAGAACTCCTCGCGGGCCGCGGCGAGGATGCGGTCGCGGGTGGCGGGGCCGTCGGCGGACTCCGTACGCGAGGGCCGTCCCCGGCGGCGCGGCGTGGGCGTCGTGCCGGTCATCGCCGGGGCACCTTCACTGCGGAGGCCAGGTGGAGCCGGGTGAAGGCCAGGGCCTCGGCGAGGTCGGCCTCGCGCTCGGCGCTGGACATGGCGCGGCGGGTGTTGACCTCGATGACGACGTGCCCGTCGAATCCGGACACGGCGAGCCGTTCCAGTAGCTCGGCGCAGGGCTGGGTGCCGCGGCCGGGGACCAGGTGCTCGTCCTTGTTGGAGCCGGAGCCGTCCGCGAGATGGACGTGGCCCAGCCGGTCGCCCATACGGTCGACCATCTGCAGGGCGTCCGTGCGCGCGGTCGCGGCGTGGCTGAGGTCGATCGTGAAGTGGCGGTAGTCGTCCTTCGTCACGTCCCAGTCGGGGGCGTACGCGAGCATCTCGCGGTCGCGGTAGCGCCAGGGGTACATGTTCTCGACGGCGAACCGCACATCCGTCTCGTCCACCATCCGCCAGATGCCGGCGACGAAGTCGCGCGCGTACTGGCGCTGCCAGCGAAAGGGCGGGTGGACGACGACCGTGGTGGCGCCGAGCTTCTCGGCCGCCGCCTGGGCGCGCTGGAGCTTGACCCACGGGTCGGTGGACCACACGCGCTGCGTGATGAGCAGGCAGGGGGCGTGTACGGCGAGGATCGGGATCTGGTGGAAGTCGCTGAGCCGGCGCAGCGCCTCCATGTCCTGGCTGACCGGGTCGTTCCAGACCATGACCTCGACGCCGTCGTACCCGAGGCGCGCGGCGATCTCGAAGGCCGTTGCCGTCGACTCCGGGTACACGGAGGCCGTCGAGAGGGCGACCTTCGCATCCGGGATGCGTACGACTGGTTCTGCCACGGAGACAGGGTACGTGGGTCTGCGGGGTGGACCGGGGTTGGTGTGCGCCTATTCACCGTTGATCTTTGTCGCCGTGGGCGAGTGCGGGTTGGCGTGGGCTGGTCGCTCCCCCACTCTCGGCTTCGCTCGAGCGGGGGGACCCCCATCGCGGCGGAGCCGCATGTCGATGCAGCCCCGCGCCCCTTGCCGGCGCTACCCCGCCGCCCGTTTCAATCCGAGCCCATGTGGTCCAACCGTCGCAGGATGATGCCCTCCCTCAGTGCCCACGGGCAGATCTCCAGCGTCTCCACGCCGAACAGGTCCATCGCGGCCTCCGCCACCAGGGCGCCGGCGACCAGCTGGCCCGCTCGGCCGTCGGAGACTCCGGGGAGTTCGGCGCGTTCCTCGGTGGTCATGCCGGCGAGGCGGGGGACCCAGGCCTCCAGGGACTGGCGCTTGAGTTCGCGCTGGACGTAGAGGCCGTCGGCGGAGCGGGCGGCACCGCTGATGCGGGCGAGCTGCCGGAAGGTCTTGGAGGTGGCGACCACGTGGTCGGGGGCGCCGAAGCGGCTGAACTCACCGACCGTACGGGCGATCTCGGCCCGCACATGGCGGCGCAGAGCCCGTATGTCCTCGGTGGCGGGCGGGTCGTCCGGCAGCCAGGCGGAGGTGAGCCGGCCGGCGCCGAGCGGCAGGGAGACGGCCGCGTCGGGGTCCTCGTCGATGCCGTAGGCGATCTCCAGGGAGCCGCCGCCGATGTCCAGGACGAGCAGCTTCCCGGCCGACCAGCCGAACCAGCGGCGGGCGGCGAGGAAGGTGAGCCGGGCCTCCTCGGCGCCGGTGAGGACCTGGAGCTGGGCGCCGGTCTCGGTCTGCACACGCGCGAGGACGTCGTCGGCGTTGCTGGCCTCGCGCACGGCGGAGGTCGCGAACGGCAGCAGTTCCTCGACGCCCTTGTCCTCGGCGGCCTGGAGCGCCTCGTGGACGACGCCGATCAGCCGGTCGACGCCGTCGGGACCGATGGCGCCGTCGTCGTCGAGAAGCTGGGCGAGGCGCAGTTCGGCCTTGTGCGAGTGCGCGGGCAGCGGGCGCGCGCCGGGGTGCGCATCCACCACCAGCAGATGCACCGTGTTCGATCCCACGTCGAGGACACCGAGTCTCATGTACGGAACGCTACTGCCAGCTGCGCTGTGCTCCGCCCTCGAGGCGGTCCCTGGACGGGCGGCGGGCGACTTACCCTGGACCCGTGCCAAAGACGAAAAAGGCGAAGACCGACAAGGCAGACAAGAAGACCAAAGCAGCCAAGGGTTCTTCGCAGGCGGAAGCACCGACGAAGTCGCAGCAGGCCCTGACGGACGACGAGAAGGGCCTCGACTTCGCGCGCGCGTGGGTGGAGTTCCCTGATCCGGCGGACGACGAACAGGTCTTCCGCTGTGATCTGACATGGCTGACCTCTCGCTGGAACTGCATCTTCGGAAGCGGCTGCCAGGGCATCCAGGCCGGCCGGGCGGACGACGGGTGCTGCACGCTGGGGGCCCACTTCTCCGACGAGGACGACGAGAAGCGGGTCGCCGGGCATGTGGCGAGGCTCACGCCGGAGATCTGGCAGAACCACGCCGAGGGCACCCGGGGCGGCTGGGTCTCCAAGGACGACGAGGGCTCCCGGCAGACCCGCCCCTACCAGGGCTCCTGCATCTTCCAGAACCGGCCCGGCTTCGCGGGCGGCGCGGGCTGCTCGCTGCACATCCTCGCCCTGAAGGAGGGCCGGGAACCGCTGGAGACGAAGCCGGACGTGTGCTGGCAGCTGCCGGTCCGGCGGACCTACGAGTGGATCGACCGGCCCGACGACACGCGTGTGCTCCAGGTGTCGATCGGTGAGTACGACCGCCGGGGCTGGGGGCCGGGCGGCCACGACCTGCACTGGTGGTGCACGTCGGCGACCTCGGCGCATGGTGCGGGCGATCCGGTGTACGTCTCCTACCGGGCGGAACTGACGGAGCTGATGGGCAAGGCCGGCTACGACCGTCTGGTCGAGCTGTGCGAGCAGCGGTTGAACTCGCAGTTGCCTCTGCTTGCGCCGCATCCGGCGGACCCGGTGGAGTGACGGGCGGCTGCGCGCCGTAGTGGGTGGCGCAACCCGGCGCGACGGGGGGTGCCTCCCGCGCCCGCCCGTGCCGCCCTGGGGTCCCTCCCCAGGCCCTGAAGGCACTGGGGGAGGCACGGCGGCCCGCGGCCGACGGCGCGGCACCGGTGCCTTACGACGTCGACGGGCTCGGGTCGCCACTGTCGCTGGGTGGTGGCGGTGAGTCGCCCGGGGTGGACGGGGCGGAGTCGCTGGGGGTGGGTTCGGGGTCGGGTGGCGGGGTGGTCGGTGGGTCGCTGGGGGTGGGCTCGGTGGGCGGCGGGGCCGTGGGCGTCGGGTCCGGGTCGGGCGGGGGCGGAGGTGGGCCGCTGGGGGTGCTGGGCGCGGGGTCCGGGGGCGGGCCCGGGTCGGTCGGGGTGGGGGCGGGGCCGTAGCCCTGGATCGTGACAACCGCGCCGGCTGGTGAGATCGCCACCCGTGCGCTCCAGTACCCGGACGGCTCGCGCAGCTGGTCGACGTACACCTTGATCGTCAACGTTTCGCCTGGGCGGAGCGTTCCTTCAGATCGGCTCAGATAGAGCCAGGAGGCGCCCGTGGTCGCGGACCAGCGCACCGGGGCATGGCCGGAGGCGGTCAGAGTGATCAGCGTGGTGTCGCCGCTGTAGTCGGCGGTCACCGCCAGCTCCCCCACACCTCTGCGGCCCGCTCCGGCGACGCTGACGACCTCCACGGAGACGTCGGGTTGGTCGCCGTTCGAGAAGCGGCCACCAGGGTGCGTGTCGGCGTTTCCCGTGTTCTCGTAGCCGCCGCGCGCCGCCTCGCCGTCGAGGCTGCCGGGGTGGTCGTCGCGGCTGGCGGTGGCGGTGTTGCCCTCTCCGCCCTCGCCGGTGACCGGCGAGGCCCGGTAGGCGGACCAGAGGGCCAGTACGGGGGCCGCCACGACGGTGGCGACGACGGTCGTGGTGACGGCACGCGCGCGTAGGCGGTCCCTTCGGGCGGTGCGGTCCTTGGGGTCCATGGGGAAGCCGCGCCGGTCGAAGCGCGGCGCGGCGGTGCCCCGCGCGCGCGGGTGATGCGCCATGGCGTGGTGCAGTGCCGCGCGGGGCGCCTCCAGGACGGGCAGCGCGGCGGGGGTGACGCTGGCGCCGGGCCAGCGGCCGGGGACGGCGCGCTCGGCGGTGCGCCGGCAGCGGGGGCAGTCGTCGACGTGCCGGACGAGCTCACGGCGGACCGCGGCGCTGAGCACGAGCTGGTTGTCGCCGGTGAGGCGGGCGACGCCCGGACAGCCGCCGGTCTCGACGACCGCGAGGGCGGCGCGGGTGCGTTCGACCTCGCAGGCGGCGGAGGCGAGCAGTTCACGGGTGGCGGCGAGGTCCATGCCGAGGACGGCGGCGACCTCATGGGCGGCCAGGTGGTGGCGTACGGCCAGCTCGAGCGCCTCGCGCTGCTCGGGGGTGGTGCCGGCGGCCTCCGGCCAGGCCAGCTGGGCGAGTTCGCGCCGGCGCTGCTCCTGGGCCTCCTCGGAGACGGGCGGGGTGGTGGGCTGTCTGCCGCGCTGCCGTTCGGTGCCATGGCGGCCCGCCGCGTGCGTGGCCTGACGTTTCTGCTTGGCCTCGGCCAGCTTGCGCAGGCACACCCAGCGGGCCAGCGCGTACAACCACGCCCGGCGGTCCCCGGCGGCGTCCGGGGCACGCTGGCCGCGGCGTTCGGCGAGCGCGAGGACCTCGCCCAGGGCGGCGGTCGCGGCGTCGTGGTCACACAGCACGGAGAGGCAGTAGGTGAACAGACCGTCCAGATACGGCTCGTAGCGCGCGGGCGGGTGGTGCGCCAGCGTGCGCGCCGCAGCACGGTCGCGTGCCTCGCGGCGCGCCCGGTGTGCGCCGGTCGTGCGGGTCGAGGTGTCCGGGCTGCTGCTCATCACCCGGCCGACCGTAGGGGGCGGGGGGTGGCGCCTTCCGCCCCCTTGAGCACATTTAATTCGTACGGGTGAAACGATCCCTCATAAGGGGACAGGAACCGGTGATTCCGTGACCGGTTCGGGCGTGTCGATACCGGTTCGTACAGGGTTCGCGGCCCCGTTCGCGGCCTCAGGGCACGGCGGCCCGCGGACCGATGACCTGCAGCGTGCCCGCACTGTCAGTGGGGCCGGTTACGGTTTCGTCCATGGCTGCCCGTACGAAGACCACGAAGGACCGCCCGTCCTACCGCTGCACCGAATGCGGCTGGCAGACGGCCAAGTGGCTCGGCCGCTGCCCCGAATGCCAGGCCTGGGGCACGGTCGAGGAATACGGCACGCCCGCCGTACGCACGACCACACCCGGCCGCGTCACCACCTCCGCCCTGCCCATCGGCCAGGTCGACGGCCGCCAGGCCACCGCCCGCCCGACCGGCGTCCCCGAGCTGGACCGCGTGCTCGGCGGCGGGCTCGTGCCCGGCGCGGTGGTGCTCGTCGCGGGCGAGCCCGGCGTCGGCAAGTCGACCCTGCTGCTGGACGTGGCGGCCAAGTCGGCGAGTGACGAACACCGCACCCTTTATGTGACCGGCGAGGAGTCGGCGAGCCAGGTCCGGCTGCGCGCCGACCGGATCGGCGCCATCGACGACCACCTCTATCTCGCCGCCGAGACCGATCTGGCCGCCGTGCTGGGCCACTTGGACGCGGTGAAGCCGTCACTGCTCATCCTCGACTCGGTACAGACGGTCGCCTCCCCGGAGATCGACGGCGCCCCAGGCGGCATGGCCCAGGTCCGCGAGGTCGCCGGCGCCCTGATCCGCGCCTCCAAGGAGCGGGGCATGTCCACGCTCCTGGTGGGCCATGTCACCAAGGACGGCGCGATCGCGGGCCCGCGCCTGCTGGAGCACCTCGTCGACGTCGTCCTGCACTTCGAGGGCGACCGGCACGCGCGTCTGCGCCTCGTACGCGGCGTCAAGAACCGCTACGGGACGACGGACGAGGTCGGCTGCTTCGAGCTGCACGACGAGGGCATCACCGGACTCGCCGACCCCAGCGGCCTGTTCCTGACCCGCCGGGCCGAACCGGTCCCCGGCACCTGCCTGACCGTCACCCTGGAGGGCCGCCGCCCCCTGGTCGCCGAGGTCCAGGCACTCACGGTCGACTCACAGATCCCCTCCCCACGCCGCACGACATCCGGCCTGGAGACCTCCCGCGTCTCGATGATGCTGGCGGTCCTGGAACAGCGCGGCCGCATCAGCGCCCTGGGCAAACGGGACATCTACTCCGCAACGGTCGGCGGAGTGAAGCTGTCCGAACCGGCCGCCGACCTCGCCGTCGCCCTCGCGCTGGCGTCGGCGGCCAGTGACACCCCGCTGCCGAAGAACCTCGTGGCGATCGGCGAGGTCGGCCTCGCGGGCGAGGTCAGACGGGTCACCGGCGTGCAGCGCCGGCTCGCGGAGGCGCACCGCCTGGGCTTCACGCATGCGCTCGTGCCGGGCGATCCGGGCAAGATCCCTGCAGGCATGAAGGTCCTGGAAGTCGCGGACATAGGGGACGCCCTGAGGGTCCTCCCCCGCTCCCGTCGCCGAGAGGCCCCCCGGGACGCGGAGGACCGCCGGTAGACTTTGCCCTGGTCTCGCCCGTCCGTACGAACCGAGTGCGCATACGGGAGCGCCCCAGAACCTGCGACCGGAGGAGTGCAGTGGCAGCCAACGACCGGGCAGCAGCTCCCGGAAAATCCGGTGGGAGTGCCGGTTCCGATGGCCTGATGCGCGCCTCGCTGAGCGCCGTGGCTCCGGGCACAGCTCTGCGCGACGGGCTCGAGCGGGTTCTGCGCGGCAACACCGGCGGGCTGATCGTGCTCGGCTCCGACAAGACCGTCGAGACCATGTGCACGGGCGGTTTCGTGCTGGATGTCGAGTTCACGGCGACCCGGCTGCGCGAGCTGTGCAAGCTGGACGGCGGCATCGTGCTCTCCTCCGACCTGTCGAAGATCCTGCGTGCGGGTGTCCAACTCGTTCCGGATCCCACGATCCCGACCGAGGAGACGGGCACTCGCCACCGCACCGCGGACCGGGTCAGCAAGCAGGTCGGCTTCCCTGTGGTCTCGGTCTCCCAGTCCATGCGGCTGATCGCGCTGTACGTCGACGGCCAGCGCCGCGTACTGGAGGACTCGGCGGCGATCCTGTCCCGCGCCAACCAGGCCCTGGCGACCCTGGAGCGCTACAAGCTCCGCCTGGACGAGGTCGCAGGCACGCTGTCGGCGCTGGAGATCGAGGACCTGGTGACGGTCCGGGACGTCTCCGCCGTCGCCCAGCGGCTGGAGATGGTGCGCCGCATCGCCACCGAAATCGCCGAATACGTGGTCGAACTGGGCACCGACGGACGTCTCCTCGCCCTCCAGCTGGACGAGTTGATCGCCGGCGTCGAACCCGA
This sequence comes from Streptomyces sp. NPDC059866, assembly GCF_042731325.1. Taxonomy (NCBI): domain Bacteria; kingdom Bacillati; phylum Actinomycetota; class Actinomycetes; order Kitasatosporales; family Streptomycetaceae; genus Streptomyces; species Streptomyces sp. NPDC059866. Next base: position 270,833 of record NZ_JBHWJT010000009.1, on the reverse strand, counting down.
GCGTGAACTGGTCGTCCGGGACTACGTTCCCGAGCCCACCGCCAAGCGCTCCCGCACGGTCGAGGAGGCGCTGGCCGAACTGGACGCCCTCACCCACGCCGAGCTGCTCGAACTGCCCACGGTGGCCCGAGCGTTGGGCTACACGGGCTCCCCCGAGGCCCTCGACTCCGCGGTGTCCCCGCGCGGCTTCCGCCTCCTCGCCAAGGTGCCGCGCCTCCCGGGCGCCATCATCGACCGGCTGGTGGAGTACTTCGGCGGCCTGCAGAAACTCCTCGCCGCCAGCGTGGACGACCTCCAGACGGTCGAGGGCGTGGGCGAGGCGCGTGCGCGCAGCGTCCGGGAGGGCCTGTCACGGCTGGCGGAGTCGTCGATCCTCGAACGGTACGTCTGACTCGCCCGGCCTGACTGTGGGGTGCGGCGGAGCTAGTCGGCATCCAGCACGAACGAAGTCCGCACCTTCCCGAACCCCGGCGCCGCAGCCTCCACCAGATACGTCCCCGCCCCGGCCGCCCCCGCCGGAGGCATCCCGCACTCGGGAACGCTCGGCTTGCGATCCCACTCCACGGTGTACGTGATGCCGCTGCCCGCGGGCACCCGGTACAGCAGGCTGCCGGCCCCCTTGGGACAGTCCTTCGACGACCAGTACGCGTCGTCGCTTCCCGCCTGAGTGATCGTCAGCACCGCGTTCTTCGGCCCGAGATCGACCTTGCAGTCACTGCCGGAGGAGTTCTGCGCGGCCAGCCGGAAGGCCGGCTTCTCGTCCGGCGAGTAGGAGTTACGCACACTGCGCAGCGTCAACGACACCGCGCTCGGCGTGCAGTTGGCCAGGGGGGACCCGGCCGGCAGGGCATCCCCCGCACCGACGTCGGCCCCTGACACAGCGCCACCCGAGCCGCCGCCGCTGCTGCTGCCCGCACTGCCGCCGCTGCCACCGTCACCCGAGCCGTCGGCCCCGCCGGAGTCCCCCGCCCCGGCACTGTCTCCCGAGCCGCCCCCGTTGGCGTTCCCGTCGTCCGACTCGTCACGTCCGCCGGGCGCCTGGCTGATCGCAGGTCCGGAGCTGGACGGCCCCGGCGTGATCGTGGGCGCGGGATTCTTGCCGTCGGACCCGTCGGCGCCGTTCTTGCTGCCGCCGCCGCCCGATGCGAGGACCCAGGCGATCAGCAGCGCCAACAGGGCGATCACAGACAGCAGGACGACCCTCCGTCGCCAGTAGATGGAGGAGGGAAGCGGCCCGACCGGATTGCGCAGAGATCCCACGGCGCAAACTGTACGAGAGATCGGTGCGCCAGCTTGCCCCACCCGCCGCCAGGAGCCACAACTTTTCCGGATCATCATCCCGGAATGCGGCCGACGCGCCGCTGCTGGTCATCGAGTCGAGCACCGGACGACGCAGGGAGTGACGGCCCTTCCCATGTCGCCTACGGTCCGTGACCGCGAGCGCCGGGTACGACGACAACACCCCCGGCGGCGTCCGGAACTTGACGGAGCGGCGGACGGGGACGGGGCCGTTCGCGACCGTGGCCCTTGCCCCATCGGCCACGGCCTCCGGGCGGCGCAGCCGACACCGCGCCCCGACCCGCCCCACTCCGCGCTACCCACGTCCGCGACCTTCGACGTGGCAGGATCGGAACTGCCATGACTGCGCCCACGAAGCCACCGCACACCCGCCCCGCCGACGCCGTCCCCGGTCCGCCGCTCGGAGCCGAGCTGCACTCCCCTGTCATCGCCTGGTTCGACGAGCATGCGCGCGACCTGCCCTGGCGGCGCCCGGAGGCCGGCGCCTGGGGCGTGATGGTCAGCGAGTTCATGCTCCAGCAGACGCCGGTGAACCGCGTCCTGCCCGTCTACGAGCACTGGCTGGCCCGCTGGCCCCGCCCCGCCGACCTCGCCGAGGAGGCCCCCGGCGAGGCCGTCCGCGCCTGGGGCCGGCTCGGTTACCCGCGCCGCGCCCTCAGGCTGCACGGCGCCGCCGTCGCCATAACGGAGCGGCACGGCGGGGACGTACCGACCGACCACGGCCAGCTGCTGGCGCTGCCCGGCATCGGCGAGTACACGGCGGCGGCCGTGGCGTCGTTCGCGTACGGGCAGCGGCATGCCGTGCTCGACACCAATGTCCGCCGGGTCCTGGCCCGCGCGGTCAACGGTGTGCAGTACCCGCCGAACGCCACCACCGCCGCCGAGCGCCGGCTCGCCCGGGCGCTGCTGCCCGAGGACGAGCGGACCGCCGCCCGCTGGGCCGCGGCCTCCATGGAGCTGGGCGCGCTGGTGTGCACGGCCAAGAACGAGAGCTGCCAGAGCTGCCCGATCGCCGCACAGTGCGCCTGGCGGCTGGCCGGGAAGCCGGAGCACGACGGTCCGCCGCGCCGAGGACAGACGTACGCCGGCACCGACCGTCAGGTACGCGGCAAGCTGCTCGCCGTGCTGCGCGAGGCGCATGTGCCCGTGCCGCAGACGGTGCTGGACCGGGTGTGGCACGAGCCGGTGCAGCGGGCCCGGGCGCTGGACGGCCTGGTCGCGGACGGTCTGGTGGAGCCGCTGCCGGGCGGCCTGTACCGGCTGCCGCTGAGCTGACGTACAGCCGCATCACAGGCCTCTGTCACACATCAGCGCTCGTTCACAGCCCCACCCCAGCGCCAAATCACCCCATACCCGCCCTATCCGATCCACTTCTTTAACACGTCCCTACTTCCGTTACACAACCGACGGACAGCCGAGCGTTTACCGCAGGCTGCTTCGGACAGCGCCGTGACAACGCCTCCGTAGCTTCGTTTCCGTGCCCGACGGGGTGGCACGGCTACAGAAGTAACGGGGATGGAGGCGGTTGATCATGGCGCAGCGCGAGGTGGGCGAGGTGGGCGAGGTACTCGGGTTCGAGGAGTACGTCCGCACCCGGCAGGACGCGCTTCTTCGCAGCGCCCGCCGGCTGGTCCCGGACCCGGTCGACGCCCAGGACCTGCTCCAGACGGCGCTGGCCCGGACGTACGGCCGCTGGGACGGCATAGCCGACAAGCGGCTCGCGGACGCCTATCTGCGCCGGGTCATGATCAACACGCGGACCGAGTGGTGGCGGGCCCGCAAGCTGGAGGAGGTGCCCACCGAGCAGCTCCCGGACGCCTGCGTGGACGACTCCACCGAGCAGCACGCGGACCGCGCCCTGCTGATGGACGTCATGAAGGTGCTCGCCCCGAAGCAGCGCAGTGTGGTCGTGCTGCGACACTGGGAGCAGATGTCCACGGAGGAGACGGCCGCCGCCCTCGGCATGTCGGCCGGAACGGTCAAGAGCACGCTGCACCGGGCGCTCGCCCGGCTCCGCGAGGAGCTGGAGTCCCGCGATCTGGACGCACGCGCGCTGGAGCGTGAGGAGCGGGAGCGTTGCGCGGCCTAGGGTCTGTCCGGCGGCCGGAGTCGGAGACGCGGGGCGTGGCACGCCCCCCTGCGGGGCCGCCCACCCCGACCCGGAACACCTGGCAGGCGGTGAGTACGGCGGCGGCCGTGTTCGTCGCCCTCGCCCTGTCGGTCTCCGCCTGCGGTACCGGCGGCACCGGCGCCCGGGACGAGGGCCCGGCCCACTCCGACGAGGTCGCCGGCACCGGGGCCTCGTCGGCGGCCCCGGCCTCCGCGGTGCCGCCCGCCAAGTCCCTCACCCGTCCCGCGGCGGTCAAGCTCCTCATGGCCGACCCGGAGGTCTCGACGACGGTCAAACGCTCCCTGAAGCCGTGCGCCGGGGACGAGTACCCGGTCGACCTGTCGTACGGCAATCTGACGTCAGGGCCGGTCGACGATGTCGTCGTCAATGTCGTGACCTGCAGCGATGTCGTCGGCATCGGCTCGTATGTGTATCGCGAGCAGGGCGGTACGTACCAGAACGTCTTCCAGTCCGAGGAACCTCCGGTCTATGCCGAAATAGACCGTGACGACCTGGTCGTGACCAAGCAGGTGTACGAGAAGGGCGACCCGGTGTCGAGCCCGTCCGGCGAGAACGTGATCACGTACCGCTGGGCCTCGGGCCGCTTCACCGAGGAGTACCGGACGCACAACGACTACAGCCCGGTGGTCGGTGGCGCGGCCACCCCGGCGCCCGAGAGCAACTGAACCCCGGCCGGACTCCCACGCACGACAAGCACACGAGGACAGAGAGCAGCGGGATGGCAGACCAGACCCACGTTCTGTTCGTCGAGGACGACGACGTCATCCGCGAGGCCACCCAGCTCGCCCTGGAGCGGGACGGCTTCGCGGTCACCGCCATGCCCGACGGGCTGTCGGGCCTGGAGGCGTTCCGCGCGAACCGCCCCGACATCGCCCTGCTGGACGTCATGGTGCCCGGCCTGGACGGCGTCAGCCTGTGCCGCCGGATCCGTGACGAGTCGACCGTCCCGGTGATCATGCTGTCGGCGCGGGCCGACTCCATCGACGTGGTGCTGGGCCTGGAGGCGGGCGCCGACGACTACGTGACCAAGCCGTTCGACGGTGCCGTCCTGGTCGCCCGGATCCGTGCCGTGCTGCGCCGCTTCGGCCACGCCGGCGGCGCCCGCGCGGGCCGGGCGGAGGAGGCCGGCGCCGCGGCGGACGGCGGCGTGCTCACCTTCGGCGACCTGGAGGTCGACACCGAGGGGATGGAGGTCCGCCGGGCCGGCCACCCGGTGGCGCTCACCCCGACCGAGATGCGGCTGCTGCTGGAGTTCTCCTCCGCGCCGGGCACCGTGCTGTCGCGGGACAAGCTGCTGGAGCGCGTGTGGGACTACGGCTGGGGCGGGGACACCCGGGTCGTCGACGTCCATGTGCAGCGGCTGCGTACGAAGATCGGCCAGGACCGGATCGAGACGGTCCGCGGCTTCGGCTACAAGTTGAAGGCCTGAGCAGGGCAGGGGTATGCGGGGGATCTTTCCACGCCTCGTTCCGGAACGGCTGGAGCGCGCGGACATCCGTACGGGACTGAGGTGGAAGCTCAGTGCGGCCATCGCACTGGTCGGCGCGCTGGTCGCGATCGCGCTCAGCCTGGTCGTGCACAACGCCGCCCGGGTCTCGATGCTGGACAACGCGCGTGACCTCGCGGACGAGCGCCTCCGGATCGCCCAGCGCAACTACGAGCTGTCCGGCCGCCCCAACTTCCCCAGCATCAAGATCGACGACCCGCGCCTGCCGCCCGAGCTGCGGGCCAAGGCCGAGGCGGGGCGGCGGGCGACCTATGTGGCCGACCGTCCGGCCGGCGGGCCGGACATCTGGGCCGCGGTGCCGCTCAAGGACGGGCATGTGATGTCGCTGCACACGGGGTTCACCGACCGCAGCACGGACATCCTCAAGGACCTCGACCAGGCCCTCGTCATCGGCTCCATAGCGGCCGTCCTCGGCGGCAGCGCGCTCGGCGTGCTCATCGGCGGCCAGCTGTCGGGCCGGCTGCGCAAGGCGGCGGCCGCGGCGAACCAGGTCGCCAAGGGCGAGCCGGACGTCCGGGTGCGGGAGGCGATCGGCGGGGTCGTCCGGGACGAGACCGACGACCTGGCGCGGGCCGTCGACGCGATGGCGGACGCCCTCCAGCAGCGTCTGGAGGCGGAGCGCCGGGTCACCGCCGACATCGCGCACGAGCTGCGCACCCCGGTGACCGGGCTGCTGACGGCGGCCGAGCTGCTGCCGCCGGGCCGCCCGACCGAGCTGGTGCTGGACCGGGCCAAGGCGATGCGCACGCTGGTCGAGGACGTCCTGGAGGTGGCCCGCCTCGACGGGGCCTCCGAGCGGGCCGAGCTGCAGGACATCATGCTGGGCGAGTTCGTCGCCCGGCGGGTGGCGGCGAAGGATCCGGACATCGAGGTGCTCGTCGTGCACGAGTCGGAGGTGACGACCGACCCGCGGCGGCTGGAGCGCGTGCTGTTCAACCTGCTCGCCAACGCCGCCCGGCACGGCAGACCGCCGGTCGAGGTCACCGTCGAGGGCCGGGTCATCCGCGTCCGCGACCATGGGCCCGGCTTCCCCGAGGACCTGCTCGCGGAGGGCCCGAGCCGCTTCCGCACCGGCAGCAAGGACCGCGCCGGCCGCGGCCACGGCCTCGGCCTGACCATCGCGGCCGGCCAGGCCCGGGTGCTGGGCGCCCGTCTGACCTTCCGCAACGTCCGCCCGCCCGGCGCGGCGGGGCACATCCCGGCGGAGGGCGCGGTCGCCGTGCTGTGGCTGCCGGAGCATGCGCCGACGGCCACGGGCAGCTATCCGATGCTGCCCGACCGGTAGGGCGGACGTCGGGCGAACCTCAGACGGCCTCGGTCACCGGCGCCTGCGCGGGAGCACCGTCGTCCGCCTTCGGCCCCGCCCCCTTCAGCGGCACCTCCTTGACGAACACCGCCGCCACCAGCGCGACCACGGCGATCCCCGCACCCAGCAGGAACGCCCCGTGCGTCCCCGCGGACACCGCGTGCTGGTAGGCCTCCCGGGCCGCGGCCGGCAGCTCGGCCAGGCTCGCGGCGTCCAGCTGGGCGGACTGTTCGGTCACCTTGGAGCCCAGCGCGCCGGCCCGCTCGGCCATGACGTCCTGGACGCGGTGGTTGAACAGCGCGCCCATGATGGCGACGCCGAAGGAGGAACCGAGCGTGCGGAAGAGGGTGGTGGAGGACGACGCGACGCCCATGTCCTTCATCTCCACGCTGTTCTGCGCGACCAGCATGGTGATCTGCATCAGGCAGCCCATGCCCAGACCGAGGACGGCCATGTACACGCCGGAGGTCAGCCGCGAGGTCCCGGTGTCCATCAGGGACAGCAGGTACAGCCCGACGACCAGCAGCACACCGCCCACGACCGGGAAGACCTTGTAGCGGCCGGTCTTGGTGGTCACCCGCCCGGCGACCATCGACGTGACGAGCATCGCACCGAGCATCGGCAGCAGCAGCAGCCCGGAGTTGGTCGCGGACGCGCCCTGCACCGACTGCTGGTACAGCGGCAGGAAGAGGGTTGCGCCGAACATCACGAAGCCGGTGACGAAGCCGATGACGGACATCAGCGTGAAGTTGCGGCTGCGGAAGATGTGCAGCGGCACGACCGGTTCGGCGGCCCGGGTCTGCCAGAACACGAACCCGACGAGCGCGGCGACACCGATACCGATCAGCTCCATGATCTGCACGGACGTCCAGGCGTACTCCGTACCGCCCCAGGTGGTGACGAGCACGATCGCGGTGATGCCGACGGTCAGCAGCGCGGCGCCCAGGTAGTCGATCCGCGCCTCGGACCGCTTCTTCGGCAGGTGCAGTACGGCGCTGACGGCGAGCAGCGCGACGGCGCCGAGCGGCAGGTTGATGTAGAACGTCCAGCGCCAGCCCCAGTGGTCGGTGATGGTGCCGCCGACCAGCGGACCGCCGATCATGGCCAGCGCCATGACGCCGGCCATCATTCCCTGGTACTTGCCGCGCTCCCGCGGCGGCACCAGATCGCCGATGATCGCCATCACGCCGACCATCAGTCCGCCGGCGCCCAGTCCCTGCACGGCGCGGAAGGCGATCAGCTGACCCATGTCCTGGGCCATACCGCTGAGCGCGGAGCCGATCAGGAAGATCACGATCGAGGTCATGAACGAGCCCTTGCGCCCGTACATGTCACCGAGCTTCCCCCAGAGCGGGGTGGAGGCGGCGGTCGCCAGGGTGTACGCGGTCACCACCCACGACAGGTGTTCCAGACCGCCCAGTTCGCCGACGATCGTCGGCATCGCGGTGCCCACGATCATGTTGTCCAGCATCGCGAGCATCATCGCGATCATCAGGGCGAGCAGGACGACCCGCACGCTCCTGGGCTGCTTCCCCGTGTCCGTGCTGTCGGCAGGTATGTCCGCCACCGCTCCCCCAACTTACTTGCCGCCCGGCTAGTTCTGCCACGGAACGTAGCTCGCAAACTAGCCGGGCGTCAAGTAAGTTTTTGTCCTACCAGGAGCACGAGGACGGGCGGCACGATGGGCGGCACCAAGCAGCAGCGGCGCGGCAACACACGCCAGCGCATCCAGGACGTGGCGCTGGAGCTCTTCGCCGAGCAGGGCTACGAGAAGACGTCCCTGCGCGAGATCGCCGAGCGCCTGGACGTCACCAAGGCGGCGCTGTACTACCACTTCAAGACCAAGGAAGAGATCCTGGTCGGCATCTTCGACGACCTGATGCAGCCGATCGACGAGCTGGTCGAGTGGGGCGGGCACCAGCCGCACACCCTGGAGACGAAGCAGGAGATCGTACGGCGCTACAGCCAACTGCTCTCCGACGCCGCACCGTTGTTCCGCTTCATGCACGAAAACCAGGCGACCGTACGGGAACTGCGCATCGGCGACCTGTTCAAGGAGCGCATGCGGGGCCTGCGCGAGATCATCATCGACCGGGACGCCGGCCTGGCCGACCAGGTCCGCTGCGTGAGCGCGATCTTCACGCTGCACGCCGGCACGGTGTTCGTGATGCAGGAACTGGAAGGCGACCCCGAGGACAAGCGCAAGGCCATCCTCGAGGTCGCCGTCGACATGGTGACCCAGGCGCACGGGGGCGCCGCTCGGTCGTCTTAGAGGGTCACGCCCTTGGTGCGCAGGAAGGCGACCGGGTTGATGGCCGTGCCGTAGTTCGGGGTCGTACGGATCTCGAAGTGCAGGTGCGGACCGCTGGAGTTGCCGGTGTTGCCGGACAGGGCGATGCGCTGACCGGTGGCGACGACCTGGCCGACCCTCACGTCGACGCGGGACAGGTGGGCGTACTGGGAGAACGTCCCGTTGCCGTGCTTGATGACGACGGCGTTGCCGTACGCGGGGCCGTCACCGGCGCCGTTGCCGCCGGCCTTGACCACGGTGCCGCCGTGCGCGGCGACGACCCTGGTGCCGGTCGGGACGGCGAAGTCCTGCCCGCTGTGGGTGGACTGCCACATGCCGCCGGCCTGCGCGTAGCTGGCGCTGAGCTGGTAGCGCTTGACCGGGCTGGTCCAGGACGCGGCCTTCTTCGCGGCGGCCTGCGGCGCGGTCTTCTGGGTGTTCGCGGCGGCCGCCTTGGCCGCCTTCGCCTTCACGGCGGCCGCCTTGGCCGCCTTCGCCTTGGCGTTCGCGGCGGCCACCTTGGCCGCTGCCTTCGCCTGAGCCGCGGCCTGCGCCTCGACGGCGCTCGCAACGCCGGAGGTGGCGGCGGTTGCGGTGGTGGTGGCCGCGACGGTGTTGGCGGCGGCCGCGACCCCGGCCCCCAGCACGACCGAGGCGCCGAGACCGGCGGCCAGCACGGCCGCGCGAGTGCGGAGCTGCGGCGTACGGGAAGAACGGGACGTGACACGCGTGAACATGCGAAACCTCATGGGACGGGGACAGAGAAAAGCCACCCGGCACACGGACGTCCGCCGAATGGGCCATCCCTTGGTAACCCCCGGACCTAGCTATCCCAAAAGGTGTGACCTACGACGGAAGCTAGTAGCCCACCCCATAACTCCCCGACTCTTGACAGAGCCCTCATCAGGGACGAATCCGCCCATAACAGCCGTCCCGCGTTGAGATTCCGAGATAAAAGTCCATTTTGTCCAGATCGACCTTTCCACTATTCCAGGTAGTAACGGACAAATCGCCTGTGCGGCATGTCACCGATAGGCAAGATCGAGGGACCCCTGAATGTGACGGGGGCTACGCTGCTGTTTCCTGCCAACGGGGCTCAGGGGGAGGCCGGGTGGAACCGACGGTCATCGGCATGCGGCTGGCGTCCGGGGTGGTCGCACCGCTCGTGAAGAAGCTGTTCGTGACCGAGGGTTCGGGCGCCGGGCTGGTGGACCGGCCGGTGCGGATCTCGTCGTACGTCTCCTTCAGGGGCGAGAAGCAGCGGCTCGACCGCAAGGACGTGACCGGACTGGCCGCGGAGCTGGTGCGCCGGGGCCTGCGCGGCACCGGGGAGCGCCCCCTGCCCGCCGACGAGGAGCAGGCCGTCGTCCACGCCCTGGCCGACACGCTGTACGCCCTCGGCGACCTGGACATGACCGACGTACAGGCCGTGGAGCTCGGCCATGAGGCCCTGGCCGCCCGTCTGCGCGCGGCGAGCGGCAAGCCGGACCGGGACCTGTCCCTCGACGCGGCCCTGTTCTACTTCCGGGCACTCACCACCGCCTGCCTGCACATCCTGCACTTCTTCACCCAGCGCTCGGCCTTTGTCCCGCGCACGCTGGTCGAACAGACCCGGCGGCAGAGCGAGCTGCTGGCCAGGGTCGACGAGCTGATCGCCCGGACCCCGCCGCCCGGCGGCACCGACCCGGCCTTCGAGCAGCGCTACGTGTCGTACATCACGACCAGGCACGGCCACCTCACCATCTACGGCATCGACCTGGTCAACTCCCCCGACCGCTGGCCCCTGGACGCGGCCTACCTGAGCCTGCAGGCACTGCACCCGGCCGGGGACGGCACCGGTTCCGACGGCCTCGGCGTCGCCTCCGCCGCCACCGCACTGCCCGCCGAACAGGCCTTCGCCGAGCACGACCGGGTGCTGCTGCGCGGAGTGGCCGGCTCCGGCAAGACCACGCTGGTGCAGTGGCTCGCGGTGACCGCGGCCCGGGGCGAGCGCGGCGACCGCATCCCCTTCGTCCTCCCCTTGCGCACCCTGGTCCGCCGCCCCGAGGGGCTGCCCGCCCCCGACGCCTTCCTGGCCGCCGTACGCGTCCCTTTCCACGCGAACGAGCCCGACGGCTGGGTGGACCGGGTGCTCACCGCCCGCCGCGCCCTGCTCCTGATCGACGGCATCGACGAGATCCCCGAACGCGAGCGGGAGCGCACCCGCCGCTGGCTGCGCGAACTGCTGGACGTCTATCCCGGCAACCAGTGGCTGGTCACCTCCCGCCCCTCCGCCGTACGGGAGGACTGGCTCGCGGCCGACGGCTTCACGGAGCTGATGCTCACCCCCATGAGCCGGGACGACGTGGCCGCGTTCGTCTCCCGCTGGCACACGGCGGCAAGGGCCGACGCCCCCGGCCCCGAACGTCTCGACGACTACGAACGCTCCCTCCTCGACGCCCTGCGCACCGGGCCCGACCTCGGCCGCCTGGCCACCAACCCCCTGATGTGCGGGCTGATCTGCGCGCTGCACCGCGACCGGCGGGGCTATCTGCCGCACGGCAGGCAGGAGCTGTACGACGCCGCCCTGTCGATGCTGCTGGCGCGGCGGGACGAGGAGCGGGACATGTACGGCCACGACGGCATCCAGCTCACCGAGCTGCCCCAGATCCAGCTCCTGCAGCGCCTCGCCTACTGGCTGATCCGCAACAACCAGTCGGAGATGGATGCCGAGCGGGCGGAACGGATCATCGCCGACGTCCTCCCGTCCCTCCCGGCCGCCGCCGCACAGGGCGACGCCGGCCAGATCCTGCGGTACCTGCTCGTCCGCAGCGGCCTGCTGCGCGAACCCGCCTCGGAGACCGTGGAGTTCGTGCACCGCACCTTCCAGGACTACCTGGGCGCGAAGGCCGCCGTGGAGGACGGCGACTTCGGGCTGCTGGTGCGCGGGGCGGCGGACGAGCAGTGGGCGGACGTGGTCCGGATGGCGGTGGCGCACGCTCGGCCGCGGGAACGGGCGGAGCTGCTACGGGACTTGAGCGCGGCGGCCGATCGGGCGCAGGGTGCGGCGAGTGCGCGGGTACGGCTTCTCGCGCTGGCCTCACTGGAGCATGCGACCGAGCTCGATCCCCGGGTGCGGGAGGAGGTCGAGTGGAAGGCGGCGGCGTTGATCCCGCCCCGGACGACGGAGGAGGCCCGCGCGCTCGCATCGGTGGGACCGCTCGCGCTGGAGCTGCTGCCGGGCCCGGAGGGGCTCGACGAGGAGGAAGCGCGGGCGGTCGTCGTCACGGCGTCCCTCATCGGGACGGAGGCCGCGCTGCCGGTACTGGCCCGCTTCCGTTCCCATCCCGCCCTTGACGTACGGGCCCAACTCACGTGGACATGGCATCGGTTCGGTACCCGGCAATACGGCGAGGAGGTCATCGCGCATCTGCCGGAGAAGGGTCTCTTCTTCACCGCGCGATCGGTGGAACACCTGCGTTTTCTGCGGGAACTGGGCGGCAGGCGTGCCGTGCAGCTCGTCGGCGGCATCAAGCCGCGCGACATCAGCGCCGGCCTCCACCCCGACAGGACGGCAGAGCTCCACATCCGCGACAACGACGAGCTGGAGGACCTGAACTGCCTGTCGTCCCTGCATCGGCTCACCTATCTGGACCTCAGCAGGTGTTTCTATGTGGACGATCTGACTCCGCTGGCCCGCCTGCCCCTGTCCTGGCTGTCACTGGACCTCCTGCTCCATCCCGACCTGTCCGTGCTGTCCGGATCGCCGACCCTGGACCAACTCAACCTGGGGATCGTGCTGGAGGCCGAGTCCCTCGACGAGGCGCTCCCGGACCTGCCACTGCGCTATCTGCGGTTCACCAGAACGGCACTCGAGAACACCGGCCTGCGCGGCCTGCACCGCTTCCGCTCGCTGAGGCAACTGAGCCTCGCCAAGCTGTCCACCAGGCTCTCCCCCGACGACTACGAGGAAATCGCCCGGCTCCCCGAACTGAAGGAGCTGCGCATCGACTGGCAGCACATCGACTGGCAGGGCCCACCCCTGCCGACCGTCACCGACCTACGCCTCAACAACGTTCTGGGCACCGAGGACTTCTCGGACATCCCGACCCTGTTCCCCAACCTGCGTGCGCTCACCGTCGTCCACGCCCCGGACGTCACCCACATCCCGCAGCACATCCTTGAACCGCTCCCGGTCACACCGGTGTTCAAGAAAATCCGCAGCGTTGTGTGACGCACACCTCTGTTCACCTACCGTCCAGTAACCCTACGGTTCCCCTCACGCCATCCACACCGACGAGCATGCTCACGACACGTTGGCAGCCGTACGGACACCGTACGGACGTGAAGGGACCCCCACACATGACGAGACGACGCCCCTGGGCGAGCCGCACCGCCGCAACCGCCGTCGCAGCAGCCGCCCTCGTGGCCATCGCCGCCCCTGCCGAGGCCGCGACCAGCACCGGCACGACCACCACCGCCACCACCGCCGCCGCGGCGGACGTGGACTACGACACCTGGCAGAAGGACTGCCAGGCGGTGATGGACCAGGCACTGCCCTACCTGAAGCAGCGCATCGCCCAGTCGAAGCCGGGCGAGAAGCAGGCGATCGTCTTCGATATCGACAACACCACCCTGGAGACCGATTTCGGCTTCAGCTACCCGCAGCCGGCCAACCAGCCGGTCCTGGAGGTCGCCGAGTACGCCCAGGAGCACGGCGTCGACCTGTTCTTCGTCACGGCCCGCCCGGGCATCATCTACACGCCCACCGAGTACAACCTGGAGAAGGTCGGCTACGAGGTCGACGGCCTCTATGTGCGTGGCTTCCTCGACCTCTTCAAGGACGTCGCCGCCTACAAGACCGCCCAGCGCGTCGACATCGAGTCCAAGGGCTACACAATCATCGCCAACATCGGCAACAACACCACCGATCTGTCGGGCGGCCACGCCGAGAAGACGTACAAGCTGCCGGACTACGACGGGCAGTTGTCCTGACCCGGCAACAGAGAAGGGGCTGCCCCCGGGACTCGCGTCCCGGGGGCAGCCCCTTCTTCGATCTTCGGTTCAGGCCGAGCGCAGCGGCTAGGCCTCCTTGCTCAGGTTCGGGCCCGCTCCGCCGGCCGCCTGCTCGATCGGCGGGACGTCCGGCAGAGCCGACTTCTCCTCACCACGGAAGGTGAAGGTCTTGGTCTCGCCCTCGCCCTCGGTGTCCACGACCACGATGTGACCGGGGCGCAGCTCGCCGAAGAGGATCTTCTCCGACAGCGAGTCCTCGATCTCGCGCTGGATGGTGCGACGCAGCGGACGCGCACCCAGCACGGGGTCGTAACCCTTCTTGGACAGCAGCTCCTTGGCGGACTGGGAGAGCTCGATGCCCATGTCCCGGTCCTTCAGGCGCTCGTCCACCTTGCCGATCATCAGGTCGACGATCCGCAGGATGTCCGACTGCGTCAGCTGCGGGAAGACCACCACGTCGTCGACGCGGTTGAGGAACTCGGGCCGGAAGTGCTGCTTGAGCTCGTCCGAGACCTTGTTCTTCATGCGCTCGTAGTTGGTCTTCGTGTCACCCGCGGCGGCGAAGCCCAGGTTGAAGCCCTTGGAGATGTCCCGGGTGCCGAGGTTGGTCGTCATGATGATGACCGTGTTCTTGAAGTCCACGACCCGGCCCTGGGAGTCGGTCAGACGACCGTCCTCCAGGATCTGCAGCAGCGAGTTGAAGATGTCCGGGTGGGCCTTCTCGACCTCGTCGAAGAGGACGACGGAGAACGGCTTGCGGCGGACCTTCTCGGTCAGCTGGCCGCCCTCTTCGTAGCCCACGTAACCGGGGGGCGAACCGAACAGACGCGACACCGTGTGCTTCTCGCTGAACTCCGACATGTCGAGGGAGATCAGCGCGTCCTCGTCACCGAAGAGGAACTCGGCCAGCGCCTTGGAGAGTTCGGTCTTACCGACACCGGACGGGCCGGCGAAGATGAACGAACCACCCGGACGCTTCGGGTCCTTCAGACCCGCACGCGTACGCCGGATCGCCTTCGACAGCGCCTTGACGGCGTCGTCCTGGCCGATGACCCGCTTGTGGAGCTCGTCCTCCATGCGGAGCAGGCGACTGGACTCCTCCTCGGTCAGCTTGAAGACCGGGATGCCGGTGGCCGTGGCGAGGACCTCGGCGATCAGCTCGCCGTCGACCTCGGCGACGACGTCCATGTCGCCGGCCTTCCACTCCTTCTCCCGCTTGGTCTTGGCGGCCAGGAGCTGCTTCTCCTTGTCGCGCAGGGAGGCGGCCTTCTCGAAGTCCTGCGAGTCGATCGCGGACTCCTTGTCCCGGCGGACGGCGGCGATCTTCTCGTCGAACTCGCGCAGGTCCGGCGGAGCGGTCATCCGGCGGATACGCATCCTCGAGCCGGCCTCGTCGATCAGGTCGATCGCCTTGTCCGGCAGGAAGCGGTCCGAGATGTACCGGTCGGCCAGGGTGGCGGCCTGGACCAGCGCCTCGTCGGTGATGGAGACGCGGTGGTGCGCCTCGTACCGGTCGCGCAGGCCCTTGAGGATCTCGATCGTGTGCGGCAGGGACGGCTCGGCGACCTGGATCGGCTGGAAGCGGCGCTCCAGGGCCGCGTCCTTCTCCAGGTGCTTGCGGTACTCGTCCAGCGTGGTCGCACCGATGGTCTGCAGCTCACCACGGGCCAGCATCGGCTTCAGGATGGAGGCCGCGTCGATGGCGCCCTCGGCGGCACCCGCACCGACCAGCGTGTGCAGCTCGTCGATGAACAGGATGATGTCGCCGCGGGTGCGGATCTCCTTGAGCACCTTCTTCAGGCGCTCCTCGAAGTCACCGCGGTAGCGGGAGCCGGCGACCAGCGCGCCGAGGTCCAGGGTGTAGAGGTGCTTGTCCTTGAGGGTCTCGGGCACCTCGCCCTTGACGATGGCCTGGGCGAGGCCCTCCACGACGGCGGTCTTGCCGACGCCGGGCTCACCGATCAGGACCGGGTTGTTCTTCGTACGGCGGGACAGCACCTGCATGACCCGCTCGATCTCCTTCTCGCGCCCGATGACCGGGTCGAGCTTGGACTCACGAGCGGCCTGGGTGAGGTTCCGGCCGAACTGGTCGAGGACCAGGGACGTGGAGGGGGTGCCCTCGGCAGGACCGCCGGCGGTGGCGGCCTCCTTGCCCTGGTAACCGGAGAGCAGCTGGATCACCTGCTGCCGCACCCGGTTCAGATCTGCGCCCAGCTTGACCAGGACCTGGGCGGCGACGCCCTCGCCCTCACGGATCAGGCCGAGCAGGATGTGCTCCGTGCCGATGTAGTTGTGGCCCAGCTGAAGGGCCTCGCGGAGCGACAGCTCCAGGACCTTCTTGGCACGGGGAGTGAAGGGGATGTGCCCGGACGGGGCCTGCTGGCCCTGGCCGATGATCTCCTCCACCTGCTGGCGGACCGCCTCGAGCGAAATCCCGAGGCTCTCAAGGGCCTTGGCGGCGACACCCTCACCCTCGTGGATCAGGCCCAGGAGGATGTGCTCGGTGCCGATGTAGTTGTGGTTGAGCATCCGGGCTTCTTCCTGAGCCAGGACGACAACCCGCCGCGCGCGGTCGGTGAACCTCTCGAACATCGTTAATCGCTCCTCAGAGCGGTCAGGCAGTAAGGGGAACTTCCCCTCCCTGTCCTTCCGCAGCTTAGTCCCGCAAGCGGGGACCGCTCATTCCAACTGCCGACACCGTCGATGGCCTCCTGACCCCGAACGCCGACATCTGCTCCAACCCGATGGTGCGAGACGATGTTCCCGCAGGCCAGGCAGTTACCCTCACCATCAGTACGCCGATGGCGAACGTGAGACGTCCTCTCCTGCGTGTCGCCCCCTCCCACTAGGGATGTCTTACCCGCTCGGACTGACAGTCCATGCGGCGCGCGCCCGTTCCCTCAGCTACGGGCGAACAACCTTGCGCCACCCCACGCCCCCACGCGCCCCCGCCTTCGGTACTCTGCGCATCCGCTGGAACACTCAGCGTAACCCGCACGTCCTTTTGACGGTTGCGCTGGACATGGTTGGCGCTA
Organism: Streptomyces sp. NPDC059866; assembly: GCF_042731325.1. NCBI lineage: Bacteria > Bacillati > Actinomycetota > Actinomycetes > Kitasatosporales > Streptomycetaceae > Streptomyces > Streptomyces sp. NPDC059866. The sequence goes on along the minus strand of NZ_JBHWJT010000009.1, from coordinate 254,270 downwards.
TGCCCATGGTCCCCCTTCCCTGCCGGTCGCTCGACTCGAGCGACCGGGTGCGGCGGTGGTACGAGAACGAACTGGGCTGGGCGACCGTGCCCGGCCCTCCGGTCCGCCTGTGTGTGGGCCTGCGCTTCGACGTTCTGGACGTGCCGGCCGAGGCGGGCTGCGCCGCCCTGCGGCATCTGGATCCCGGCTCCCCGGTGGCCGTGCGGGGCGACCGGATGCGGCTGCTGGTGGCCGCGGGCAGCGCCGAGGAGTTGCCGGGGCTGCTGGACTGGCTGGAGTGGGGCGACCTGCCCCTGGACCTGACGGCCATCGGCCCGGGCGGCGTCATGGACGCCCCGAGGCCCCCGGGGGGCGGCACAGCACTCGCGGATACGTGCTCGGATCCGCTCTTGGATCCACTGGAGCCGGGTGAGCCCGAGACGGGGCCTGTCGGCCCGGCCGGAGGCCGGCCGCTTTCCCCGGGCCGCTCAGGCGGCTCTCTTCAGGGGGCCGCCGTGTGGCTGCGGCCCCCCGAGCCGGGGTGCGAGGTCGAGGCCTCGCTGCCGACGCTGTCGGCCATGGGGGGCGGTGGGGGCGCCCCCGATCTCGTACGGCTGGTGGACACGGTGGCCACTCACTGCCACCGGATCCGGCTGCGACGCGCGTGCGCTCAGCCGTTCGCCTTCTCGTAGGCCTCGCGAATGGACGCCGGAACACGGCCACGGTCGTTGACCTCGTAACCGTTCTCCTTCGCCCACGCACGGATCGCAGCGGTGTCCTGGCTGCCGCCGGCCGCGGCACGCGCCTTTCCACGCCCGCCGGAAGCACGGCCACCGGTACGCCGGCCGCCCTTCACATAGGGGTCGAGAAGGCCGCGAAGCTTGTCCGCATTGGCGGTCGTGAGATCGATCTCGTACGTCTTGCCGTCCAGCGCGAACGTCACCGTCTCGTCCGCCTCGCCGCCGTCGAGGTCGTCGACAAGAAGGACCTGAACCTTCTGTGCCACCGGATTTCCTTTCATCGATAACGTGAGGGCCGGGGGCCTGCGGCGTCCGCCCGTTTCGCCGCCCCCTGTTATATGCACTACTGCAGTACGTCGGAAAGCAAACCGCTTTTGCGGGAAAAACACAAACCCCCGGCAGAGACCGACCGCGACTCCCCGCCCGGAAACATGCGCGTTTCGGACATAGGGAACGGAGCAGCGGGGTCGGGCGGAATACTCCTCGCATACCACCGGCATACCCGCGGCGATCACAGATGCAGAAGCATCCGGCTGTTGCCCAAGGTGTTCGGTTTCACTCGTTCGAGTCCGAGGAACTCGGCGACGCCCTCGTCATAGGAACGGAGCAGCTCGGCGTAGACATCGGTGTCGACCGGCGTCTCACCGATCTCCACGAAGCCGTGCCTGCCGAAGAAGTCCACTTCGAAGGTCAGACAGAAAACGCGGCGAACACCCAGCCAACGTGCGGTCTGGAGCAACTTCTCCAGCAACTGATGGCCGACGCCGGCGCCCTTGAGGCCGGGCTTCACGGCGAGCGTGCGGACTTCCGCGAGGTCTTCCCACATCACGTGCAGTGCACCGCAGCCGACCACCTCGGCGTTGTCGTCACGTTCCGCGACCCAGAACTCCTGGATGTCCTCGTAAAGCGTCACCGTGGCTTTGTCGAGCAGGATGCCGAGGCGGACGTACGCGTCGAGCAGTCGGCGGACGGCCGGGACATCGCTGGTCCGGGCCCGCCGGACGGTGATGGCTTTAGCGGTGACTTCGGGGCTCTCTGCGGACATGAGCGGACGCTATCGCCCGCTGCCCTCCGGTGCCGAGCCGGGGTTCTCGCCCGCGCTATCGGAGGGGGATTCCGGGGCCGAGGTGCGTTCAGCAGGTGGGGGTGCAGGCGTTTCCGGGCCTTGGACGATGCGTACGGCGTCACGCAGCGCCTGTCGCTGTTCCTCGCTCATCATGCCGAAGAAGGCGACGAGCGCGGCGGCGGGGTTGTCACTCTGGGACCAGGCTTCGTTCATGAGGGCGGCGGCGTAGGCGGCCCGGGTGGAGACGGCCTCATATCGATAGGCCCGGCCTTCCGACTCGCGGCGTACCCAGCCCTTCTGATGGAGATTGTCCATAACGGTCATCACCGTGGTGTAGGCGATGGACCGTTCCTGCTGAAGATCTTCCAGGACTTCTCGAACGGTCACCGGGCGGTTCCACTTCCACACCCGCGTCATGACCGCGTCTTCGAGTTCTCCCAATGGGCGAGGCACAACTCATCACAGTAGTGGGATGTCTGTGCACTTGCGCACCGAACCGGCACGTCCAGTTACTTTTCTCCGCAAACCAGAACAAATTGGGCGGACTTGTGCGTGGGTGGTCGGCGCGTGGGTCGCCGGGCGGCCGGGTGGCCGGGTCGTCGTGCGGCGGTTCAGGCGTCGCTGCGCGTGGAGGACTGACGGGCACCCTCCGCACGCGCGATGGCGGCATCGACGACCGCGTCCTCCTTGGCCTTGTTGGTGCCGCCCTGGGTCTTCACGATCACCCTGATCACACCGATGAAGAACACGGCCATGACGAACGGGGGCAGGAGCGCGGAGACGTAGTCCATGGCTCAAGGGTAGACGCGGGGGGTGGGATGGCTGGGGCGGGGGTCGGTGGGTGGGCGTGTGGGGCGTGGCGTGTGGGCGGGACAGGGGTGGCGGGCGGGGTGTGGGGAGCTGGCGGGTCTGGCGGGAGCGGGGCGGGGCGCGGCAGGAGCGGGGTGGCGTGGGTGCGGCGGGGGGTGGGTGCGCAGCGGCGGGGGCGGGGCGGGGCGTGGTGCGCAGCCGGGCGGGGCGTGGGCTGGGGCGGTCAGCCGGCGGCGAGCTGCTGCGGGGGGTTCGCGGGGGGCTGGGGTGGCTTGCGGCGGGGGAAGACCTCGCCCGGGGTGGGGACGGGGCGGCGGGACGGTTGGGGGGTGGCGGGCCTCGGCGTCGGCTGGGCGGGCTTTTCCGCGGGGTTCTTCCCGGGCTTCTCGCCGGGCTTCGCTGCGGGGTCCTCGTCCGCGCCCGAGAGGCCGTCCGACAGGCCGCCAGGGAGGGCCAGGAGGCGTGTGCGGGAGGTGGGAGCCATCGGGGCACGGGCGGCTGCCGGTTCTGCCGTGGCGGGGGTGCTGTGGGCGAGGCGGGCGCACACGTCCTGTTCGGCGAGCGTCCGGCAGCGGTCCAGCAGGGCGGCGGCCGCGGGGGTGCCGCGTAGCGCGCGGAGCGCGGCGAGGTCGTCGGGGTGGGGGCGGTATCCGGCGCGGAGGGCCTCCTCCAGGAGCGTGACGTAACCGGCCGCGGCGCCGGGCAGGGCGGCACGGTAGCGGGCCAGGTCGGCCACGAGGAAGGCTCGCAGGCGGGCGACCTCACGCACCGCCTCGTCGAGCGACTCGGCGAGGTGAAGGCAGTCCTGGACGTCCTCGGCCGAGGCCTGGCCGGGGTGGAGGGCGAGGGCGAGAGCGCGGCGGAGCACACGCAGCTCCTCCACACCGAACGCCATGCCGCCGCGGGATCCGTGAGGCGTGGGCATGGACCGACGGTACGCGCTAATCGGACAAACCAGACGAAAGGGGCGGAATGGCGCGCGGGTGCGCCACCCGGCTGGGGGCGCGCCGACTCCCGTCGGTCCGCGGGTAGTCGTGCGCCTGGGCGGCACGGGTGGGCGCGGGCGGCGACCCGACAGCGCCGGGCTGCGCGCTCCCCGCCCAGCGCAACGCCGCTCACATGCGGGACACGTTCCGCTCGTACACCAACCGCAGCCCGATCAACGTCAGCCACGGCTCGTGTTCGTCGATGACCGAGGACTCGCCCAGGACCATCGGCGCCAGCCCACCCGTCGCGATCACCGTCACGTCGTCGGGGTCGTCCGCGAGCTCGCGCACCATGCGGTTCACCACGCCGTCGACCTGGCCGGCGAAGCCGTAGACGATGCCCGCCTGCATGGCCTCGACCGTGTTCTTGCCGATCACGCTGCGCGGCCGGGCGACCTCGATCTTGCGGAGCTGTGCGCCCTTGACGCCGAGTGCCTCGACGGAGATCTCGATGCCGGGGGCGATGACACCGCCGACGTACTCCCCGCGCGCGCTGACCGCGTCGAACGTCGTCGCCGTACCGAAGTCGACGACGATGGCCGGGCCTCCGTAGAGCTCGACCGCGGCGACGGCGTTGATGATGCGGTCGGCGCCCACCTCCTTGGGGTTGTCCGTGAGGATCGGCACGCCCGTCTTCACGCCGGGTTCGACCAGCACCGCGGGTACGTCGCCGTAGTAGCGGCGGGTCACCTCGCGCAGCTCGTGCAGGACGGACGGGACCGTCGCGCAGATCGCGATGCCGTCGATGCCGTCGCCCAGTTCGTCCCCGAGGAGGGGGTGCATGCCCATCAGGCCCTGGAGCAGGACCGCCAGCTCGTCGGCCGTGCGGCGCGCGTCCGTGGAGATGCGCCAGTGCTCGACGATGTCGTCCCCGTCGAACAGGCCCAGGACCGTGTGCGTGTTGCCTACGTCGATCGTCAGCAGCATGGCCGGTTCCCGCTCCCTACTCCGCCGCTCGCAGATCCAGGCCGATGTCCAGGATCGGGGAGGAGTGCGTCAGGGCTCCTACGGCCAGGTAGTCGACGCCGGTGTCGGCGTACGCCCTGGCGTTGTCCAGGGTCAGCCGGCCGGATGCCTCGAGGGCCGCGCGGCCGTGTACGAGGGCCACCGCCTCCTCGCACTCGCCCGGCGTGAAGTTGTCCAGCAGGATCAGGTCGGCGCCCGCGTCGACCACCTCGCGCAGCTGGTGCAGGGTGTCGACCTCGACCTCGATCGGTACGTCCGGGAAGGCCTCCCGTACGGCCTTGAAGGCCGCTGCCACGCCGCCCGCGGCGACCACGTGGTTGTCCTTGACCAGGGCCGCGTCCGAGAGCGACATGCGGTGGTTCATGCCGCCGCCGCAGCGGACCGCGAATTTCTCGAGTGAGCGCAGACCGGGGGTCGTCTTGCGGGTGTCCCGGACCTTCGCCCTGGTGCCCTCCAGAACGTCCGCCCACGCGCGCGTGGCCGTCGCGATGCCCGAGAGGCGGCACAGGAGGTTGAGCGCGCTGCGTTCGGCGGTGAGCAGGTCGCGGGTGCGGGTGGTGATCGAGAGGAGCTTCTGGCCCTCCGCCACGCGGTCGCCGTCCTCGACGTGGCGTTCGACCTCGAACTCGTCCTCGCAGACGATCGACATGACCGCCTCGGCGACCCGCAGGCCCGCCACCACGCCCGCCTCACGCGCGACGAAGTCGGCGGTGGCCACCGCGTCCTCGGGGATCGTCGCGACCGTCGTCACGTCGACGCCGCCCGCGAGGTCCTCCTGGATGGCGACGTTGGCGATGTCCTCGACCTCCACGGGGTCGAGTCCGGCGTCGGCCAGGAGCTGGGCGAGTGCCGGGTCCAGGCCGCACTCCAGGTATGCCGCGTCGTCGGTGTCCGCGCCGCAGGCACAGCCGTCGCCGCAGCCGTCGGACGGGGCGAGGGGAAGGTCGGGGGTGCTCACTGCTGTCACTGCTCCTGTGGACGGTGCGCCGGGTGGTGCGGCCGGGTCGGGGGGAAGTCTGCGGTATCGGTGGTGTGTACGGCGAGCGTGCGGTCCGGATTCAGCCGTACGACGATGTGGCGGCGCCATGCCGTGTCGTCGCGCTCGGCGTGGTCCTCGCGCCAGTGGCAGCCGCGGGTCTCCTCGCGCAGCCGGGCCGCGGCGACCAGGACGCGGGCCACCCACAGGAGGTTGGTGGACTCCCACGCGTCGACGCCGGGCTCGGCCGTCTTGCCGTTCTCCTCGAGGGCGTCGCGCGCCTCGGCGTGCAGGTGCTGGAGCTGTTCGGCGGCCTTGGTGAGGGAGTCGGCGGAGCGCAGGACGCCCGCGCCCTCGGTCATGATCCGCTGGATCGTGAAGCGGTCCTCGGGCGCGAGCAGGGGGTGGGCCGGCTTCTCCGGCTGCGGAACGGGGACGGGCACGCGCGCGTGGAGGCCGTTGTGCCGGTGGGTCACCGCGATGTCGTGGGCGATGCGCTCGGCATAGACCAGGCCTTCGAGGAGGCTGTTCGAGGCGAGGCGGTTCGCGCCGTGCACACCCGTGCAGGCGACCTCGCCGCACGCGTACAGGCCCGGCACGGTCGTACGGCCGTGGGAGTCGGTGCGTACGCCCCCGGAGGCGTAGTGGGCGGCCGGGGCGATCGGGATCGGCTCGTGGACCGGGTCGATGCCGTGGGCGCGGCAGGCGGCGAGGATCGTGGGGAAGCGGTGCTCCCACATGTCGGCGCCGAAGTGCCGGGCGTCGAGGAACATGTGCTCGGCGTCCTGCTCCTGCATGCGGCGCATGATGGCCTTGGCGACGATGTCCCGGGGGGCCAGTTCCGCGAGTTCGTGCCGGCCGGCCATGAAGCGCACGCCGTCGGCGTCCACCAGGTGGGCGCCCTCGCCCCGTACCGCCTCGGAGACCAGCGGCTGCTGGCCCTCGGCGTCCGGGCCCAGGAACAGCACGGTGGGATGGAACTGGACGAACTCGAGGTCGGAGACCTCCGCGCCCGCGCGCAGCGCCAGGGCCACGCCGTCGCCCGTGGAGACCGAGGGGTTGGTGGTCGCCGAGAAGACCTGGCCCATGCCGCCGGTCGCGAGGACCACCGCGGGGGCGTGCACCGCGCCCACGCCGTCGTGCTGGCCCTCGCCCATGACGTGCAGGGTGACGCCGGCCGTGCGGCCGTCGGCGTCCGTGAGGAGGTCGAGGACCAGGGCGTTCTCGATCGTGCGCAGGCCACGCGCGCGTACCGCCTCGACGAGGGCACGGGAGATCTCCGCGCCGGTCGCGTCGCCGCCGGCGTGGGCGATGCGGCGGCGGTGGTGGCCGCCCTCGCGCGTGAGCTCCAGCTCGCCCTCGGTGGACTCGTCGAAGTGCGCGCCGGTCTCGATGAGGCGCCGTACGGCGTCGGGGCCCTCGGTGACGAGGATCCGGACCGCCTCCACGTCGCACAGCCCCGCGCCCGCCACCAGGGTGTCGTCCAGGTGCTGCTCGGGGCTGTCGCCCTCGCCGAGGGCCGCGGCGATGCCGCCCTGGGCCCAGCGGGTGGAGCCGTCGTCGAGGCGGGCCTTGGTGACGACGACCGTCGTCATGCCGGCGGCCTGGCAGCGCAGGGCGGCGGTGAGGCCGGCGACGCCGGAGCCGACGACCACGACGTCCGCGGAGATGGACCAGCCCGGGGCGGGGGCGTGCAGTCGTATGCCTGTGCTGGTCACGAGGCGGCTCCGAAGGTGAGGGGGATGTTGTCGATCAGCCGGGTCCGGCCGACCTTGGCGGCCACCGCGAGAACGGCCTCGCCGGTGAAGTCGTCCCCGATCTCGGTGAAGTCGGACGGGTCGACCAGGGCCAGGTAGTCCAGGACGAGCGGCGGGTCGAAGCGGGCGGCCTCGTCGAGGACCAGGCGGGCCGCGGCGCGCACGGCGGCCGGGCCGCCGGGGACCGCCTTGGCGACGGCGTGCGCGTCGGCGGCCGCGCGGGACTCGCCTATGGCGCTGAGGGCCTCGGCACGCGCGCGCGTGGAGGGCACTTCCCGCGCCCTCGCGCGCAGCGCCTCCTGCGCCGCGTGCCGGTCCCGGCCCGCGAACAGGGCGCGGGACAGCGCGAGCGCCGTGCGCCGCTCCTGGGGCGAGAGGTAGCGGTTGCGGCTGGACAGGGCCAGGCCGTCGTCCTCGCGCACGGTCGGTACGCCGACGATCTCGACACCGAAGTTCAGGTCCCGCACCATGCGGCGGATCAGGGCGAGCTGCTGGGCGTCCTTCTGCCCGAAGAAGGCGACGTCGGGGCGGGTGAGGTGGAGCAGTTTGGCAACGACGGTGAGCATGCCGTCGAAGTGGCCGGGCCGGGAGGCACCCTCCAGGCGCTCCCCCATGGGACCCGCGCTGATCCGGACCTGTGGCTCGCCGCCGGGGTACACCTCTTCGACGGTGGGGGCGAACACGACGTCCGCGCCCGCCTGCTCGGCGACCTTGAGGTCGGCCTCCAGGGTGCGCGGATAGCGGTCGAGGTCCTCGCCCTTGCCGAACTGCAGGGGGTTGACAAAGACGGTGACGACGACGAAACCGTCCCGCCCGACGTGCTCGCGTGCCGTGCGGACGAGGGTGGCGTGTCCGTCGTGCAGGGCACCCATCGTCATCACCACGCCCGTGCGGCCGGGCACGGCGAAGTGTTCCCGGACGTACGTCAGGTCGTCCACGGTGGGGACGAGCTCGAAGCGCCGGCGGCTCATCGGTCTCCCCCGTTCTCGGGCAGGTTCGTGTCCGCGGCGAGTACCCCGAGCAGGTCCTCGGCGAGTTCCGGCTTCAGCAGCCCGTGGGCGAGCGCCCGGTCGGCGGTCGCGCGCGCCATCGCCAGATAGCCGGCGACGGCCTGCGGGGCGTGCCGGCGCAGCTGCGTGACGTGCGCAGCGACCGTGCCGGCGTCCCCGCGCGCGACGGGGCCGGTCAGGGCGGCGTCGCCGGAGCGCAGGGCGTTGTCGAGGGCGGCGCCGAGCAGCGGGCCGAGCATCCGGTCGGGGGCGTCGACGCCGGCCGTGCGCAGCAGCTCCATGGACTGGGCGACCAGCGTCACCAGGTGGTTGGCGCCCAGCGCGAGCGCCGCGTGGTACAGCGGCCGGTTCTCCTCGGCGATCCACTCGGGCTCGCCGCCCATCTCGATGACGAGCGCCTCGGCCGCGAGCCTCAGCTCGTCGGGGGCGGTGACACCGAAGGAGCACCCGGCGAGGCGCTGGACGTCCACCGGGGTCCCGGTGAACGTCATCGCGGGGTGCAGGGCCAGCGGCAGCGCTCCGGCCCGCAGGGCGGGTTCCAGGACGTTCGCGCCGTACCGCCCCGAGGTGTGCACGAGCAGCTGTCCCGGCCGTACGGCGCCGGTGGTGGCGAGGCCCTCCACGAGGCCGGGCAGGGCGTCGTCCGGGACGGTCAGCAGCACCAGCTCGGCGCGCTGGAGCACCTCGGCGGGCGCGACGACGGGCACGTCGGGCAGCAGCAGCGCGGCCCGCCTCCTGGAGGCGTCGGAGACCCCGGAGACGGCCACCGGGCGGTGCCCGGCGAGCTGGAGTGACGCTGCGAGCGCGGGGCCCACGCGACCGGCGCCGACGACACCGACGGTGAGCCGCGCGGGGCGGTCCTTGGGGTCTGGCTGTTGGCTTGTACTCACGCGACGGCGGCCTTCCCGTTCCAGTCCGCTCGGGGTACCGGACGATTTCTCGTCATGTTAACGCGATTGGTTCCGGGGGCGTTCGGCTGTCCACAGGCTGTGGGCCGCGGCTCGGTGCGGCCGGGTCCGGCATCGGTGCGGCCGGCTCCGAAAAGCGGGTGCCCGGGCGAATCGCCGCGCGGCATGATCCGTGGCATGACGGATACGGCGGAGCAGGGCACGCAGGAACCGGTGTCGGTCGAGGAACAGCGCAAGCGACGCTACGAGCGGCGCAAAGTCGCGTACCGGAGCGCGCAGCGCGTCCTCGCGCGCACCAGCGTGCTCGGCACGCTCCGGGAGCGCCTGGCCCTCCTGGAGAGAGCCGAGGACCTGTACGACCTCGACGAGACCGCGGACATGTACGGCAACGGCATCGTGGAAGCCCTCGAGAGGAAGGTCGCCGGACTGCTCGGCACGGAGGGGGCCGCGTTCTTCCCGACCGGCACGATGGCCCAGCAGGTGGCCCTGCGCTGCTGGGCCGGCCGCACCGGCAACCCGAGCGTCGCCCTGCACCCGCTCGCCCACCCCGAAGTGCATGAGCGCCATGCGTTGACGCAGGTCAGTGGCCTGCGCCCGGTCCGCCTCAGCAGTGCGCCCCGGCTGCCGACCGCGGCCGAGATCCGTGACCTCGACGAGCCCTTCGGGACGCTGATGCTGGAACTCCCCCTCCGGGACGCCGGTTTCGTGCTGCCCTCCTGGGAGGAGCTCACCGAGCTGGTGGAGGCCGCGCGCGAGCGCGATGCGGTGGTGCACTTCGACGGCGCGCGCCTGTGGGAGACGACCGTCCACTTCGGCCGCTCACTGGACGAGGTCGCGGCCCTGGCGGACAGCGTGTACGTGTCGTTCTACAAGTCGCTCGACGGCTTCGGCGGCGCCGCTCTCGCCGGCCCCACGTCCCTGGTGGAGGAGGCGAAGGCCTGGCGGCACCGGTACGGCGGGCAGGTCTTCCAGCAGTTCCCGACCGTGCTGTCGGCGCTCGCCGGGCTGGAGCGTGAGCTGCCCCGGCTGCCCGACTACGTGCGGCACGCGCGCGTGGTGGCCGCCGCGCTGCGCGAGGGCTTCGCGGCGGCCGGGGTGCCCTGGGTACGCGTCCACCCCGAGGAGCCGCACACCAACGAGTTCCAGGTCTGGCTCCCGTACGACGTCGATGCCGTCGCCGAGGCCGCGGTGCGGCACGCCGAGGAGACGAAGACCCTGCTCTTCGCCCGCCCCTGGGACGCCCCGGGCCCGGGCCTCGCCATGACGGAGATCGAGGTACGGGCCGCGGGCCTGGAGTGGACGGCGGGCGATGTGAAAGCGGCGGTCGCGGAGTTCGTCTCCCGGCTGCCGCAGGGGTTCAGCTCGTGACCCGCCGGCCCGGACGCAGCCACCGGCCCAGTGTCCGCCGTAGCCGTCCGTGGGCCGGACGCTCGGCGATCACCGCGCGGAACTGCCGGTGGTCGCGCCACTCCCGCACGACCTGCCAGTCGTGGGCGCCGGGTGCGGGCGGGCCCGGTCGGCCGAGCTGCTGGGCGCGGTAGGTGTCGAGGAGGTACTGCTGCGTGATGCTCATGGCGGTTCGCCTTCTCGGGACGAGGAGAAACGGTGGATCGGGCTCCGCGGCTGCCCCGGTTGTCCCAGGCTGCGCCGCCCGCGCCGCCGGTGTCGCGCCGATTGACGGCCGCCGTCAATCGAGGGCGGCGTTGTCAGTGGCGGCGTGCACCATGGCGACATGAGCGTGAGCATCGACATCGCGGGGCTGCGGCCGGAGCGGGTCGCCGTGGTGCCCTCGCCCCTCGCCGAGCTCGGTTCGGCGCTGCACGCGCTGTCCGAGCCGGGGCACCATCCCGGCCTGCAGGGCTGGGTGACCGGCGTGACCGCCCGGCTCGACTCGCATCTGGCCGACCGGATGTGCGAGGCCGACTTCCTGTGGCGGACGACGTTCTCGGACCTGTTCCTGCCCTTCGCCGGTGTCCCTGGCGGGAGCACACTCCCGGGCGCCACGCTCGCCGAGGACTTGGACCTGCTGGACAAGCTGACGGACGAGCAGTTCGTGGACGCGGCCCTGGAATTCACCTGCGCCCTCCCGGCCGCCACGCCGGCGTCCGACGTACTGGCCGACTCGGAGCTGCGCCGACGCGCTCTTGAGCTGGCCGCCGCGCGCGGGCCGCAGCAGTTGCGGTTCAGCCAGCGGCTGCTCGAGGATCCGCCGCGCATCCGGGCCTGGCTGCGGCGGTTCCTGGAGGACTGCGACGAGATGTTCTTCGCGGACGCCTGGCCCCGCCTGCGTCACCAGCTCGCGGCGGACGCCCGCCACAAGACCGACCTTCTGCGGCACAAGGGCCTGACCGAGGCACTGACCGCGGTGTCCCCGGCGGTAGGCGTCGACGAGGCCGCCGGAAGAATCACCATCGACAAGCTGCGCCAAGGCCACACCGTCATCAGGGACAGGAGCCTGCTGCTCGTGCCGACGAGCCTGGGCTGGCCGCATCTGCAGGTGCTGCACCGGCACGGCTGGCAGCCGGTACTGCACTACCCGGTCGGCTCCCCCGGCCTCACCGTGCCGCCTTCGGTCGACCAGCTGACCATGAGGATGACCGCCCTGTCCCACCCGGTGCGGATGCAGCTCTGCCGCAACCTCGCCCGCAGCACGTACACCACGAGCGAACTCGTACAGATCCACGGCATGACCGCGCCCGAGATATCCCGGCACCTGGGCGTCCTCAAGAAGGCGGGCCTGATCACCACCCGCCGCCGCGGTCGGTACGTCCTGCACCAGCTGGACGTCACCGCGGTGGCGCGGCTCGGCAGCGACTTCCTCGAAGCGCTCCTGAGGTGACCGTCAGTCGAACCGGATGTGCCTGATCCCGACCCGTACCTGCCTCAGCCGCGTCCGCAGCGCGCCCTCGTTGTTGGGCCTGAGAGTCAGCCCGGCCAGCACGGCGATCCGGTCCGCCGTCTTCGGCACGGTCGAGTGGTCCGTCCACAGGTGCTCGGCGAACTCCGGCTCGCGCAGCCGCTCCGGACAGTGGTCGAGTTGCTGCACGGCCCAGCTCTCCCTGCGCAGGCCGGCGTTCTTTCCGGCGACGAATCGAAGGAGGTGTCCGAGACCGCGCTCGCGCAACCGTTTCAGGACGGTCTCGCGTTCGGCGAGGAGCGTGAAGTGCCGTACGTCATGATCCAATTCGCGGAACCGCCCGACGGTCTCCTGGAAGTAGCCGGAGTCGGTGACAGTCATCGGCGCGATCACCACGCCGTCGTGCTTGGTAAGGGCGAGGTCGAGAACCTCGACGACGCCCTGCCGCCAGGACGCCAGGTCCTGGAAGTTTCCCCGCAGTCCGGGCGGCAGCATGCGGCGCAGGCCGAAGCCGGGGTGCTCGGGGTCGCAGATGACGCTGCCGGGCAGGCGGCGCTGTATCTCGTGTGCGGTCTGTGTCTTGCCGCCCCCGAAGGGACCGTTGATCCACAGGAGCATGCGCAGACCCTACCGACGGGCGCGAGCTCCGGTCAGCCGTGTCCGCCGGCCCGTACGAGCCCCGTCTCGTACGCGAGGACCACCACCTGCACCCGGTCCCGCAGCCCGAGCTTGGTCAGGATGCGGCCCACATGTGTCTTGACCGTCGCCTCCGACAGCACCAGCCGGCCGGCGATCTCCCCGTTGGACAGCCCCTGGGCGACCAGCACCATGACCTCGCGCTCACGCTCGGTGAGCCGCTCCAGCTCCTTGTGCCGGGGCTCCTTGCCGGTGCTGGGCAGCATCGGCGCGAACCGGTCGAGCAGCCGCCGGGTGGTCGACGGGGCCACGACGGCGTCGCCGCTGTGCACGGAGCGGATCGCGGCGAGGAGTTCGCCGGGCGGCACGTCCTTGAGCATGAACCCGGAAGCGCCCGCCTTCAGCGCGGAGAAGGCGTACTCGTCGAGGTCGAAGGTGGTCAGGATCAGCACCTTCGGCGGGTCGGTGTCCGAGCAGATGCGCCGGGTGGCCTCCACACCGTCGAGCTTCGGCATGCGTACGTCCATGAGCACCACGTCGACCTCGGTCGAGCGCAGCACCTGCAGGGCCTCGACACCGTCGCCCGCCTCCGCCACGACCTCCATGTCCGGCTGTGCGGCGAGCACCATCCGGAACCCGGTGCGCAGCAGCACCTGGTCGTCGACGAGCATCACGCGGATCGTCATCGGGGCCTCTTCCATGTCCGTTCAGAAGGTCGTTGCAGAGGGTTGTTACAGGTGTCAACAGAGGGCGTGCGTCGGCGGTCAATGCGCCGGTTTGAGCGGCAGCAGGGCACTGATGCGGAATCCTCCACCGGGGCGCGGCCCCGCGTCCAGGGTGCCGCCGACCATGCCGACCCGCTCGCGCATGCCGATCAGGCCGTGGCCCCGGCCGTCGGCGCCGCCCTCCTCGTACAGCTCGTGCGGGGCGCCCTTGCCGTCGTCCTCGACGAGCAGTCCGAGGCCGTCGTCGAAGTAGACCAGCCGCACGCTCGCGCCCGCGTTCGGCCCGCCGTGCTTGCGGGTGTTGGTGAGCGCCTCCTGCACGATGCGGTACGCGGTGAGCTCGACGCCGCTGGGCAGCGGGCGCGGAGTGCCCTCGATCCTGAAGTCGACCGGCAGGCCCGCGCCGCGGCACTGCTCGACCAGGTCCTCGATCTGCTCGACGTCGGGCTGCGGGACGTACTCGCCGCTCTCCTGGTGCTCACCGGTGCGCAGCACGCCGAGCAGGCGGCGCATCTCGGCGAGGGCCTGGCGGCCGGTGGAGGAGATGGTCTCCAGGGCCTTCTTCGCCTGGTCCGGCGCGGCGTCGAGGACGTAGGCGGCGCCGTCGGCCTGCACCACCATCACCGACACGTTGTGCGCGACGACGTCGTGCAGTTCACGCGCGATACGGGCGCGTTCCGCGGCGACCGCGACCTTCGCCTGCGCCTCGCGCTCCTTCTCGAGGCGGGCGGCGCGCTCCTCCAGCTGCGCGAAGTAGGCGCGGCGGGTGCGGATGGAGTCGCCGAGCACCCAGGCGAGGGCGAAGGGCACCGTCTGGAAGACCCCGACCGCGATGTTCCCCGCGACGCTCGACTCGTACTCCGGCCAGCGGATCTGCGCCAGCGGCGCCGCGCACAGCCCGCCGGCCAGCGCGAACCGGGAGGCCCAGCGGTCCCCGACCGCGGCGACGGTGTACACGATCAGCAGCAGGGCGAAGTCGGCGGCCGTGGTCGCCACGTCCAGCACCAGCTGCGCCACGCCCACCACGGCCGCCAGCACCAGCATCTTCTCCGGCATGCGGCGGCGCAGCGCGACCACCAGGCACAGCAGCAGCGTGACCGGGACGACGAGCCACGGCAGGTCGGTCCCCGTCTTCTCCTGCTGGACCGTGCCGCCGACCACCGAGATCCCGAACAGCACGAGGGCCCAGAAGCCGTCGACCCATGTCGGGTGCCTGCGGAGGAAGTCGTAGAGGCGCTGCACGTAACCCAGCGTAGGGAAGCATGATGCGTGCGGGAGTCAACCGGAGGGCCGATCCGCGGCGGATACGTGTACTCCGCAAGGTGGAGGCCCCGTTCCCCTGTGCGCCTAGCCTGGCGATGTGACCAATGAAACGGCCGACGGCGGGTGGCGAGGGTGGCGGGCGGCTGCGGAGGCGGCGCTGTACGGTCCGGGCGGCTTCTACCGCAGGCCCGAGGGGCCCGCCGGGCACTTCCGTACGTCCGTGCACGCGTCGCCGCTGTTCGCCGGGGCCGTGGCGGGGCTGCTGTGCCGGGTCGACGAGGCACTGGGCCGCCCGTCCGGTCTCGACTTCGTCGACATGGCCGCCGGGCGGGGTGAGCTGGTCTCCGGCGTGCTCACCGCGCTGCCCGGCGACGTGGCCGCCCGCACGCGCGCGTACGCCGTGGAGATCGCCGGCCGCCCGGCGGGGCTCGATCAGCGCATCGAGTGGCTGGCCGAGCCCCCGAAGAGCGTGACCGGGCTGCTGTTCGCCAACGAGTGGCTGGACAACGTGCCCGTGGAGGTCGCCGAGGTGGACTCCGCGGGCGTACCGAGGCTGGTGCTCGTACGGGAGGACGGGACCGAGCGGCTCGGGGAGCCGGTGTCCGGTGCGCAGGCCGAGTGGCTCGCCCGGTGGTGGCCGCTGCCCGCCGAGGAGGGGCTGCGGGCCGAGATCGGTCTGCCCAGGGACACGGCGTGGGCGTCGGTCGTCTCCCGCGTCGAGCGCGGGCTCGCCGTCGCCGTCGACTACGCGCACACGGCCGGCGCACGGCCGCTCTTCGGGACGCTCACCGGTTTCCGCGAGGGGCGCGAGACGGCGCCTGTGCCGGACGGGTCGTGCGACATCACCGCGCACGTCGCGCTGGACGCGTGCACGCTCCCCGGTGGGCGCGTGCTGGCACAGCGTGATGCGTTGCGCACCCTGGGCATCGCAGGCGCACGCCCCCCGCTCGCGCTCGCCACCACCAACCCCTCGGCATACGTGCGCGCCCTCGCGGGCGCCGGGGAGGCCGCCGAGCTCACCGCAGCGGGTGGACTGGGCGACTTCGGGTGGCTGGTGCAGCCGGTTGGAATTCCGGACGTACTCGCCTGAGGCCCGTACCGGCTACTTCCTGAGGCCCGTACCCGCTACTTGTCGATGTCCCCCACCACGAAGAACATCGACCCCAGAATCGCCACCATGTCCGCCACCAGCGTGCCCGGCAGCAGCACGGTGAGCGCCTGGATGTTGTTGTACGAGGCCGAGCGCAGCTTGAGCCGGTACGGCGTCTTGTCGCCCTTGCTCACGAGGTAGTAGCCGTTGATGCCGAGGGGGTTCTCGGTCCAGGCGTACGTGTGCCCCTCGGGTGCCTTCAGGACCTTGGGGAGCCGCTGGTTGATCGGCCCCGGCGCCAGCTGAGCGATCCGGTCGAGGCAGGCGTCGGCGAGGTCGAGGGCGTTGTGGGTCTGCTCCAGGAGGCACTCGAAGCGGGCGAGGCAGTCGCCCTCCTGCCGGGTGACCACCTTGAGGGTGTCCTGCAGCTCCCCGTAGGCGAGATACGGCTCGTCGCGGCGCAGGTCGAAGTCGACGCCCGAGGCGCGCGCGATCGGCCCGCTGACCCCATAGGCGTGCACGGCCTCCGGCGCGAGCGTGCCCACGCCCCGCGTGCGCCCCCGGAAGATCTCGTTGCCGAGGACCAGGTCGTCGAACCGGTCCATGCGTGAGCGCACACCGGCGACCGCGGCACGCGCGCGTGCGGTCCAGCCGGCCGGCAGGTCCTCCTTGAGGCCGCCGACACGGTTGAACATGTAGTGCATCCGCCCGCCGGAGACCTCCTCCATGACGTTCTGCAGGACCTCGCGCTCCCGGAACGCGTAGAAGACCGGCGTGATGCCGCCGAGCTCCAGCGGATACGAGCCGAGGAACATCAGGTGGTTCAGCACCCGGTTCAGCTCCGCGAGCAGGGTGCGCGTCCACACGGCGCGCTCGGGGACCTCCATGCCGAGCATGCGCTCCACACCGAGGACCACGCCCAGCTCGTTGGAGAAGGCCGACAGCCAGTCGTGGCGGTTGGCGAGCATGATGATCTGGCGGTAGTCGCGCGCCTCGAAGAGCTTCTCCGCGCCACGGTGCATGTAGCCGATCACCGGCTCCGCGCGCGTGATGCGCTCGCCGTCCAGGAGGAGCCGCAGCCGCAGCACGCCGTGCGTGGAGGGATGCTGGGGGCCGATGTTCAGCACCATGTCGGTGCTCTCCGCGGCGCCGCCGATTCCGACCATGGTCTCCGTCGTAGGAGTCATGGACCCAGTCTCTCCTACGTACGCTGGCCGTATGGAGACGGGGAGCCCAGGGGGCGGCACGACAGCGGAGGCGGAGCCGGTGTGGACCGGGCTGCCGCCCCGCCTGCTACGGATGCGACGGATGCTGCTGATCGTGTGGCTGGGACTGCTCGCCCTCGCCGCCGGGCTGCTGCCGGGCCTGCTGGCCGATCCCGCCTGGGCCGCGTTCGCACTGCTGCCGCTGGCGCTGATGGCGTGGGGCTGGGACCTCGTCGGCCGCAACTGGCGCTCCTGGCGGTACGCCGAGCGCGCCGACGACCTGCTGATCAGCCGGGGCGTGCTGTGGCACACGGTGACCGTCGTGCCGTACGGGCGCATGCAACTGGTCGAGGTCACGTCCGGGCCCGTCGAGCGGCACTTCGGGCTGGCCAGCGTGCAGCTGCACACGGCGGCCGCCGCGACGGACGCGACCATCCCGGGCCTGGACCCGGCCGAGGCGGAGCGGCTGCGGGACCGGCTGACCGAGCTCGGCGAGGCCAGATCGGCGGGGCTGTGACGACTCCGGACACCGACGACGACGTACGCCGCGACAAGGCCGTGACCGAGCGGCGGCTGCACCCCGTCACGCCGCTGCGGCGGGCGTGGGCGCCGGTCGCCGTGCTCCTCGGGTGGGCCCTGCACGACCTGGACGGCACACAGCGCCAGTTGGCGCGGCTGACCACGACGACGCTGCTGATAGCCCTCGCCGTGCTCATACCGGCCGCCGCGCTGTACGGCTTCCTCACCTGGTGGTTCACGCACTTCGCGGTGACGGAGAGCGAACTGCGCATCCGTACGGGCCTGTTGTTCCGGCGCACGGCGCACATCCGCCTGGAACGGATCCAGGCCGTCGACGTCACCCGGCCGCTCCTCGCGCGCGTGGCGGGTGTCGCAAAACTCAAACTCGATGTCATAGGGACCGACAAGAAGGACGAACTCGCCTTCCTCGGCGAGGGAGAGGCCCGCGCGCTGCGGGCCGAACTGCTCGCGCGCGCGGCCGGTTTCGCGCCCGAGACCGCGCACGAGGTCGGCGAGGCGCCGGCCCGGCAGCTGCTGAACGTGCCCCCGGGTGTCCTCGCCGTCTCCCTGGTGCTGACCGGAGCGACCTGGGGCACCCTGATCGCCGCGCTCGTCGTGCCGTCCGTCCTGTGGTTCTTCACCCACAACCTGTGGACGGTGCTCGCGACCGCGCTGCCGCTGATCGGTGCGGCGGGCGCGAGCAGCGTGGGCCGCTTCGTCACCGAGTACGACTGGACGGTGGCCGAGTCCCCGGACGGGCTGCGGATCGACCGCGGCCTCCTCGACCGCGCCCATGAGACGGTGCCGCCGGGGCGGGTGCAGACCGTGCGGATCGTGGAGCCGCTGCTGTGGCGGAGGCGCGGTTGGGTACGGGTGGAACTGGACGTGGCCGGCTCGTCGAACTCCGTACTGCTGCCGGTCGCCCCGCGCGAGGTGGCCGAGTCGGTCATCGCGCGCGTACTGCCCGGGGTGACGGTTCCGCCCGTGCCGTCGCTGTCGCGGCCGCCGCGGCGCGCCGGGCGGTGCGTGCCGCTGTGGTGGCGGGGCTACGGCCTCACCGTCACCGAGGCGGTGTTCGCGGCCCGGCACGGACTCCTGCGGCGCAGCCTGGCGCTCGTACCGCACGCGAAGGTCCAGAGCGTACGGCTCGCTCAAGGGCCCTGGATGCGGCTGTGGCGCGTTGCGGACGTGCATGTGGACACCGGAGCCAACAAGACCGTCACGGCGCGGCTGCGGGACGCTGGGGAAGCCGCGGAGCTGCTGCGGGCACAGGCGGAGCGGTCACGGACGGGGCGCAAGGGGGCACGACCGGACCGGTGGATGGCGTGAAGAACGCCGTGCCCGGCTTGGCGGCGCCGGCCACGGCGTTCAGGCAACCCCCTGCTCAGGGCGGCTGTTTCAGGAGACGGCGCTGCGCAGTCCGCGCAGTCCCTGCATGTCGATCTGCTCGGTCTCGTCGTGCGCCGTCAGGTCGATCACCTGGCCGATGCCGCGCGACTCCTCGCCGGCCGGCTTGAACTCGGCCTCGGCCTCCGCCTTGTGCAGGTCGAGCGCCTCCTGACCGACCACATCGGCGAGGTCCTCGTTCTGCACGGCCTCCAGCGCCGCGGACGTGTTCGCCTTTGTACCGAAGAAGTCGAACCCGCCCTCGGCCGTCGGACGGCGCACCGGAGCGGAGGCCGGTACGACGGCCACCGCGGTCGGCACGGTGAAGTGACCGGAGGGCTGCTGCACGGGCGCGGCGGGCCTGGCCGTGGCCGGGACGGACTCCGCGGGGGCCGCGGCAGCGTTGTCATCGGAGGGGGCCGTGTCGGCCGTGGTGGTGGCGGCCGCGCGCTCGTGCCCGTCGGCCGCCTCGGACTTCCCCCGCGCTTCGTCCTCCTGCGCGGCCTCCGCACCGGTGACCCGCTCGGCGTCGGCGGCCGGCTCCTTGGGGGACGCCTCCTGGTCGGCGTGCTCCTTGGGAGACGCCTCCGTGTCGGCGTCGAACCGGACCAGCGCCGCCCGCGCCCGCAGGAACAGCCGGGAGCCCTCCGGGGAGAACAGTCCGGAAGCCGTCGCCTGCTGTTCCACGGTCTCGTCGGTGGCGTCGGTGTCAGTGGCCTCGTCGGGGTCGGCCGGGGCTGCCACGGCCTCGGTCTCCTCCGTCGTCGGTGCGGGCGGCAGCGCAGGCGCGGGGGTCGCGGCCTCTATCTCCAGCAGGCGGCGGCCTTCCAGGGCGCTGGCACGCTCGGTCTCCGCGGTGGCGTACCGGCGCAGCAGTGCCGCGTGCTCGTTGCGCAGGCCCGCCAGTTCGGCGCGCTTCGCCCGCAGTCGCTGCTCGAGTTTGACGCGCAGTTCCCGCGACTCCTCCAGGTCGGTCTCCAGCTCGGCGACGCGCTCCTCGTGCCGCCACTCATCGCTCGCACGCGCGCGCGTGAGGTCGGCGACCTGCTTGCCCGCCTGCGTGTCCCAGCGGCGCAGAACGACGGCACCGGCGACAGCCGTCACCGCGGCGGCCGCCGCCAGCCCACGGAGCACCGTCGGCTCCGTGAACACCCAGGGGCCGAGGGCGCAGACGAGGGAGACGCCTGCGATCGCCGACGGAGGCAGCAGCCTGTGCAAGGGCGGTGAATGGCGATGACGTCCACGTGGCATGGCCAGAAACTTACCGCGCGTAGGCGAATCATGGTGGCCCGGGCGGTAAAAACACAGCCACTCCGATGCATTCACAGCACATGGGCTGTCTGGCCTGCGGGAGTTCACCGGGCTCCCCTCCCCTGGACTGTGAAAGGGCTTCGGCGAACGGGAGTGAACCTGACCCCGGATCCCACCGTCCTAGAGGGCGCAATGTCGCCGGATGCCCGAATCGGCACCGGTTTCACGGTCTCTCGCAGAACAACGAGCAGACCTACGACCAGAACTACGGGATGCGATGTCTGTCAAGGAAGAAGGGACAAGGGTGCGGCGGCTGTTCCGGGTTCCGCGCCCGGAGGCCGTTCCCGTCCTCGTCGCCAGGGCGTGTGCCCTTGTGGGCCTCCTGGACATCGCCGCGAGCGTCTTTCCGCGCTTCCGGCACAGCCGTGTGCACGCCCTCGCCGAGGTGCTGCCCGGCGCTCTCGGCCCGTTCGCGGCGGCGCTCTCGCTCAGCACGGGCGTGCTGTTGCTGCTGCTCGCCCACGGTCTCAAACAGGGCAAACGCCGGGCGTGGCGCGCGGCCGTCGCGCTGCTGCCGGCCGGGGCTGCCGCGCAGTTCACGTACCGGCACTCCGTTGTCGGCGTGGTCGTCTCCCTCGCGCTGCTCGCGCCGTTGCTGCGCCACCGCGAGCAGTTCGCGGCCCTGCCCGACCCGCGCAGCCGGTGGCGGGCCCTCGCCAACTTCGTGCTCATGGGCGCCGGTTCACTCGCCCTCGGGCTGGTCGTCGTCAGCGCACATTCCCGCACGATGATCGGCGACCCGTCCCTGGCGGACCGCATCGCCCATGTCCTGTACGGCCTGTTCGGCTTCGAGGGCCCGGTCCGGTACCAGGACGACACGTCCTGGACCGTCGCCGTCTCCCTCGGAGCGCTCGGCCTGCTCACCGCCGTCACCACGATCTGTCTCGCCCTGCGCCCCGAACACCCGGCACACCCGGCCGCCCGGCTCACACAGGACGACGAGGCCCGGCTGCGCGCCCTGCTGGACCGGCACGGCGGCCGCGACTCCCCCGGCCGCTTCGCACTGCGCCGGGACGAGTCCGTCGTCTTCTCGCCCAGCGGCAAGGCGGCGGTGACCTACCGCGTGGCGTCCGGGGTGATGCTCGCCGACGGTGACCCCATCGGCGATGTCGAGGCCTGGCCGGGCGCCATCGAACGCTTCATGGACGAGGCCCGGGCGCACTCCTGGACCCCGGCCGTCACGGGCTGCTCCGAGACCGGCCGCGAGGTGTGGACCCGCGAGACCGGCCTGGACGCCCTCGAGCCGGGCGACGAGGCGGTGGTGGACGGCGCGGATTTCTCCCTCGCCGGCCGCGCGATGCGCAGCGTGCGCCGGCCGGCCAGGCGCATCGAGCGTGCCGGTTACGCAACCCGGGTCCGACGCGTCCATGACCTCGGCGACCTCGGCGACCTCGGCGGGGCCGAGGGATACCTGCCGCGCATCCGCCTCGCCACCCCGCGCCCCTGCGCGTACGCCGTCACGGAGCGGGGCATGCGCGCGGCCTGACCGGGACAGGCCCGAGCGGAGGCCCCACCCCCTCCAGCACCCGGAGCTTCCGCTCGGGCCGCACGACGCCGGGACCGCCGGGCCGCACACCCACGTGGAGAGGCCCCGCCCACCGGGGGCCTACGCTGAACGTATGAGCAAGCAGAGCGGACGCGGGCGTATCGCGGGCCTTCCGGAATGGGACCGCTGCGCGGTCATGGGAGTCGTGAACGTGACCCCCGATTCCTTCTCCGACGGCGGCCGCTGGTTCGACACCACCGCGGCCGTCAAGCACGGCCTCGACCTCGTCACCGAGGGCGCCGACCTGGTGGACGTCGGCGGCGAGTCCACCCGCCCCGGCGCCACCCGCGTCGACGAGGCCGAGGAACTGCGGCGGGTCGTCCCCGTCGTCCGCGGCCTGGCCTCCGAAGGTGTCGTCGTCTCCGTCGACACCATGCGCGCCTCCGTCGCCGAACAGGCCCTCGCCGCCGGCGCCGCCCTCGTCAACGACGTCAGCGGCGGCCTCGCCGACCCCGCGATGGTCCGTGTCGTCGCGGAGACCGGCGCCCCCTTCGTCGTCATGCACTGGCGCGGCTTCCTGGAGGGCGGCAACGTCAAGGGCGTGTACGACGACGTCGTCACCGAAGTCGTCGACGAGCTGCACGCGCGCGTGGAGGCCGTCCTGGAGGGCGGTGTCGCACCCGACCGCATCGTCGTCGACCCCGGCCTCGGCTTCTCCAAGGAGGCCGAGCACGACCTCACTCTGCTCGCCCATCTGGACCGCCTGCGCACCCTCGGCCACCCGCTGCTGGTCGCCGCCTCCCGCAAGCGGTTCCTCGGCCGTGTCCTCGCCGGTCCCGAGGGCGCCCCGCCGCCGGCCCGGGAGCGCGATGCCGCAACGGCCGCTGTCTCCGCGCTGGCGGCGCACGCCGGCGCCTGGGCGGTGCGGGTGCACGAGGTGCGGGCAACGGCCGACGCGGTACGGGTCGCGCGCGCCGTGGAAGGAGCCCGGTGAGCGCCCCCCACACCGACGTCGAACAGGTCGAACTCGCCAACACGGCCTTCTACGAGGCACTGGAGCGGGGCGACTTCGAAGAGGTGTCCTCGCTCTGGCTCACCCCGTCCGACCTGGGCGTCGACGAGACCTACCACGATCCCGCGGACACCGGCGTGGTCTCCTGCGTGCACCCCGGCTGGCCCGTGCTCACCGGCCGCGGCGAGGTCCTCAGGTCGTATGCGCTGATCATGGCGAACACCGACTACATCCAGTTCTTCCTCACCGACGTCCATGTCTCCGTCACCGGCGACACCGCCCTGGTCACCTGCACCGAGAACATCCTCAGCGGCGGCCCCGCCCCCGAGGACGGCAACGGACCCGGCCCGCTCGTCGGCCAGCTGGTGGTCGCGACGAACGTGTTCCGCCGCACACCCGCCGGCTGGAAGCTCTGGTCACACCACGCCTCCCCCGTTCTGGCCGAAACCGACGAGACCGAGGACGACGACACACCTGCCTGAGTGGGTAGGCGCCCCCCAAGGGCCGAAGAGACCAAGGAGTGGTTGGAATCACCTACTCCGGGGTATGCGCGGCTACCACCCCATGAGCCGCCGGGTTCCCCGGGGAAAACACTCGATGAAACCTCCAGGCCCCGAACCGGGCCGGCGCCCCTGTGGCCTGGAGCTGTCAGTGCCCGCAGGTAGATTCGGTTCAGGCCGGTGTGCCGCCCGCACCCGGTTCGGACCGGCCGCAACCGACGATTGCAGGAGTGATTCGCGTGGATCGTGTCGCGCTGCGCGGCCTGAAGGCCCGCGGGCACCACGGTGTGTTCCCCAAGGAGCGCGAGGAGGGCCAGACCTTCCTCGTGGACCTCGTTCTGGGCCTGGACACCCGGTCGGCCGCCGCCGACGACGACCTGGCGAAGACCGTGCATTACGGCATCGTGGCGGAGGAGGTCGTGGCCGTCGTCGAGGGCGAGCCCGTGAACCTCATCGAGACGCTCGCCGAGCGCATCGCCCAGACCTGTCTGAAGCACGAAGGGGTCAAGGAGGTCGAGGTCTGCGTCCACAAACCGGACGCGCCGATCACCGTCCCCTTCGACGACGTGACCGTCACCATCACCCGGAGCCGAGTATGACTGCCTCGTTCACCGAGGGTCACAGCGACCCGACCGTACAGCCGGTACCCGCCTCCGTCGTAGAGAAGGTGGACGCTGCCGACACGACCCTGCACAACCCCAAATGGGCCGTGATCTCCATCGGATCCAACCTCGGCAACCGCCTGGAGACCCTCCAGGGCGCCATCGACGCCCTCGAGGACACACCGGGCGTGCGCGTCAAGGCGGTCTCCCCCGTCTACGAGACCGAGCCGTGGGGCGTCGAGCCCGGCAGCCAGCCCTCGTACTTCAACGCGGTCGTGCTCCTGAAGACCACCCTCCCCCCGTCCTCCCTCCTGGAGCGGGCGCACGCGGTCGAGGAGGCCTTCCACCGGGTCCGGGACGAGCACTGGGGCCCGCGCACCCTCGACGTCGACATCGTCTCGTACGCGGAGATCGTCTCCGACGACCCGCACCTCACCCTCCCCCACCCCCGCGCCCACGAACGCGCCTTCGTCCTCGCCCCCTGGCACGACCTCGACCCCGATGCCCAGCTCCCCGGCCGCGGCGCCGTCGCCGACCTCCTCGGCACGGTCACCGGCGACGGCGTGGCACCCCGTGCGGACCTGGAACTCCGGCTGCCCGAGTAGTCGTTAAGGTCAAGACGACCACGTCGCGACGACACATGGACAACCTGACCGGCCGGGTCACCACAGGCCACGGCCCGGGGAGCTGAAGGGACACCGTGAGAGAGCTGCGCATCAGGGTGCTGATCGGCGTGTTCGTCGTCGCGGGGGTGCTGTCCTGGGCGGGCGCCCGCCTGTGGAACTCGATCGGGACGCTCCCCAGCGTCCCTCTTGCCGCCCCCGTCGTCCTGGCGGTGATCGCGGCGATCCTGCTCGCCACGGCGCTCTCACTGCGCGCCCGCCTGAAGGCCCAGCGCGAACGCCGCCCCGGCGCCAAGGGCGTCGACCCCCTGATGGCGGCCCGCGCGGTCGTCTTCGGCCAGGCCAGCGCCCTGGTCGCCGCCCTCGTCGCCGGGATGTACGGCGGCACAGGTGCCTTCCTGCTGGAGTCCCTCGACATTCCCGCCCGCCGCGACCAGGCCTTCTACGCCGGCTTCTCGGTGCTGGCCGGCATCGGCGTCATAGCGGCCGCCATCTTCCTGGAGCGCGTCTGCAAGCTCCCGGAGGACGACGACCACGACAACACGGGAGCGGCGCCGGCGGCCTGAGCTCTCCGCTGGAAGCGCGGTGCTGAAGCTGCGGGCCGGTGGGGGCTGGTCGCGCCCACGGCGGAGCCGCACATCGATACAGCCCCGCGCCCCTCACGGCGTGCGGAACTGTCAGCGGGCCATGATGAGGCTCATGGCCTCGTTCCGCGTCGCGGCGTCCCGCAGCTGACCCCGCACGGCGGACGTGATGGTCAGCGCGCCGGGCTTGCGGATGCCCCGCATCGACATGCACATGTGCTCGCACTCCACGACGACGATCACCCCGCGCGGTTCCAGGATCTCCATCAGGGAGTCCGCGATCTGCGTGGTGAGTCGTTCCTGCACCTGCGGCCGACGGGCGTAGACGTCCACGAGACGGGCCAGCTTGGACAGTCCGGTGATCTTGCCGCTGGTGGCCGGAATGTATCCGACGTGAGCGACGCCCCGGAACGGCACCAGATGGTGCTCACAGGTCGAGTACACCTCGATGTCCTTCACGAGGACCATCTCGTCGTGCCCGATGTCGAACGTCGTCGTCAGCACGTCCTCGGGCTTCTGCCACAGCCCCGCAAATATCTCCTTGTACGCCCGCGCCACCCGCCCCGGCGTCTCCCTGAGCCCCTCACGGTCCGGGTCCTCGCCGACCGCGATCAGGAGTTCGCGTACGGCGTTCTCGGCGCGCTTCTCGTCGAACTCGCCGATGATGCCCTCGCCGTCCAGCGTCACGGGGTCGGTCATGTGGTGCCTCGTTCCTGTGCTGTCACGCGTGGGGACACGCGTCCTCTCTGCGGGCATACGACGATGCCGCGTCCCCAGGCTAGAACCTGGGGAACGCGGCATCCATTCCGGGCCTGCGGGACCGCCGGGGCGGTCCGGGCTCAGACTTCGGGGCGGTCCTCCGGGGTGGCCGGCTCGGCCGCCGGGGCGGGCTCCGCCGCCGTGGTCTTCGCGGTGATCGCCGCCGTCGCGCCGTTGGCGCCGTTCGTCAGTGCGAGCTCCTTCGGGGAGAGCACCGGCGGACGGGTGGAGGGCGTACGGCGGGAGGAGCCGGTCCACGCGGGGCGCGGCGGCCGCTTGACGATCGGGGCGAAGATCTCGGCGATCTCCTCCTTGCCCAGGGTCTCCTTCTCGAGAAGAGCCAGGACGAGGTTGTCGAGGACGTCGCGGTTCTCGACCAGGATCTCCCAGGCCTCGTTGTGCGCGGTCTCGATGAGCTTCTTGACCTCTTCGTCGACCAGCGCGGCGACCTCTTCCGAGTAGTCGCGCTGGTGAGCCATCTCACGTCCGAGGAACGGCTCGCTGTTGTCGCCGCCGAACTTGATCGCGCCCAGACGCTCGGTCATGCCGTACTGCGTGACCATCGCGCGGGCCAGGTTGGTGGCCTTCTCGATGTCGTTCGCAGCACCGGTGGTCGGGTCGTGGAAGACCAGCTCCTCGGCCGCGCGGCCGCCCAGCATGTAGGCCAGCTGGTCGAGCATCTCGTTGCGCGTGGTCGAGTACTTGTCCTCGTCGGGCAGCACCATCGTGTAGCCGAGGGCGCGGCCGCGGGACAGGATCGTGATCTTGTGGACCGGGTCGGAGTTCGGGGAGGCCGCCGCGACCAGGGCGTGACCGCCCTCGTGGTACGCGGTGATCTTCTTCTCCTTGTCCGACATGATCCGGGTCCGCTTCTGCGGGCCCGCCACGACGCGGTCGATGGCCTCGTCGAGCATCTTGTTGTCGACCAGCTTCTGGTCGCTGCGGGCCGTCAGCAGCGCGGCCTCGTTCAGCACGTTCGCCAGGTCGGCACCGGTCATGCCGGGCGTGCGCCGGGCGACGGCCGACAGGTCGACGTCGGGTGCGACCGGCTTGCCCTTCTGGTGGACCTTGAGGATCTCCAGGCGGCCCTGCATGTCCGGACGGTCGACCGCGATCTGCCGGTCGAAGCGGCCGGGGCGCAGCAGCGCCGGGTCGAGGATGTCGGGCCGGTTGGTGGCGGCGATCAGGATGACGCCGCCCTTCACGTCGAAGCCGTCCATCTCGACGAGCAGCTGGTTCAGGGTCTGCTCGCGCTCGTCGTGACCGCCGCCGAGGCCGGCGCCGCGGTGGCGGCCGACCGCGTCGATCTCGTCGACGAAGACGATCGCGGGGGCGTTCGCCTTGGCCTGCTCGAACAGGTCACGGACCCGGGAGGCACCGACACCGACGAACATCTCGACGAAGTCGGAACCGGAGATCGAGTAGAAGGGGACGCCGGCCTCGCCCGCGACGGCACGCGCGAGCAGCGTCTTGCCGGTGCCGGGCGGGCCGTAGAGGAGCACGCCCTTGGGGATCTTGGCGCCGACGGCCTGGAACTTGGCCGGCTCCTGGAGGAACTCCTTGATCTCCTGGAGTTCCTCGACGGCCTCGTCGGCCCCCGCGACGTCCGAGAACGTCGTCTTCGGGGTGTCCTTGGTGATGAGCTTGGCCTTGGACTTCCCGAAGTTCATCACTCGGGAGCCGCCGCCCTGCATCTGGTTCATCAGGAACAGGAAGACGACCACGATGAGGACGAAGGGGAGCAGGGAGAGCAGAATCCCGACCAACGGGTTCTGCTTGGACGGCGATACCGTGTAGCCGTCCGGGATCTGCTTGTCCTGGTACTTGGTCTGCAGCGTGTTGGCGATGGTCACGCCCTGGTCGCCGATGTAGCTCGCCTGGATCTTCGAGCTGCCCTCGACCTTTTCGCCGTCCTTGAGCGTGACCTTGATGGTCTGCTCGTCGCCGGTGGTCAGCTTGGCCGCTTCGACCCTGTTGTCATTGATCGCCTGGACGACCTGGCCGGTGTCCACCGTCTTGTAGCCGCCGGACGAGCCGACGACCTGCATCAACACGACCACGGCAAGGACGGCCAGCACGATCCACATGACCGGCCCACGGAAGTATCGCTTCACGTCCATCCATACGGAGCGGTGCCGCCCCGTCCCTCCTGCCACAGTGAGTTTGATAAGACAGTTCTTCTGACGGTACCCCAGCATTGTTGCGCGAAGCCGCACAGGACGGCTGGCGTTCCCGTCTGCATGCTCCAACGGCGCGAGGCCCGCCGGGGTTCCCGATCATCCTGCGGGGCTTTGGCCCGGGTGGCTCAGCCGCCGTAGACGTGGGGCGCGAGCGTACCGACGAACGGGAGGTTGCGGTACTTCTCGGCGTAGTCGAGGCCGTAGCCCACGACGAACTCGTTGGGGATGTCGAAGCCGACCCACTCCACGTCGATGGCGACCTTGGCGGCCTCGGGCTTGCGCAGCAGCGTGCACACCTTCAGGGAGGCAGGCTCGCGGGAGCCGAGGTTGGACAGCAGCCAGGACAGGGTCAGGCCGGAGTCGATGATGTCCTCGACGATGAGGACGTGCTTGCCCTTGATGTCGGTGTCGAGGTCCTTGAGGATCCGCACCACACCGGAGGACTGGGTGCCCGCGCCGTAGGAGGAGACGGCCATCCAGTCCATGGTGACGGGGGTGGACAGTGCCCGGGCGAGATCGGCCATCACCATCACCGCGCCCTTGAGGACGCCGACGATCAACAGGTCCTTGCCCGCGTACTCCGCGTCGATCTTCGCGGCCAGCTCGGCCAGCTTCGCGTCGATCTCTTCCTTGGTGATGAGTACCTGCTGAAGGTCGGCACCCATGTCTTTCGCGTCCACCCGCATCACTTTCGGTCGTCCCACCGGCTGCCCGAGCCGTCGGTGGGGGTCCGGATTCAGCCTTGCCGAATCACCAGTCTGCCACCCTGCCGCTGGGCGACGACTTTGCCCGGAAGATTGATGGCTCCCTGACCGCGCCAACCGGTGATCAGCCGGTCGACTTCCTCGATGTGGCGGGCGAACAGCGAACCGGCCGGGGCACCGGCCTCGATGGCCGCCCGGCGCAGGATCCGGCGGCGTACGGCGGGCGGGAGGACGTACAGCTTGTCGCACTCCAGACGGCCGGCGGCGTCCCGGACGGAGGCCTCGACCTGGCCGGCCCAGGCGTCGAGGGCGTCGGCGTCGTCGCGGGAGAGCTGGGCCGTACGGGCGAGCGCCTCCACGACGCCTTTGCCGAGCGCCTTCTCCAGGGCGGGCAGGCCCTCGTGGCGCAGCCGCGACCGGGTGTACGCCGGGTCCGCGTTGTGGGGGTCGTCCCAGACGGGGAGGGACTGGACCATGCAGGCCTTGCGGGCGGTCTGCCGGTCGAGCTGGAGGAAGGGGCGGCGGTAACGGCCGCCGGCCCCCGAGACCGCGGCCATTCCGGACAGGGAGCGGATGCCGGAGCCGCGGGCGAGGCCGAGCAGGACGGTTTCGGCCTGGTCGTCGCGGGTGTGGCCGAGCAGGACGGCAGCGGCGTCGAGGCGCACGGCAGCGGCGTCGAGGGCGGCGTAGCGGGCGTCGCGGGCCGCGGCTTCCGGGCCGCCCTCGCGGCCGACGGTGACGGCGGCGGACTCGACGGGGTCCAGGCCGAGTTCGCGCAGGCGCAGGACGACTTCCTCGGCGCGCATGCCGGAGCCGGGCTGCAGGCCGTGGTCGACGGTGATGCCGCCCGCGCGGATGCCGAGTTTGGGTGCCTCGAACGCGAGGGCGGAGGCGAGCGCCATGGAGTCGGCGCCGCCGGAGCAGGCCACGAGTACGAGCGGCGACGGTGGACGCTCGTGTGCGGTCCGGTCGGTGGTGGGGGTGTGTTCGCTGAGGATGTCGTGGAGTACGCGGCGGACCGCCAGGCGTATCGCCGCGACCGCAGGATGGGGACCCATGTCCGGTTCCCTTCATGAAGTTGTCGGGGTTGAGCCCGAGTCCGGTCACTCAGAGTGTGTAGATGGTGACAGAACCGGGCCGTTCCCCGAGCATTGCACGCCTACCCATGCCTCACGGTCCCTCGGACGAGTGATTGAAGGGGCGTTTGCCTGCCGTCGGCCGGCTCCGGCTCACGACCTCTCCCCGGGTTTCACGCCTCGCTCCGGCGGTGCACCCGTGCGATCCAGTCCGCCGGTTTGGCGATCTCCGACTTGGTGGGGAGGGTGTTCGGGGAGGTCCACACGCGGTTGAAGCCGTCCGTGCCGACCTCGTCGACGACGGCCCGTACGAAGCGTTCGCCGTCCCGGTACTGCCTGAGTTTGGCGTCCAGACCGAGCAGCTTGCGCAGGGCGAGATCCAGCCGGGAGGCGCCCTTGGCGCGGCGCTGCTGGAACTTCTCCCGGATCTCCGCGACGCTCCCCACGACCTCGGGACCGACCCCGTCCATCACGAAGTCGGCGTGGCCCTCCAGGAGGGACATCACCGCGGTGAGACGGCCGAGGATCTCCCGCTGCGACGGCGTCTGCACGAGGTCGACCAGCGACCGGCCGCCGTCGTCCTCCTCGCCCTCGGGACGGCCCCCGACGAGGGACTGGGCGGCCTCCCGGATGCGTTCCAGGACGGTCACGGGGTCGACGTCGGTCTCCCCCAGGAACGACTGGATTTCGCCCTCCAGGTGATCGCGCAGCCAGGGCACCGCGGAGAACTGCGTGCGGTGGGTCTCCTCGTGCAGGCACACCCACAGGCGGAAGTCGTGGGGCTCCACGTCGAGTTCGCGCTCCACGTGCACGATGTTCGGGGCGACGAGCAGCAGCCGGCCGCCGCCGTTCGCGCCGGCCGGGAGCTCGCGGGTGGCCGGCGCGAAGGTCTCGTACTGGCCGAGGACGCGGGAGGCCAGGAAGGACAGCAGCATGCCGAGTTCGACGCCGGTGACCTTGCCGCCGACGGCGCCGAGGACCGCGCCGCCCGGGCTGCTGCCACGGCGCTCCTGCATCTTGTCGAGGAGCGGCCTGAGGATCTCCCGGAACCCGGCGACGTTCGCCCGCACCCAGCCGGGGCGGTCGACGACGAGGACCGGGGTGTCGTGGGTCTCCTCGGTGCCCATCCGGGTGAAGCCCCGGACGTGTTCCTCCGACGCCTTGGCGTGCCGGCGGAGTTCCGCGACGACGGCCCGGGCCTCGTCACGGCTCACTTCGGGGCCCGGCCGTACGAGCCGGGTCGCGGTCGCCACCGCGAGATTCCAGTCGACCATCCCAGCAGATGCGGCACCACCGATGCTCGTCATGCATCAACGGTACGTGAGCGCTCCCCCTGGGGGCAGGCCATAGGGGCCGGCAGCGGCTGAGGCTCGTTCCGGCACTGTGGTGCACGGCCGTGCAGGGCTCAGCGGCAGCCGCATGCCGCCAGGGCCGTCGCTGCGCGGTCCAGGGCCGTCTGAGCCGCCGTCGGGTCCGTGGTGCCGGTGGCCAGGAAGGCGAAGGCGAGCAGGCGGCCGTCCTGGTTCACGACCGTTCCGGCGAGGGCGTTCACGCCCGTGAGGGTGCCGGTCTTGGCGCGGACGATGCCGGCCGCGCCGTCGCCGTAGCGGTCGGACAGCGTGCCGGTGAAGCCGGCGACCGGGAGGCCCGTGAGGGTGGGGCGCAGCGCGGGGCGGGCGGGATCCGCCGCCTTCAGCAACAGGGCGGTGATCAGGTCCACGGTCAGCCTGTTGTCGCGGTTCAGACCGCTGCCGTCCCTGAGGACGGCGCCCTTCAGCGGCAGGCCGAGCTTCCTCAGCTGGGTCTGCATGGCGCGGCCCGCCCCGGCGAAGTCGGCGCGCTCGCCGGTCGCGACGGCGGTGTGGCGGGCGAGGGCCTCGGCGATGTCGTTGTCGCTGTTGGTCAGCATCCGCTCGACCAGCGCCGAGAGCGGGGGTGAGGAGACCGTGGCGAGGGCGTCGGCCCGGTCCGTCGCCTTGGACGGGCCCGGGGACGTCGTCCTGATGCCGTGGTCCCGCAGGAAGCCCGCGAACGTCCGGGTCGCCTCCGCCGCCGGATCCGTCACCCGGGGTGCCGGGCCGCTCGTCGAGCCGTCCGTACGGGCCTCGTCGGCCATCAGGGCGGTGACGGGGGCGAGGTTGTCGTTGACGCCGATGGGGTGACGTTCGGGTCCGGCGTAGAGGGTGGTGTCGTACGAGAGGGTCACCTGGCGTACGTCGCGCTGCTTCAGGGCGGCGGCCGTTTTCCGGGCGAGTGTGCGCAGGTCGGCCAGGCCCCGGCTGCCCTTGCGGGCGGTGAGTGTGGGGTCGCCGCCGCCGACCAGGATGAGTTCCTCGGTGTCGGGTTCGTAGACGGTGCGGGTGGTGAGGCGGTGGTCGGGGCCCAGGGCGGAGAGGGCGGCGACAGCGGTGGCGATCTTCGTGGTGGAGGCGGGGGTGAGCGCGTCGTGGGTGCCGGTGCCGTACAGGTGCTTGCCCGTGGTCACGTCGACGACCGCGGCCGCGCGGCGGGCGCCGAGCGCGGGGTCGTTCAGGAGTGGGTTCAGGACGCCGGTCAGGGCCTGGCGGGCGGGGGCCGACTTGACCGTGTTCGCGGCGCGGCCCAGGCCGGTCAGGACGGAGGCCGCGCTGGGGGCGGGCTGGGGCGCGCCCGCCGCCGCGTCGGATGTACCCGAACGGCTGCCGTGATCTGTGCCACCCCCGCCCTCCCGGGCGGCGGCCCACTCCCGCTCCGCCGTACGCTGGCCTGAGGAGTCCCAGGGCCCCGCGGCGGTCACCACGACAACGGCCAGCGCCAGGCCGACGGTGGCGGCGCCCGTGGTGTACTGCCAGGTCTTCGCCGTCGCGACCCGTGTGACCTGCGGTTTCGTGGCGCGTACCAGCCGCGTGACCCGCGGACCGGTCACGGCCGTGACCCGCGCAAAGCGGGGGCGTACGGCGTTCGCGACCCGTGCCAGACGCGGTTTCGCGGCTCGCCAAGGCCTCAGCTCAGGCACGACCACCAGCCCCTTTCGCGATCACACAGCTGCGTGAGGGACACTTAACCACCAGAACTGTGTGCTGATCATGGAGGAGCCACCGGTGGAGTTCGACGTCACGATCGAGATTCCGAAGGGTTCGCGGAACAAGTACGAGGTGGACCACGAGACCGGTCGTATCCGCCTGGACCGCCGCCTGTTCACTTCGACCAGCTACCCGGCCGACTACGGCTTCGTCGAGAACACCCTCGGCGAGGACGGCGACCCGCTGGACGCGCTGGTCATCCTGGACGAGCCGACCTTCCCCGGCTGCCTCATCCAGTGCCGTGCGATCGGCATGTTCCGCATGACGGACGAGGCCGGCGGCGACGACAAGCTGCTGTGCGTGCCCGCCCACGACCCGCGCGTGGAGCACCTGCGGGACATCCACCACGTGTCCGAGTTCGACCGCCTGGAGATCCAGCACTTCTTCGAGGTCTACAAGGACCTGGAGCCCGGCAAGTCCGTCGAGGGCGCCAACTGGGTGGGCCGGACCGAGGCCGAGGCCGAGATCGAGCGGTCGTACAAGCGGTTCAAGGAGCAGGGCGGTCACTGAGCCTCGTATCCCCGTAACGGGCCGCACGCGCACGTGTGCGGCCCGTCCGCGTGTCCGTGCGCATACTGAGGCCTGTTGGGTGTCGTACGTCTGCTGGATGTCGTACAGGGAGCACTGCTTCAAGTGACGGACGCGGAGAACCGCAAGCCGCAGTCGGACGAGGCACGGACGACGTTCGATCCCGAGGTCACCTCGGAGTTCGCGATCCCCCAGGGCCTGGCCGTGCCGAGGCAGGGGGCCGAGTCGGAGACCTCGTCCGAGTTCGCCGTACCCGAGGGGCTGGACGTCCCGTCGCCGGCCGACGCCGAGCCGGAGGGGTCGGCGTTCAGTCCGCCGAGCACCTACAGCGCCCGCGGCGCGCCGGCCGCGTTCACGCCGGCGACCGGTGTGCCCGTGGTCCGGCTGACCAAGGACGTGCCCTGGCAGGACCGGATGCGCACGATGCTGCGGCTGCCGGTGGCCGAGCGGCCCGCGCCTGAGCCGGGACCGAAGGCGGAAGAGGGCGGTCCGGCCGTTCCGCGTGTGCTCGACCTGACGCTGCGTATCGGCGAGCTGCTGCTCGCGGGCGGTGAGGGCGCCGAGGACGTGGAGGCGGCGATGTTCGCGGTCTGCCGCTCCTACGGCCTGGACCGCTGCGAGCCCAACGTCACCTTCACCCTGCTGTCGATCTCGTACCAGCCGTCCCTCGTCGACGATCCGGTGACGGCGTCGCGGACGGTACGCCGCCGGGGCACCGACTACACCCGGCTGGCGGCCGTGTACCAGCTCGTGGACGACCTGAGCGACCCGGAGAGCCACATCTCCCTGGAGGAGGCCTACCGGCGCCTCGCGGAGATCCGCCGCAACCGGCATCCCTACCCCACCTGGGTGCTGACCGCGGCGAGCGGGCTGCTCGCGGGTGCGGCCTCGGTGCTCGTCGGCGGTGACGCGATCGTGTTCTTCGCGGCCGCGCTCGGCGCGATGCTCGGCGACCGGCTGGCGTGGCTGTGCGCGGGGCGCGGGTTGCCGGAGTTCTACCAGTTCGTGGTCGCCGCGATGCCGCCGGCCGCGATGGGGGTCGCGCTCACGCTGGCACACGTCGATGTGAAGGCGTCCGCGGTCATCACCGGTGGGCTGTTCGCGCTGCTGCCCGGGCGGGCGCTGGTGGCGGGCGTGCAGGACGGCCTGACCGGCTTCTACATCACCGCGGCGGCACGGCTGCTGGAGGTCATGTACCTCTTCGTCGGCATCGTCGTCGGGGTGCTGGTGATGCTGTACTTCGGCGTCCAGCTGGGCGCCCAGCTCACCCCCGACGCGGCGATGAGCATCGCCGAGCGGCCGGTCGTGCAGATCACCGCGTCGATGCTGCTGTCGCTGACGTTCGCCGTGCTGCTCCAGCAGGAACGGGCCACCGTGCTCGCCGTGACCCTCAACGGGGGTGTCGCGTGGTCGGTGTACGGCGCGATGCACTACGCCGGTGACCTGTCACCGGTTGCCTCCACTGCGGTGGCGGCGGGGTTGGTGGGGCTGTTCGGGCAGCTGCTGTCCCGGTACCGGTTCGCGTCCGCGCTGCCGTACACCACGGCGGCGATCGGGCCGCTGCTGCCCGGTTCCGCAACGTACTTCGGTCTGCTGTCGATTGCGCAGAACGAGGTCGACGAAGGGCTGGGGTCGCTCACCAAGGCCGCCGCGCTTGCGATGGCCATCGCCATCGGGGTGAACCTCGGGTCGGAGATCTCACGGTTGTTCCTCCGTCTGCCGGGCGGCTCCGCCGAGGGGCGGAAGGCCGCCAAGCGGACGCGAGGTTTCTAGCGCCCGGGCTCCTTCAGCTCTGTCGGTAAGGGTCGTACGGGTACTGGTCCTGGCCCTGCTGGTAGTCCTGCTGCGAACCGTAGGGCTGCTGCTGGTAGTCCTGCTGCGAACCGTACGGCTGCTGCTGGTAACCCTGCTGGTACCCCTGCGGATACTGCTGGGCGTACGGCTGCGGGTTCTGGCCGTATCCGTA
Organism: Streptomyces sp. NPDC059866; assembly: GCF_042731325.1. Taxonomy (NCBI): domain Bacteria; kingdom Bacillati; phylum Actinomycetota; class Actinomycetes; order Kitasatosporales; family Streptomycetaceae; genus Streptomyces; species Streptomyces sp. NPDC059866. The sequence goes on along the minus strand of NZ_JBHWJT010000009.1, from coordinate 218,998 downwards.
CTGCTGCCGGTCGTGCCCCTGCTGCGGGTAGCCCTGGTCGCCGTAGGGCTGGTCGCCGTAGGGCTGCTCCTGGTGGTCCGGCTCCACGCGGCGCAGCTGGGTCGTCGCGTCGTCCATCAGGGGGCCCTGCTGCTGGACCGGAGGCTGCGGCTGCTGGGGCGGGTTCTTCTTGTTCTTCGAGCGTGCGCGCCAGAACTCGATGATGATCGGGAGCACGGAGACGAAGACGATCAGGATGAGGATCGCTTCGATGTTGCTCTTGACGAAGTCGATGTTGCCCAGCCAGGCGCCGAGCAGTGTGACGCCCGCCCCCCACAGGATGCCGCCGAGGACGTTGAAGATGAGGAACGAGCGGTACCGCATGCCGCTGACGCCGGCGATGATCGGCGTGAACGTCCGCACGATGGGCACGAAGCGGGCCAGGACCAGGGACTTCGGGCCGTACTTCTCGAAGAACTCGTGCGCCTTGGTGACGTTCTCCTGCTTGAAGAGCCGGGAGTCCGGTCGGGTGAAGAGCGACGGGCCGACCTTCTTGCCGAACATGTAGCCCGCCTGGTCGCCGAGGATCGCGGCGATGCAGATCAGAACGATCGCGGCCCACAGCGGAAAGTCCAGCTGATTCGACGTGATCAGCAGACCCGCCGTGAACAGCAGCGAGTCACCCGGCAGGAAGAAGCCGATGAGCAGGCCCGACTCGGCGAAGACGATGAGGAGCAGGCCCCAGATCCCGAAGTTGTCCAGCAGATAGTTCGGATCCAGCCAGCTCGGTCCGAGGGCAAGCGTCGTCACGGTTCCGGGCTCCTGTGGGGTGAGGGGGAAGTGCGGCGTTCGGTTCCGCCGGACAAAGCTATCAACGCAAGATGTACACCCCAGGTTCCACCGGTGTCCGCCGGATGCACTGTGCGCCGGCTGGGACGAGGCTGTGGGCCGGCGGTGGTCCTGGCCCGGGAGCAGGGTTCCCGGGCCAGGGTCTTACGAGGCGTGCCGGGCCGCGTTGGCAAGAATCGCGTTGCGCAGGTACGCCGCCAGGCCGGGCCGGATCTTCTCGTACGTCGCGGTGAACCGGGCGTCGGCGACGTACATCTCGCCGAGACAGCTGTGCATCTCGTGCGAGCAGTCGTAGTACGAGCGGGAGATGAACCGGCGGTGTTCCTCCGCCGTGTCCATGGCCGCCTCGGAGTCGGCCGGCGTGCCGGAGGCCATCAGGTCGGCCATGCGCCGGTGGATGGCGTCGAACTCCTCGGTGACGCGCTTCCAGTCCTCCTTGGTGAATGAAGCCGTGCGCTGCTGGGACTGCCGGTAGGCATCGGTGTCGCCCCAGCGCTCCTGCACCTCGTCCTCGTACTGGTCCGGGTCGAAGTCCCCGAACACCTCGAACTTCTCCTCGGGCGTGAGGTTGATGCCCATCTTGCGTGCCTCCATGGCGTGCTCCACGGCCGCCGCCATCTTCTGCAGCTTCTCGATCCGGGCGGTCAGCAGCTCGTGCTGGCGGCGCAGATGCGCGCGCGGGTCCGCGTCCGGATCGTCGAGCAGGGCGGCGACCTCGTCGAGCGGGAAGCCGAGCTCGCGGTAGAACAGGATCTGCTGCAGCCGGTCGAGGTCGGCGTCGTTGTAGCGCCGGTGGCCCGCGTGGCTGCGCTCGCTCGGTACGAGCAGGCCGATGTCGTCGTAGTGGTGCAGGGTGCGCACCGTGACTCCGGCGTATCCGGCGACCTGTCCCACGGAGTAGCTCACTTCCGCTCCCTTCTCGGTACGCCCTCCACGGTCCGCCCTCACGCCACGTGAGGTGCAAGTCGTTTGTGCCGGGCGGGTTCGGCACGCCGAGGATCGGTGCTCAATCCTCGCCGAGATGGAAGATGTGCCAGGTGCGGCCGTCGGACGATATCCGGCAGATGCCATTGCCGTAGCTGTCGGTCCACAGCCAGCCGATCGGGGTCCTGCGGACCGAACCCGCCGGGCCGCGGGTGGGACTGTCGGAGCGGAACGTGCGGGCCTGATCGGTACTGCGCCACACGCCGGTCTCGCCGTACACGACGAGGCTGTTGTCGTCGGCCACCAGCAGGTCGCCGACGAGGGAGAGCGGCTCGACTCCCTCCCCATAGCGCCATATCCGGGTCCAGGTGGTGCCGCCGTCGGTGCTGACGTGGATGGTCATCAGGCCGTTCTTCACCTCCTCGTGGCTGGGGAGCTGGCCCGGCTGGACCGCGTACAGCGCGCTCCGGCCCGCGACCACCTTCATGGCCCACGCCCGCTCGGCGACGCCGGTCATGTGGGTCGGACGCCAGGTGCGGCCGCGGTCCTCGCTGAGGACCAGGGCCGGCAGGCCGGAGTCGGGGTCCAGGCCTGTTGCGAACAGGGCGTTCTCGGCGATGTCGCCGGCCGGTGCCAAGGTTCCCTTGAGCGGCGGCTGATGCGTCAGGATCCGGTGCTCGCCGGTGTCCGGCATGACGACGAGCAGTCTGTTGCGGGCGCATTCGTTGCCGTCGGCCGCCAGTGCCAGGCATTCGGTGACGAGAGAGGCGCTCTCGGGCACGGTCGGCGTGGTGCCCGTCGGCTTCGCCGTGCCGCGTTTCCAGGTGCGGCCGTTGTCGCGGGTGAACCAGGTGCGGCTGGGCACGCCGGTCCGCTCGGAGCTGTCGGTGATCAGGGCGCGGCCCGGGCCGAGCACGGTGAGACCGGCGGTGAGGCCCCGGTCGCCCGTGACGTCCGGCAGCGGGGACTCGGCCAGGCGCCACAGCCCGGCGTTCGCCTCGAGTACGGCGACGTACTGACGGCAGCGGTCCTCGCCGCAGTCCGCGCGGAGGGTGAAACCGCTGCCGTCCGCGGCGAAGGCCACGTCGTAGGAGGCACCCGGCAGGTCGGTGGCCGACGGTATGTTCGGGGGCGCGGTGAAGGAGGAGCCCGACGACGCGGGGGCGTGCGTGTTCTTCTTCGCGGGTGCCCCCGCCGGCTCCTCGTCCACGCTCTCCGTGCCGGCACTGCACGCTGCCAGAAGGCACACGAGCAGGGCTCCCACAAGGAGCAGCCGCCATCGACGTACATCCATGGATCCTCCGATCCGCGGTGACCGGTATCTGCTTCTGGTACACCGCGGACCGGCTTCGGGTTCCACTCCCCGGCGAACTTTCTGCCGAACGCCCTGCCGGGGAGCGCCGCCCTACTTGCTCAGGCGCGCGAACCGGCGCAGGGCCAGCGGGAAGAACACCGCGAGCAGCACCAGCGGCCAGACGACCGCGGGCCAGACGTGCCCCGCCTCCCCGCCCTGGTTGCCGAACAGGTCGCGGACGGCCGTCGCCGTGTGGGACATCGGGTTCCACTGGACGACCGTGCCGAGCCAGCCGGGCATGGCCTCGGGTGTGGCGAAGGCGTTGGACAGGAAGCCGACCGGCCAGACCAGGATCTGCACGGCCTGCACCAACTCCGGCTTTCCGGCCACCAGGGCCAGCTGGATGCCGATCCACAGCATCGCGAAGCGGAACAGCAGCAACAGGCCCAACGCCCCGAGGAAGGCCGCCGCACCGCCGTGCGCACGCCAGCCGAGCGCGAGGCCGACGCCGATGAGGACGGCCAGGGCGAGCGCCGACTGGAGCATGTCGGCCACCGAACGGCCCACCAGGATGGCGCCGTTGGTCATGGGCATCGACCGGAAGCGGTCGATCACGCCTTTGTTGAGGTCCTGGGTGACGGCGATCATCGTGCCCTCCAGGCCGAAGGCCATGGTGAGCGCGAGCATGCCGGGGACGAGGTAGTCGACGTACTCGCCGCTGACACCGCGACCGCCGCCGACCAGGTAACCGAACATCAGCAGCAGCATCACGGGGAACGCCACGTTGACGACGACCTGGACCGGTTGCCGTGCCCAGTGGGCGAGTTCACGGCGGGTCATGGTCCAGGAGTCGGTCAGTGCGTATGCGGTCACGCGGCCTCCTTCACACGGTCTGCGGTGAGATGCAGGAACACCTCGTCGAGCGTGGGCCGGCGCAGGGCGATGTCCTCCGCCTCGATACCGGCCTCCTCCAGGGCTCGTACGACGCCGGAGAGTGCCGCCATCCGGTCGGTGACCTGCGCACTGAGCATGCGCCGGTCGGTGTCGACGGTGATGTCGTCCTTGGGCACCGGCAGCACGGCCACGGCGGCGCCCAGGTGGCCGGCGTCGCGCAGGACGACGTCGATGCGGTCGCCGCCGGTCAGCGCCTTCAGGGCGTCGGCCGTGCCGTCGGCGACGACCCGGCCGCGGTCGACGACCGAGATACGGTCGGCGAGCTGGTCGGCCTCCTCCAGGTACTGGGTGGTGAGCAGGACCGTCGTGCCGCCGCCGACCAGGGAGCGGACGGAGGCCCACACCTCGGCGCGGCCGCGCGGGTCGAGGCCGGTCGTCGGTTCGTCCAGGAAGAGCACCTCCGGTTCGGTGATCAGTGAGGCGGCGAGGTCGAGGCGGCGCCGCATACCGCCGCTGTACTGCTTCACCGCCTTACGGCCGGTGTCCGCGAGGCCGAAGCGCTCCAGGAGTTCACCGGCCCGCACGCGCGCGTGGCGGGTGCCCAGGTGGTACAGGCGGCCGAACATCTCCAGGTTCTGGTAGCCGCTCAACTCCTCGTCGACGGCGGCGTGCTGGCCGAGCAGGCCGATCCGCAGCCGTACGTCGTACGCCTCCGTGACGACGTCGTGGCCCGCCACCTCGATGCGGCCCGCGTCGGGGCGCAGCAGCGTGGAGAGGATGCGGACCAGGGTGGTCTTGCCGGCACCGTTCGGGCCGAGCACTGAGTGCACCGCGCCGCGCGCGACCGTGAGGTCGAGCCCGTCCAGTGCGGGTTTGTCGCCGTACTTCTTGCGTGCCCCTTCGACGGTGATCGCCGTGTCGGCCACTGAGACTCCCTTGCTAGTCAAACTTGACTACCCGCGGGAGGCTAATACCCGCCCACCCTCTAGTCAAACTTGATTAACGGTCGTCCTCGGGACGCCGGTCCGCAGTCGCGTATGGGTTCTCCTGGCCCTCGGCCAGGACGCCGACGAAGGGGTCGCCTTCCCCGGCGAAGGTGTACGCGCCGCCCTCGATCCGACCGATCAGACCCAGGGTCCATTCGGCTTCGGCATCCGCGGTGTGGATCCAGAGGTTCATGATCTCGCCGATGTGGCCGAGCTGTTCGGGGCCGTCCTCGGGGACGTAGTGCTCGGTGACGGCGGCGCGCCACTCCTCGATCCGCCGGGTCCGCTCCTTCAGGAGCGCCACCGCCTCCGCCCTCGGGAGGTCCACGATGAACCCGATGGCCGCCGACTTCATGTCCATCTTCTGGTCGTACGAGGTCAGCGCCTCGCGCAGGAGCCGGAAGTACTCCTCGGTGCCCTGGTCGGTGATCTCGTACTCGGTGCGCGGGGGGCCGCCCGCGGTGGACGGGGCGATCTCGTGCGCGTGGAGCAGGTCCTGCTTGGCCATCTGCTTCAGGGCGTGGTAGATCGAGCCGGGCTTGGCGTTGGACCACTCGTGCGCGCCCCAGTACTCCAGGTCGTTGCGCACCTGGTAGCCGTGGGCCCGCCCGTGCTGGCGGACGGCACCCAGCACGAGGAGACGGATCGCTGACATGCCGTCCAGGTTATGACCTCGGCTTCCGGCGAGGGCAACCAACTCGAAGGCGGTCTTGCCGTCGGGGACTCACGGTCAGGTCATACGGCCGTGCGGCCTACGTGCTCGATGTGGAGTGTGTGCGGAGTGGGGGCGTGTCCGGATCGACGCGGCACAGGACGCGCCAGGGGCCGTGATGCAGGCGGCGGTGCTGTGCACCCCAGGGCCCTGTCCCGCTCCAGGCGGGCAAGCGCGAGGGCGTCCTCCAGATCTTCCAGCTCGGCCGGGGAGATCAGCACTGCGGTCGGGACACCTCGGTCAGTCAGGATGATGTGCTCGTGCTGCGCGGCCCGGCGAGCCAGCTCGCCGAGTTTGCCCCGCGCCTACGCAATGGGATACGTGGCAGACATGCATCCACTGTGCACCTGGATGCATGTCTGCTGTGCCCGGAACCGCCTTCCTAGAACGGAAACCCGCTCCGCCCCCGCTGCACCGAGATCCACTTCAGCGTCGTGAACGCATCCAGCGTCGTCTCGCCGTTCAGGCGGCCCACGCCGGAGTTCTTCTCGCCCCCGAAGGGGACGAGCGGCTCGTCGTGGACGGTGCCGTCGTTGACGTGGAACATGCCGGTGTCGATGCGCTGGGCGAAGCGGATGCCGCGTTCGACGTCACCGGTGTGGACGGCGCCGCTGAGGCCGTACGGGGTGTCGTTGACGAGGCGTACGGCCTCCTCCTCGCCGTCGAAGGGGATGAGGAAGGCGACCGGGCCGAAGACCTCCTGGCGCAGCAGGCCGGAGTCGGCGGGGATGTCCGTCAGGACCGACGGCTCGACCAGGTTGCCGGTCGTCGTGCCGCGCACCAGGGCCGTGGCGCCCTCGGCGAGCGCCTGCTCGACCGTGCCCGAGATCGACTCCGCCTGGGAGGCGTTGATGACCGGGCCGATGACCGTCTGCGGGTCGCGCGGGTCGCCCGCCTTGAGGGACTTCACCTTGGCGACGAACTTCGCCGTGAACGCGTCGGCGATCGAGCGGTCCACCAGCACGCGGTTGGCGGCCATGCAGACCTGCCCCTGATGGACGTACCGGCTGAAGACGGCGGCGTCGACCGCGTAGTCGATGTCGGCGTCGTCGAGCACCACCAGCGCGCTGTTGCCGCCCAGTTCGAGGACCGCCCGCTTGAAGTGCTGCGCGCAGACGGTGGCGACGTGGCGCCCGACCTTGTCGGAGCCCGTGAAGGAGATGACCTTGGGGACCGGGTGCGCGAGGAAGGCGTCGCCGATCTCCGCGATGTCCGTGATGACGACGTTGAGCAGACCGGCCGGGAGCCCCGCGTCCTCGAAGAGCTTCGCGATGGCGGAGCCGCCGGCGACGGGGGTGTCCTGGTGGGGCTTGAGGACGACGGCGTTGCCCAGGGCGAGGGCCGGGGCGACCGACTTCAGCGACAGCAGGAACGGGAAGTTGAACGGGCTGATGACACCGACGACGCCGACCGGGAGGCGGTAGAGGCGGTTCTCCTTGCCGGGGTCCGGGGAGGGGATGAGACGGTCCTCGGGGCGCATCGTGAGGCTCGCCGCCTCGCGCAGGAACTCCTTGGCGAGGTGGAGTTCGAAGCCCGCCTTCACATGAGTACCGCCCAGCTCGGCGATGATCACCTCGGTGAGCTCCTGCTCACGCTCCTCGAGCAGGCGCAGCGCCTTCTCCAGGACCGCACGCCGGGCGAACGGGCCGGCCTCGACCCACTCCTTCTGGGCCCGGGCGGCCGCACGGTAGGCCTGATCTATCTCGTCGACCGTGGCTATGGTGATCGCCGCGAGCTTCTCACCGTCGTACGGGTTGAAGTCGATGATCTCCCAGGAGCCGGTGCCCGGCCGCCATTCGCCGTCGATGTACTGCTGAGCCAGGTCGGTGAAGTAGGACGACATGTGATCCCTCAATCCCCTGCCGCAGGACCAGTCGGAGGCGGCCCGGACGGCACGGCCGTCACGGACACCCGATCGACTTGTGATCTGATCTCACGTCATCGTACTGATGTCTTACGACAGTTGGAGCAGACCTCGGAGAAGATCCCGGCTCTCGGCCGGACCCGGGCTGTCCCGCTGCAGCTCCTTGAGAGCCTTCTCGTACTGGGCGACGTCCTCGGCCTTGTCGAGGTACAGCGCGCTGGTGAGCTGCTCCAGATACACGACGTCCGACAGGTCGGACTCCGGGAAACCGAGGATGGTGAAGGCGCCGGACTCGCCGGAGTGGCCGCCGAAGCTGAACGGCATGATCTGCAGCCGTACGTTGGGCCGCTCGGAGAACTCGATGAGGTGCTGGAGCTGCCCGCGCATCACCTCGCGGTCGCCGTAGGGGCGGCGCAGGGCGGCCTCGTCCAGGACGATGTGGAAGTCGGGGGCGTTCTCGGAGACCAGGTGTTTCTGCCGCTCCAGGCGCAGCGCCACCCGCTTCTCGACGTCGGAATCGCTCGCGCCCTTCATGCCGCGCCGGACGACCGCGCGCGCGTACGCCTCGGTCTGCAGCAGTCCGTGCACGAACTGCACCTCGTAGGCGCGGATCAGCGAGGCCGCGCCCTCCAGGCCGACGTACGTCGGGAACCAGCTCGGCAGGACGTCCGAGTAACTGTGCCACCAGCCTGCGACATTGGCCTCCCGGGCGAGCGAGACCAGCGAGGTGCGCTCCGTCTCGTCACTGATCCCGTACAGCGTCAGCAGGTCCTCGACGTCCCTCGTCTTGAAGCTCACCCGGCCCAACTCCATCCGGCTGATCTTCGACTCGGAGGCGCGGATGTGGTACCCCGCCGCCTCGCGCGTGATGCCGCGCGCCTCACGCAGTCGCCTGAGTTGCGAGCCGAGCAGCATCCGCCGCACCACCGATCCGGGCTCTCCCGCGCTCACGTTCGCCAGCCTCCCCAACCGTCTTCAGGGCCCGCAGTCTGCCACTAAAACACTCCGAGCAGTACTCGTCCGATTACACAGACGGAAAGAAGCCGAAGATTCCGCGACTGCTGGGGGAAGGAGAGGGCAAGCAGAGGACAAGCGGACGGCCCGAAGTTGGCGGAAAAAATGACCAACAAGCGGTACGGGAGGGGCCAATTCGGTCGCGTGCACGTGCATCTGCCCTTGCATCTGCTGTAAGCATCCGAAACCATGGTCCCGCGCCACCGCCGCATCGCTGACCGCGAATTCCCGGGAGTGCCTCGCATGGGGACGAATGGATCGACCATGCTCGAGCCGTTACGGCAGGGCCTTCCGCCGCTGGATCCCGCGGCCGTGTCCAACGCCGCCTCCTGTGCCCTGCCCGGCCGCTACGAAGCGGTCCGCGACGCACGGCGGTTCACGCGCGGAACACTCGACCAGTGGGACATCGGGGACCGTTTCGACGATGTCTGTCTGGTGGTTTCCGAACTCGTCACCAACGCCCTGCGGCACGCGCTGCCGGCGGCGGGCCCGCGGGCAGCGGAGGAACCGGCCGTACGGCTGCACCTGATGCGGTGGACCGAGCGGCTGGTGTGCGCGGTGCGCGACCCCAGCAACGACAGTCCGGTCCCGCGCGAGGCCGACGACTTCTCGGCGGAGTCGGGGCGCGGACTGTTCCTCGTCGACTCCTTCTGCGACGGCTGGGGCTGGCATCCGCTCGCGGGCACGCTCAGCGGCAAGGTCGTCTGGGCGCTGTTCCGGCTTCAGCCCGACGGGTGACGAACCGCGGCACTTCTTCGTGCCGCGGTTCTACGCGCGTTACGGAGCGTCTGCGTACCGATACGCGGAAGTTGTCCCGGCAGGGGGACGGGTCAGCCCGCTATCAGGTGGTCGAACTCGCCGTCCTTGATGCCGAGGAGCATCGCCTCGATCTCCGCGCGCGTGTAGACGAGGGCAGGGCCGTCCGGGAAGTTCGAGTTGCGCACGGCCACCCGTCCCCCCGGCAGCCGCGCGAACTCCACGCAGGAACCCTGCGAGTTGCTGTGCCGGCTCTTCTGCCAGGCCACATCGTGCAGTTTCGTGGCGGCCATGCCGTTGTACACGCCGGACGCCGCGGCGCCGTGGTGCACGTCAGCGTCGTACACGTCACCGTCGTACACGTCGTGATCCACAGGTCGCTCCCCGGTGGTGCACTGGCTGGTATGGCCATGGATGCAGTGGTCAACTGTGCCGGATCATAACCCTGTTCACGTGCAGATGCATGGGCAGATGCACGTGCACGGGGGGTGTTCCTGCGGTTACAGCTTTGACGACCGCTTTACCGAAGTCGTTCCAGCGTCTGCCCCAGGGATCGCAGGACATGCGACCGCCTCCCCCGTCCATGACCCTTCCGCGCCATCAACCGCACCAGATCGTCCGGATCGAATCCTTCGTGCACCGGAAGAGACGCGTTCCGCGGCCTTCGTGTTCCCACCTTCCTGTCCCAAGACGGCCGGCAGAAGAGAAGTAGGCGATTCCCTGCGTGCCGAACGCAGGGAATCGCCTACCTGTACGGGTGTGCTCAGCGGCTGGAGTACGGCAGCAGCGCCATCTCCCGGGCGTTCTTGATCGCACGGGCCAGCAGCCGCTGCTGCTGGGCGGTGACGCGCGTGACGCGGCGGCTGCGGATCTTGCCGCGGTCGGAGATGAACTTCCGCAGCAGGTCGGTGTCCTTGTAGTCGATGTACGTGATCTCGGCCTGGTCCAGCGGGTTGGGACGGTTCTTGGCCGGCTTGCGCTCGGGCTTGCGGGGCATCGGAGTCAGACCTCCAGGAGGGTGTCGAAGGCGGGTGGCAGCCGCTTCCAGGCATCGCGCCCGGCGGCGTACTCGGCGTCGGTCAGCAGGCAGGACTCCAGCAACTGCTCGAGTCCCTCGCGGTCGAGGCCGGGGGACGTGAAGACCAGGTGCTGGCAGCAGTCGCCGTGCTCGGAGTGCCAGTCCAGCGCTGCGGCGGCACGGCGCACCGGCGGCACCATCTCCCAGGCCGCGTCGGGCAGGGAGGCCAGCCACGGACCCGCGCTCTCCACGCACAGGGCACCGCCGGCCGCGTCCCAGTGCAGCAGCGTGTCCGGCCTGTCGGCGAGCCAGAACCGGCCCCGGCTGCGGGCAGCGGCGCAGGTCAGGTCCTCCAGCGCCTGATAGAGCCGCTCCGGATGGAAGGGGCGGCGGCGGTGCCAGACGAGCGTGGAGACGCCGTGCGCGTCGGCCTCGGCGGGCAGCAGGGCGCACGCCGGATGCTGAGCTGCGGCGGCCGCCTCGACGTCGAAGCCGGCGAGGGCAGCATGCGCCAGCGGGGAGCGCGCGCCCGTCAGGTCGCCGTGGCCGATCGGGACCTGACGGGCCGTCGGGTGGAGTTGGGCGAGCAGCTCGCGGTCCTCGTCGTCGGCCTCCGGGGAGTCCAGGACGGCGAGGACGGTGGCGTACTCCAGCTGCCGGGCGAAGGTGTCGGCGACGGTGCGCTGGTCGGTGGCCGCGGCGGCGAGGCCGCGCTCGGCGAGGTCGTCGCCGTTGCCGAGGTACGGCAGCAGCAGCGCCGGGTCGACGGCGGTGATCACGCCGGTGACCGTGAGCCCGCCGGACGTGACCACCTCGGCCATGGCCTTCGGCTCGACGGAGTCCCACAGCTCGACGACCGCGAGCGGGGTGCCGCCGGCGTCCCCGAGCCGCCGCAGCTCGGGCACCAGGTCCTCGCGCAGCGCGCAGCACGCGCAGTCGTTGACGAGCGGGGCCTCGCCGGCGTCCCGGACACCGGTGGCGTCGCGGACCGTCCGTACGACCGTGCCGGCCGCGGCCGTCGCCAGGTCGTGATGGAGTACGACACTGCCGGGCACGTCGGCGAGCAGCTGCTCGACGGCCGCCTTACGGGCGTCGGCGTGCAGCCCGCCGACGATCACGACGGAGAGCTCGGGCATGGGCTAGCCCTGCTTCCCGTACCGGCGTTCGAAGCGCTCGACGCGTCCGGCGGTGTCCAGGACTCGGGCGGTGCCGGTGTAGAAGGGGTGGCTGACGTTCGAGATCTCGACGTCCACCACCGGGTAGGTGTTGCCGTCCTCCCACTCGATCGTCTTGTCGCTCGTCATCGGCATGGGGGTCCCCCCGCTCGAGCGAAGTCGAGAGTGGGGGAGGGTCAGGAAGGCGTGGTTCGCGGCACGGTCACGGAAGACGACGGGACCGTAGTCCGGGTGGATTCCCTTGCGCATGACGGCTGATCAGCGCTCCTCTCGGAAGTCGACGTGGCGGCCGACGACCGGGTCGTACTTGCGCAGGGTCAGGCGGTCCGGGTCGTTGCGGCGGTTCTTGCGGGTGACGTACGTGTAGCCCGTACCGGCTGTGGACCGGAGCTTGATGACCGGGCGGAGTTCGTTGCGTGCCATGCTGGTACCTTACTGAAAATGAATTCCATTTACACACCCTGAGAGCAGAGAGGTACGTCACCACCGATGTCCGCCCACTGCATGCTGACCGGCGCACAGCCCGGCTTCGGCAACCGCATCTCCCACTCGCACCGGCGCACTTCGCGCCGCTTCGACCCCAACATCCAGACCAAGCGCTACTGGCTGCCCACCGAGGGCCGGTACGTGCGCCTGCGGCTGAGCGCCAGGGCGATCAAGACGGTCGACACGATCGGCGTCGAGGCGGCGGTGGCCCGCATCCGCGCGCGCGGAGTGAAGGTCTGAGAAGGGCTTCCGAGAGGGAGAGGGAACCGAGATGGCGAAGAAGAGCAAGATCGCGAAGAACGAGCAGCGGCAGGAGATCGTCGCGCGGTACGCCGCGCGACGGGCCGAGCTGAAGGAGATCATCCGGCGGCCGTCCTCCACGGAGTCCGAACGGCTCGCCGCGCAGCGCGAGTTGCGCAGGCAGCCGCGGGACGCCAGCGCCACGCGCGTACGCAACCGGGACCAGGTGGACGGCCGTCCGCGCGGCTACTTCCGGACGTTCGGACTGTCCCGGGTGAGTCTGCGGGAACAGGCGCACGCGGGGTATCTGCCGGGGGTGCGGAAGTCGTCCTGGTAGGACCTGGGGCCGATCCTGTTACGGGCTGGTAGCTTGCTGCGGTCGTACGGCTGACCGGCTCACCCCTGGGGGCATGCAGTGACTTCTGCGACCTACGCGCGCGTGCTGGTGCATCGGCGGCCGCGGATTGCGGCCGCCGCGCTGACGGGCGTGCTCGCGCTGACTGCGCTGACCGCGTGCAGCGACGACGGCTCCACGGACGACTCCGCGCCCAGCCCCAGCGCGTCGTCGGCCGACACCGGCGGTGGTACGGGCGGTGGCGACAGCAGCGGATCGCCGTCCGCGGCCGGCGACCTGCAGGGCAGTTGGCTCGCCACGACTGACGGCGAGGCGGTGGCGCTGGTGGTCACCGGTGACGACGCCGGGCTGTTCGCCACCGGCGGGACCGTGTGCAGCGGGCGCGTGGGCAAGGCCTCGGGCACGCCGACCATCCGTCTCACCTGCCCGGACGGGAGCGACGAACGCGGGACCGGCACGGTCGACTCCGTCGGCGCCACGACTCTGAAGGTGACGTGGGAGGGCGGTCTCGGCGCGGAGACCTACACCAAGGCCGAGGGCGGAAAGCTGCCGTCGGGTCTGCCGACGGCAGGGCTCGGGTCGTCGTGATGTGACGCCCTGACAGTCGCGGTGGTCTGCGACGGCCGGCCCAGGTCGTGAGGTCACGCCCCGGACCGCTGCGGCGGTCTGTGACGGCCGGATCCGGGTCGTGAGGTCACGTCCCGGACCGCTGCGGTGGGCCGTGGTCGTCCGACGAGGGCGGCGTCGGGTCCAGGGCCTCGGAGAGTTCCGTGAGGCAACGGTTCAGCATGCGGGAGCCGTGGCGTACGACGGGGTCGTCGGCGATGCTCCACGCCGGGTCGTCGAGGGCGTCGCGTACAGCGTCCCAGCGTGGGACCCGGCGCTCGCGGACGGCCTTCGCGCCCTTTTCCGTGGCCGTACGCAGAGCGTCGGCGAGGCGGGCGGCAGGGAGGACGGAGCGGGCCTCGCGCTCCGGGAGATGGGCCTCCATCAGCATCGTCACGCGGCCCATCTGCATCAGGGCGTCCTCCGCGTCGTCGGCGGCGACCAGGGACAGGCCGCGCCGGCGTACGGGCTCGTCCGCGGCCCGGGCCACCGCCGCGTGCCAGGCCGCGCGGGCATCGCGTGCGGCCAGGAGGGCCTCGCGGACGTCGGGGGCTGCCTTGCCGACGGGTTCGGCGTAGTGCCGTACGACCGCGGCGGTGTACCGGCCCTGCGCGGCCAGCCAGTCGGCGAGGAGGGTGCGCAGGCGCGGTGTCTCCCAGGCCGGGTAGACGGCGTACGCGACCATCGCGAGGAGACCGCCGACAACGGTGAGCAGGATGCGTTCGGGGGCGGTCTGCGTCCACTGCTCGCCGGCCGTGCCGAGCAGGAACACGACGTACGCGGCGATGCAGGCCTGAGCCACGAACTGGGCGGAGCTCATCAGGAGGTACATCAGCCCGGCGCTCGCCACGGCCAGCGCGGCGGAGAGGTGCGGGCCGACGTGAGTGGCCTGGAGCGCGCCGGTGGCCACGCCTACACCGATGACCGTACCGGCCAGGCGGGCGACCGCACGGCTGTAGGTCTGGGAGAAGTCCGGGCGCATGATCATGACCGCGGCGAGCGGTGCCCAGTAGCCGTGGCCGAACGGGAGGGCGGCGCCGAGGAGGTAGCCGGTGGCGGTGACGGCAGTGGAGCGGATGGCGTGGCGGGTGACCGGTGAGTTCGGGTGGAGTTCCGTGCGGATGGACCTGAGGGCAGCGGGGATCAGTGCGGGGAAGGTGGGGCGGAGGAGAGTCTTCGGGGAGGAGGGAGGGCCGGTTGACTCCTCGGGTGTCGCTACGGGCGGACGTTGCCCGGTGCCTCTGCCGCTCTCGGACGTCGCTACGGGCGGGCGCTGCCCGGCGCCTCCGCCGCCCTTGAGCGTCGATACCTGCTGGAGTCGCCCGGCGCCTCCCCCGCTCGCCGTCTCCACCACGTCCCCCAGCAGACGGCCCAGTCGCGACGCCGCGCGGTGGGCCGGCCCCGTCAGGACGGCGCCCGTGGCCGGGGTGCTGAACGCGGCCACCGCGGCCGGCGGGAGCTCGACCGGGCCGCCGCGGCGGATGGCGCCGGCGGCGGCGTCGAGGATGGTGGCCGCCGCAGCGAGCAGTTCGCGGACGAGGTCGCGTGCGCGGCCCTCCTCGGGTACGCCGACGGCCGGGTCGGCGAGGGAGGCTAGGACCGGGCGGATGCGCTCGGCCAGGCCGCGGGCGCCGTGCAGTTCGGCGGGGCGGCGGCGGGCCTGGCGGGGGGTCACGGCGGCCGCCTCGCGGGCCACCATCAGGGGCAGCGGGTCGAAGAGCGCGACGGGGTCGTGGCGCAGCCGACGTGCGTAGTCGGCCTCGGCGGCCAGGGCGTCCGCGAGCGCGTCGCGATGGCGGCCCCAGCGTCGTACCGGAACAAGCACGATCAGTGCCGCCTGCACCAGACCACCGAAGATCATCATGGCCGCATGCCCCGCGGCCTGGGAGACCGAGGTCGGCAGGGTGACCGTCACCAGCATCATCGCCACGTTGGACGAGGCGATCAGGCCGGCCGTCGGGCCCGCGGCCCAGGTCAGGCCGGCCGCGAAGGTCCACAGCACCAGCAGGGCCACGAAGAGGGCGAGGTGGCTGATGGTGAGGTAGCCGAGGAAGGTCGAGACGGCCAGGCTGGTGCCGGAGGCCAGGGCCAGCTCGGGGCGCGGGCGCCAGCTGCGCTGGAAGGTGGCGATCGCCGCCTGGAACGCCCCGAAGGCCGAGCTGACCGCCGCCTCGGGCCCCAGCGCCCACATGCTCACCCAGACGGTGATCGCGAGTCCGGCCGCGCCGCGCAGCGCGAGCAGCGGTTCCAGCCGGGTCCGCTGCACACTGAGCCCCGAGCGCGCGGTCTTCCTCAGCGCCCGAAACCAGCTCATTCCGTCAGATTACGGTAGATGTGGTGCGCATCAGGGGGACATGTCTGACCACAGGCGGCACCGTCGGCGGCCGTGCCCTCAGCGCAGGGGCCGACGCGGCTTCGTCTGCGCCCGGTCGGCCGCCTCGGAGCCCTCCGTCCAGCCCGCCTCGTCAGTGACGCCGCGCAGGCGGGTCGTGGTCGTCTCCGGGAACATGCGGTCCAGCCGGTCGGTGACCGCGACCTCGCGCGAGGCGAGGACCGGGAGCAGGTCCTGGGTCACCTGCGTCTGTGCCGCCGCGGCCAGGCGGGTGCCGATGCGGTGGGTGTAGGCCGCCAGGAAAGACTGCCGGAAGGTCTTGGTGCGCTTGCGGCCGCCCGCGCGCTGGGCGGCCTCCGCCTTGGTCATCGCCGTCTGGGCCTGCACGAGGAGCGAGGTGTAGAGCAGCTCGACCGCCTCCAGGTCGGCCTCGAAGCCGACGACGGTGGAGAAGCCGAAGGCTTCGTTCCACACGGCACGGCAATGGTTGGCGGTCGCCACCGCGTCCAGCAGCACGACCTTCGCCTGCTCGTACGGTGGTTCGACGCCGATCCGGCAGGCGCCGGGGGCGTCGTGCGGGGTGTGGTCGCGGCTCGACAGCAGTGCCTCGTCGATGCTGTGCCGGGCCATCAGCTCCTGCGCCTTGGCGCTGAGCGCCTCCGCCTCCTGAGGGAACCCGGTCGCCTCCGCCTTCGCCAGCAGCGCGCGGATGCGGGTGAGCATGCGGGACTCGGACCTGCCCGTCTGCCGCGGTTCGTCCTCCAGTGGCTCCAGCGCGGGCAGGCGCAGCAGGAGGCGGTACAGCTCCAGGACGGCGGTCGCGTGCGAGAAGCGGTCGGTGCGGGGCGGGGCTTCGGCGGACAGGTCGTCGAGCTGTGCGTTCCAGCGGGGGCCGCGGGGGCGGTCGTACGGCTTCTGCGCGTGGATCAGTGCCGAGAGCAGTCGTACGTGTACGTCGTCCAGCTCGCGCCGCACGAGCCGTACGACGTCCGCCGGCTGCCAGCCACGCCGCCAGGCCGCCGCGACGAACTCCTGGCCGCGGCGGGCGAGTTCGGCGTCCGCCGCAGGGTCGGCGGCGAGGAGGGAGGCGCCGGTGTCGAGGGCGGTGTCGGTGTCGGCGTACAGGGCGTGCCGGAAGGCTCGGTCGACGGTGCCGGGGGCGTCGCTCGGACTGCTCGTGCTGCTCACCGGGCGATGGTGCCATGGGGCGGGTGCCGAGCGACTCCGGCCTTGTGCAGGCCGAGGGCCGCTGCTTCGCCGAGCCACCCCGAAGCGGCTGTCAACCTCGGGTTGACACCCCCCTCACGTCAACCTACGGTTGACACATGTCGACGAACCCGACCATCACGTCATCCGTACGTCTCGACGAACTCATCGCGGCCATCAAGAAGGTCCACGACGAACCCCTCGAACAGCTCCAGGACGCGGTGATCGCCGCCGATCACCTCGGTGAGGTGGCCGACCACCTGATCGGCCACTTCGTGGACCAGGCCCGGCGATCGGGTGCCTCCTGGACCGAGATCGGCAAGAGCATGGGGGTCACCCGGCAGGCCGCACAGAAGCGGTTCGTGCCCAAGGAGTCGGCCGACCTCGACCCCAGCCAGGGCTTCCAGCGGTACACCCCGCGCGCCCGCAATGCGGTCATGGCCGCCCACAACGAGGCCGTCGCCGCCCGCAACGCCGAGGGCCGCCCCGAGCACCTCGCCCTCGGGCTGCTGGCCGAACCGGAGGGCCTGGCCGCCAAGGCGATCACCGCGCAGGGCGTCCTCCTGGACACCGTGCGGCAGGCCGCCGCTGCCGCACTGCCACCGGCCGCGGAGGAGGCGCCGGACCTCGTCCCCTACGGCCCCGGCGCCAAGAAGGTCCTGGAACTCACCTTCCGCGAAGCCCTCCGCCTCGGCCACAACTACATCGGCACCGAGCACATCCTGCTGGCCCTGCTGGAGTTCGAGAACGGCGAGGGGGTCCTGTCGGGCCTCGGCCTCACCAAGCCCGCGACGGAGGAGTACCTCGCTGCGGCACTCGCCAAGCTCAAGGTGACATTCGACGAGCAGGGCGAAGCGCAGAGCTGACGGCGTTGTCAGTCCCGCCTGCCACACTCGCTTGCATGACCGACCGGTGGGCACTCGCTCCGGCCGAGGACGGTGGCGTGGAGATCGCCCCCCTCGGTCCGGAGGGGCTGCTCGCCGGGCCGGCGCGGTGGGCGGCGGATCCGGCCGAGGCCGTGCGCGGACGGCCGGAGGTCACGCGGTGGGTGTGGCGGTCCACCGCCGAGGTCTATCCGCGGCTGCTCGCCACGGGGGTGCGAGTGGAGCGGTGCTACGACATCGAGGACGCCGAGACGCTCCTGCTCGGCCACGAGGGGCGGTACGGGGAGCCGAGGTCGGCGGCCGCGGCCCTCGCCCGGCTGCGAGGCGGCCCCGTGCCGCCGGATCCGCCCCAGCGTGCGGCCGAACCGGGCTCGCAGTCCTTGCTCTTCGAGCCGCAGTCGGTGCACGTCCCGCTGGCCGACCTCGTCGAGGTGTACGCCGACCAGCAGCGGCGGCACGACGCGACCGCACACCCGGAGCGGATGCGGCTGCTGACGGCGGCCGAGTCGGCGGGGATGCTCGTCGCCGCCGAGATGAACCAGGCCGGGCTGCCGTGGAGCGCCGAGGTGCACCGCCGGGTACTGCACGAACTGCTCGGCGAGCGGTACGCGGGCGGCGGGGAGCCGCGGCGGCTGGCCGAGCTGGCGGACGAGGTGTCCGACGCGTTCGGGCGCCGGGTGAGGCCCGATCTGCCGGCCGATGTGATCAAGGCCTTCGCACAGGCCGGGATCAAGGTCAGATCGACCCGCCGCTGGGAGATCGAGTCCCTCGACCATCCGGCGGTGAAACCGCTGGTCGAGTACAAGAAGCTGTACCGCATCTGGGTCGCCCACGGCTGGTCCTGGCTCCAGGACTGGGTGCGCGACGGGCGCTTCCGGCCGGAGTTCCTCGCGGGCGGCACCGTCACCGGACGCTGGGTCACCAACGGCGGGGGCGGGCTCCAGATCCCCAAGGTCATCCGCCGTGCCGTCGTCGCCGACCCCGGCTGGCGGCTCGTCGTCGCAGACGCCGACCAGATGGAGCCGCGCGTGCTGGCGGCGATCTCGCGCGACCCCGGCCTGATGGAGGTGGCCGGCCGGGAGACCGACCTGTACCAGTCCGTCTCCGACCATGCCTTCTCCGGCGACCGCGCCCAGGCCAAGCTCGCCGTGCTCGGCGCCGTCTACGGCCAGACCTCCGGCGACGGCCTGAAGAACCTCGCCGCCCTCAGACGCCGCTTCCCCAGGGCGGTGGCGTACGTCGACGAGGCCGCCCGGGCGGGCGAGGAGGGCCGACTGGTGCGGACGTGGCTGGGGCGGACCTGCCCGCCGGCCGCCGGGGCGAGCGAAGACGCGGCCGAGGAGGCGGGCATCCCCCAGGACGACCCCGGCGAGACCGTCGCCGGCGGCCAGGAATGGGTCCCCGGCTACGCCTCCACCAACGCCCGTGCCCGCGGCCGCTTCGCCCGCAACTTCGTCGTCCAGGGCAGCGCCGCCGACTGGACCCTGCTGCTGCTCGCCGCACTACGGCGGACCTGCGCGGACCTGTCCGCCGAACTGGTCTTCTTCCAGCACGACGAGGTGATCGTGCACTGCCCTCAGGAGGAGGTCGAGACGGTCGTGGCGGCGATCCGGGAGGCGGCGGAGCTGGCCGCGCGGCTCACCTTCGGAGAGACACCGGTGCGGTTTCCGTTCACGACGGCGGTGGTGGAGTGCTATGCGGACGCGAAGTGACGCCAGGTGTGAGGACGCGAATGCGCCGGGTGCTTCGGCCGCTCGGCCTGCTCACTCGGCCGGGTCCGCTCCTGTGCCTGAGGAGATCAGCTCCCTGAGCTCCCCAACGACCGCCCGTTCGTCCGTCCCGTCCAGGGCAGCGAGGGCCGAGCGCCACTCCTCGTACGCCTCCTCGGCCCGCCCCTGGTCGCGCAGCAGCAGACCGTGCTGGTGGCGGGCGAGACCGTCGGTATAGCGGTCGGCGCGGGCCTCCGCGCGGCGCAGCAGCTCCGCGCACTCGCGACCGGCGCGTTCGGCGAGACCGAGCAGCCGCAGGGCGCGGACCAGGCCGAGCCGGGTCTGGGACTCGCCGTGCCAGTCGCCGTGACCGCCGAGGATGCGCAGGCTCTCCTCGAAGTGCTCCGCGGCGGCGTCCGGTTCACCGAGCGTGAGATGGGCGTAGCCGATGTTGCAGTGCGCGGAGTGCTGCACGAGGACGGCACCGACCTCGACGCCGATGGCGAGCGAGCGCCGGTGCTGTTCGATGGCGGCGCGGGGGTCCGTGTGCTCGTACAGGTTGCCGAGATGGCTGTAGGTGACGGCCTCGCCGTACGGGTCGTTCAGCTGCCGGGAGTACTCCAGGCTCTGCCGCAGCGCGTCCTCGGACTCGGCGTACCGGCCCAGCCCTTCCAGCAGCAGCCCGCGGTTGTTGAGGCAGCGCCGGATCCAGGAGACGGCACCGAGCCGCCGCCAGATCTCCAGCGCCCGGTCGTTGAGCGCAAGCGCCTCGCCCTGACGTCCGCTCAGGAAGTGCAGTCTGGCGAGGTCGCCCAGCGCATACGCCTCGGCTGCCGCGTCCTCGAGCCGCCGGGCCAGATCCAGCGCGGCCCGCCCGAGCAACCCCATCTCGGCGACGCGACCGCTGCGCTGGACGTAGGGGAAGAGCAGACGGAGGAGGGTGGAGAGCCAGGCAGGTCGGTTGTCCGTGCGTCGGTTGTGGTCCGGGCCGCGGTCGCCCGATCCTCGACGCCGCGCGGCCGGCCGCCGATCAGCCGGCCGCCGGCCCTCGAGGCGTCCGTCGTCCGCGCCCGGGTCAGCCCCCGTGTGCGCATGGCGCTCGACCAGCGCGACGACATTGGCGAGCTCGACATCCCCCCAGGCGAAGGCCGCTTCCGGGCTGTCGAACGGAGGAACCGTTCCCACCTGGGAGGCGTGTTCGGCGGGCTGGGTCGCGGTCGGGCGGCGGCGGTCGTCCTGGTCGAGGCCGGGTTCGACGATGGCGGTGAGGATGCGCTCGGCGACGGCGGCGTACCAGCGCAGGGCGGTCTCGGCCACGTCGTCGCCCTGGTCCGCCTCCGCAAGTTCCCGGGCGAAGTCCCGGACGAGGTCGTGGGGTGCGTAGCGGCCGTACGCCGTTTCCTCCAGGAGCGCCACGTCGACCAGCCGGTCCAGCGCGGCCTCGGCGCGCCGCTCGTCGGTGCCGGTGAGCCGGGCGAGCAGCGGCGCACCGTACGTGGGCAGATCCAGCGCGCCGATGCGCCGCAGCGCCAGCGCCGCGTTCCGGTCGGCTTCGCGGTCGGAGGCGGCGAGCGCGTCGTGCGCGACGGCGAGGGAGCGGCGCACGCTCAGGTCGTCGTACTCCAGATGGTGCAACCGCCCTTCGGTGGCGGCCAGTTGCCCGGCGAGCACGTCCGGGGTGAGCGCCCGGCGGGCGGCGAGCCGGGCCGCGACGACGCGCAGGGCGAGCGGGAGCCGTCCGGTGAGTTCGACGAGCGGGTGGGCGGCGTCGAGGCCGTCCCGTCCGGAGACTGCGCGCAGCAGCTCCGCGCTCTCCGCGTCGGTCAGCGGCGCGAGCGGGAAGCGGCGGGCGCCGTCGAGGGCGGTCAGCGGGGAACGGCTGGTGACGATCACCGCGCAGCCGGTGCCGGCCGGCAGCAGTGGCCGTACCTGCGCAGCGCTCGCGGCGTCGTCCAGCACCATCAGCGTGCGCGTCGGCGCGAGCAGGGAGCGCAGCAAGGCGGCTGCCGCATCGGGGTGTTCGGGGATACGGCAGGGCTCGGTACCGAGGTCGCGGAGCAGGGCGGTGAGTGCCTGGCCGGGGGTGAGGGGGGTCATGCCCGGAGTGGCGCCGTGCAGGTTGACGTAGAGCTGCCCATCGGAGAAACGTTCCGCCATCCCATGCGCCACATGCAGCGCGAGGGCGCTCTTGCCGACCCCGGCCATACCGCTGACGACGGCCACGGCGGCCGGCACAGCGAGAGCTCGGCGCAGTGCGTCCCGTACGCAGTGCCGGCCGGTGAAGTGGCCGGGCAGGGGCGGGAGTTGGGAGGGACGGGGCACGCGGGGCGTGGCGTCGGCCACCAAGCCGTCCCCCATGGACGGATCATCGGCACAGGCGGAACCACCGTCGCACTCCCCGCGGTCGTGCCGACCCTCACCACCCGCGGCCGTATCCCCCTTGACCTCGTCGGACGGCCCCCGTGAACCGCCCTCGGCGGCCCCCCGCAACACCTCCATATGCGCCTCCCGCACCCCCGCCCCCGGCTCGACCCCCAGCTCCTCGACGAGCCGGGCGCGAAGATCGCGATGGACGGCCAGCGCCTCCGCACGGCGGCCGGTGCGGTGCAGGGCGAGCATCAGCTGGCGGTGGTACGCCTCCCGCAGCGGATACTCGGCGGTCAGTGCCGCCAACTCCGGTACGACACCGGCGAGTCGCTCACCCCCGAGGGCCAGCTCGGCGTCGTACCGCCACTCCCGCAGGAGCAGCCGCGCCTCGATCAGCCGCTGCACGAAGGCGTACCCGCTCACCTCGGGCGGCAGCCCGCTCAGCGGCGCCCCCCGCCACAGCGCGAGCGCCCCCGCGCACTCGTGCACCGTGCGCTCCCAGTCCCGCCCGGCGTGCGCGGCGCGCGCCGCTGCGACATGCGCCTCGAAGACGTGGACGTCCAGCTCGCCCTGTTCGACCCGCAGCAGGTACCCCGGCTGCACCGCGCGCAACCGTTCGGGATCGTCGAGCAGCCGGCGCAGCCGGGCGACATGGTTGTGCAGGGAGGCGTGCGCGGACGCAGGGGGTGCCCCGCCCCACAACGCGTCCTTCAGCGACTCGACCGGAACGACCCGGCCGGCTTCCAACAGCAGCGCGGCGAGCAGAACCCGAACCTTGGCACTACGGACGGCACGCACCGCGAGCGCCGGCCGCCCGGCGCCCGCGCGCCGTGCTCCTTCCCCACATGCGCTCGCACCCCACGTGCCCGCGCGCCGAGCAGCAACCGCCCCACCCGCACTCCCCGCGCCCCCGACGCCACCAGCAGTCCCGATGTCTCCAGCGCGCCCGGCTGCCCCAAGCTCCCCAGCGCCCGCGGCGCCGTCCGACCCACAGGGCTCGCACCACTCCGCCTCACACGGCTCGTACAGCACAGGCGGCCCCAGCAAACCGAACCGCAGTCCGAACCAAGGCCCGCACCGCAGTTCGCCCTGCATCACACCGCCCACAGCCTTCCCGCGCGCCCGCGCCGCCCGACCGCGCTCCACGACGGAGGACCACCATTCCTGGCGGATTTCCGCCCTCGTCACGGCGGTTTCCCGCCATCTGCACCATGACGGCCTCCGCCGGAGTCCGCTACCGTTCCGGCCGTTTCCCGGTACCGATCCCGGCGCCGCCTGGTGACTTCACGCCAATTGGCCGACAACGACATGGAGAACCGTTGGCCATATGTTAGCGATCCGTTGGTGGGGCCTGATGTGATCACTACAACGGATCTGGCCCGACGGTGCGCGCGTCACGCGTCGCTCGGGGGAGTGTCGCCGCCGCGGCCGGATCCGGGGACGCCTGTGGGCTCCGGTCGGCTGAGGTGAACGACCGGGGCCCGCGTCCCTCCCCGCGGGATCGCCCGCCACCCTTGGGTGAGACACCGACACCCGGGGAGAGAACCGACATGCGATTCCGCTGCGCCGTGCTCGACGACCACCAGAACGTCGCGACCTCCGTCGCCGACTGGTCACCGGTGAGCGACCGGGTGGAGGTCGTCACCTTCTCCGAACATTTCACCACCGAGGACGAACTCGCCACGGCCCTCGCGGACTTCGACTTCTTGGTGACCCTGCGCGAACGCGTCGCCTTCCCGGCCACGCTCCTGAACCGCCTCCCCCGCCTCAAGCTGCTGATCGCCTCCGGCATGCGCAACTCGGTGATCGACTACGCCGCCGCCCGCGCAGGCGGCGTCACCGTGTGCGGCACGGAGAGCTCCTCCACTCCCCCGGTCGAACTCACCTGGGCCCTGCTGCTGGGTCTGGCCCGCGGAATCGTCCAGGAGAACAACGCCCTGCGCGCCGGCGGCCCCTGGCAGTCGACGGTCGGCGCCGACCTGCACGGCCGCAGGCTCGGCCTGCTGGGCCTCGGCAAGATCGGCAGCCGGGTCGCCCGGATCGGCCTCGCGTTCGGCATGGAGGTCACCGCCTGGAGCCAGAACCTCACCAAGGAGCGGGCGGACGAGGTCGGAGTGCACCGGTCCGCCACCAAGGAGGACCTCCTCACGACCAGCGACTTCGTCTCCGTCCACCTGGCCCTCGGCGACCGCACCCGCGGCCTGCTCGGCCCCGCCGAACTCGCCCTCCTGAAGCCGACCGCCTACCTGATCAACACCTCGCGCGCCGCGATCGTCGACCAGGACGCCCTGCTCACCGCCCTGCACGAGGGCCGCATCGCCGGCGCGGCCGTAGACGTCTTCGACACGGAACCCCTCCCCGCCGACCACCCGATGCGCACGGCCCCCCGCCTCCTGGCCACCCCCCACCTCGGCTACGTCACCCAGGCCAACTACGAGCGCTACTACGGCCAGGCCGTCGACAACATCCGTGCCTACCTCGCCGGAAACCCGGTACGCCTCCTCGGCTGACCCGCCCCGCCATCTCACGCAGCCAGGCATGCCGCACAAGGCGCTCACCGATCTCCTTGTCACGCTCGACGCGCGTGATGCGCCCGAGGCCGACGACACGGAACCAGAGGCGGCGTCGACCGCCCTGAGCACGCGGTTGCGGCCTTGCCGAGCATGGTGAGCGAAGGCGGCGATCTTTCAGCTGTGTGTCATGGCTGATGGAGATCGTTGAGGAAGGTGCGGGTCTCGTCGGCCTCGGGGGCGTCGAGGGCGGTGTACAGGTCCAGGGCCTGCAGGGCGTGGTCGCGGGCGTGGTCGATATGGCCGAGGTCACGGTGGACGTGCGCCAGGCCATCGTGAGCGCGAGCCTGTTCGGGCCGGTAGCTCACCTCGCGGGCGAGAGCCAGCGCGGCGTTGTGGTCGTCCACAGCCTGGGCGAGGTCGCCCATGGATCGGGCGGTTTCCGCCAAGCCGTTGAGCGATTCGGCTTCGTCTCCGGGAAAGCCGAACGTGCGGCACAGGTGCAAGGCCTCGCGATGATGGTAGCGAGCCTGGTCATAGCGGCCCTGCCGCCGGCACACCAGGCCGAGGTTGTTCAGGACGACGGTTTCACCGATGCGAGATCCGGTCTCGCGATAGAGGCGCAGCGCCTGGCGATGGAGGTCGTGAGCGTCTTCGTAGCGTCCATGGTGCTGATGGACGATGCCGAGGTTGGTCAGGCTGTTGGCTTCGCCGGCGCGATCGCCGAGCTCGCGGAACAGGGCGAGGGATTGCCGGTAGTTGTCCTGGGCCTGGTCGTACTCTCGCCGCCTCGTGAGGGTGATGCCGAGGTTGTGCAGTGCCCGGGATTCGGCGCCCTGGTCGCCGGTTTCGCGTGCGAGTTTCAGGGCGTGCCGGTAGTTTTCGGCCGCTTGCTCGAAGTGGCCGTACCACCAGAAATGCACCTCGCCGAGGTCGAGGAGAGTGCGGGCCTCGGCCGCTGTGTCGCCGTGTCGCCGGCTTGCTTGGAGCGCCAGGCCGTGGAGGGCCAGTGCGTCGACGTGATGGGCGTGGCCGAGCAGGTAGCGGTGCAAGGTGGCCGCCAGGCGGCTGGTGCGTGTCAGCCCGTCGGTGTCGGCGGCGTGCTGGCCGACGGCCATGAGGTTCGCGCGCTCGGCGTCCAGCCATGCGATCGCCTCGGCCTCGTCCTGTGGGGACCAGGTCAGGGCGTCCGGCGCGGGGACGCGTGGCCTGCGGTTCTTGCCCTCGGGGTAGAGGCGGTCGACGGCGGTGCTCGCGATCTGGAGGTAGTGGTCGAACAGCCGGCCGAGGGCCTGGTGCTGGGCGTCTGGGGTTTCGTGCGCGTCCGCAGTGGCCAGGGCGTGTTCGCGCAGCAGATCGTGAAAGGTGTAGCGACCGGGCTGGTACTGGGCCAGGATGTGGGCGTCCAGGAGATCTTCCATGAGTATCTCGGCCCGCTCGAGTGGAAGATCGGCCAGGGCGGCGGCCGCGGCGGGGCCGATGTCACGGCCCGGCTGCAGACCCAGGAGCCGGAACATGCGCTGCTGATCGGGATCCAGTTGCTGGTAGGACAGGGTGAAGGCGGCGGCCACGCCTCTTTCCGAGGTGGCCAGCTCAGACAGTCTGCGGCGCTGGTCGCGAAGCCGGCCGGCCAGGTATTCCACGGTCCAGCGGGGGCGATGGTGCAGGCGGGCGGCGGTGATGCGGACGGCCAGGGGCAGAAAGCCGCACAGGTGCAGTACGTCGAGGACGGCGACCGGTTCGGCGACCGCGCGTTCTCCCACGATCGCCGTGAACAGCGTGACGGCGTCTGCGGCAGGCAGCACATCCATGGACAGGGCCTGTGCGCCGTCCAGGTCGGTCAGCCGTCGGCGACTGGTGATCAGGACGAGGCAGCGGGAGGTGCCGGGCAGCAGCGGTCGTATCTGATCGGCGCTGAGCGCGTTGTCCAGTACGGCCAGCACGCGACGGCCGGACAGCTCCGAGCGCCACATCGCGGCGCGCTCGGCGACGGACGCCGGGAGGCGTTCTGCGGGCACGCCGAGTTGCCCCAGGAGGACCTCGAGTGCGGCGCCGGCGTCGAGGGGTGCCTGGCCGGCGGTGTGCGCCTGCAGGTCGACGAAGAGTTGCCCGTCGGGGAAATGGTTCGCGAGGTGGTGTCCCGCATGGACCGCGAGCGCCGTTTTGCCGACCCCGGCCATCCCGTCGATCGCCGAGATCGTCACGACTCGACCGTTGTTACTCGTCCACGAGCGGGCGAGCCTGTCGAGCTCGCGTTCTCGTCCGGTGAAATCCGGGACGTCGTAGGGCAGGAAGTTCACCTGTTGCGGCTTCGCCGGCGCGGTGGCCGGTGCCTGCAGGTCGGGGTCGTCGAGCAGGATGGCCTGTTCGAGCTTGCTGAAGGCGTGGCCCGGGTCCAGTCCCTGCTGTTCAACCAGGGTCGCCCGGAAGGTTCTCGCCACCTGCAACGACTCGGGTTGGCGTCCGGCGCGGTGCAGGGCGAGCATCAACTGGCCGCAGAGCCGTTCCCGCATCGGATTGGCCGCCACGTGGACGGTCAGCTCGTCGATGAGGTTGTCGTGGTGGCCCAGGGACAGTTCCACGTCGGCCAGGCGCTCGATGGCGGTCAGTCGCTGCCCGTTCAGTCGCGCTCTGGCGCTCTGGACGTAATCCGCGGTGATATCGGCCAACGGCTCTCCCCGCCACAGTGCGAGCGCGGCACGGATCTGGTCGGCGGCGTCCTGCTGGTCACCGGAGACGGCCTGTGCCTTGGCGATCAGGACGGTGAACTCGTCCAGATCGAGTTGGCCGGGCTCGAGGGTGATCATGTAGCCGGCCGGGCGAGTTGCCAGCATCTGGTCGGCTCCGGAAGCGCGCAGCATCCGCCGGATCGCGGCGATCGTGGTTTGGATCTGCGCGCGGGCAGAATCCGGCGGCAATGGCCCCCACATCGCATCGATCAGCCGATCTGTACTGATCACAACCCCGGCATGCAGCAGCAGATAGGCAAGCACCGCCCGATGCCGGGGTGCCAGCCCGGGCGGCTGCGGACCGGGAGCCACGGCCTCCACCGGGCCGAGGATCGTGAACCGCATGCCGTCACCCCCCGGGGTCACCAGCACTTGCATCGAGAACGCATCGGAAATCTATCAAGGCCTGCTCGCAGGATTGCCGGCATGCAGGGACTTCACATCGTTGATCCGGAGATCGCCACCGGTGAAGCCGCACGACTGTTCACCGCCACGCATGAGGCTCTGGGGGTCATCCCCAATCTGGCCAAGGTGATGGCCAACAACCTGGCCGTATTGAAGGGGTACCTGGGCGTCGTCGGCGCCTTGGGTCCGGAGGGAACCAGCCTGTCGCCGGACTTGATCGAGCGCATCGCTCTGCTGGTGGCACAGGAGAACAGGTCCGACTACTGCCTGTCAGTGCACTCGTTCCGCGGGACCAAGGTGGTCGGGCTGACTGCGCTCGAGACGGCCCGCGCGAGGAGGGGCGAAGCCGGCGATCCCTGGGGAGCCGCGGTCTTGGCCCTGGCCTCCGCCGTGGTCCGGGACCGCGGGGCTGTTTCCGACGATCAGCTGGCCATGGCCCGGCACGACGGTCTGTCCGACGGACAGACCGTCGAGGTTGTCGCCCATGTGGCTCTCAACGTGTTCACCAACTACCTCGCCAAGGCGGCCCGCGTTGACATCGACTGGCCGCTCGTCCGCCACAGCGACTGAAGGAGAGCGATGACGCCGTTCTGGCCGGACCACCTGTACCGGGCTACGCACGAGACATTCCACCCGAGGAGTTCCGTATGATCCGCATTGCCCCGATGTCTCCGGTGTCGGCTGAGAAAGCCACCGCCTGGCACGCGGTCCTGGTGGCCTCGCTCGCCGACGATCTGCCCGACGAGCCCCGGCCCACACCCGAGCAGGTCCATGCCCAGCTCACCGCTGAGGGGCTGGACAGCCGTCGGCTGTTCTGGCTGGCCACCGACACCGGCGGCGCGGTGGTCGGTGTGGCCGGGCTACGGCTGTTCACCTCGCCGGGCCAAGATCACCTGGCCGAGCTGGAACTGCACGTCCACCCGGACCGGCGGCGCTCGGGAGTGGGCTCGCAGCTGCTGGCCGTGGCCGTACTCGCTGCAAAGGGGGAGCGGCGGCGCAGCCTGATCACCGCCGCGGTCGACGGCGGTCCCGGTGACGCCTTCTGCGCCGCGCGCGGCTTTCGGAGAGTGCTGACACTGGACCACCTCCTGCTCGACGTCGCGCGGGCCGACGACGCCCAGGCCGACATCGAGCATCCCGGCTACGAGCTGGCCGGTTGGACCGGAACGGTTCCCGACGAGCTGGCCGACGCCTTCGCCGCGGCCAAGAACGCGATGAACGACATGCCCACCGGCGACATGGACTACGGCAGCCAGACCTGGACCGCCGACCGGGTCCGCGCCATGGCCCAAGTGCTGGCCGACCGGGGTGACCTGCTGCTCACGACCGCCGCGCTCGGCAAGGGGGAGATGGCCGGATACGCCGAGATCGTCATCCGGGCCGGGGAGACCCGCCGGGCACTGCAGTACGACACCGCCGTCGTGCCCGCGCACCGCGGCCACGGGATCGGCTTGTGGATCAAGGCCGCGATGGTGCGCAGGCTGCGTGCCGAGCACCCCGGCATCAGCGAGATCGAGACCGACAACACCCAGGACAACACCCACATGCTCGCGGTCAACCAGCGGCTGGGCTTCCGATCCCACCGCCGCACCCACGAAAACCAGCTCGACCTGCCCACCACCTGACCACTTCGCAAGGAGAGCATCCGCATGCCCTTACCCTTACCGATCAGGACAAGCTGACCCTGCGGACCGCCGCGTACGGCGCCGTGTCGCTTCTGGCCGCCGCCGGTGCCGCCGGTGGCTCGCCGCACCGGATCGCCTCCGACGGGTCCATCGCCCTGGCCTCCGCGACCGGCCCGATCGGGCACGTGCTCGCCGACAGGACAAAGGGCGTGAACCTGAACGGCAAGTCCGTGGCCCAACTCGCCGAACACGTCCTGCCGGCCCTGACCGGGGCCATGGGACTGCTCAAGAAGCAGTCCCCGGCAGAGGCCGACAACTTCCGCAGCACCGTCATCCTCGCCATCGAAGCAGCAGCCACCCAGTGCGGCGGGCCCAGCCCCACCAGGGCCGAGATGACCCGCAAGATCATCGCAGCCCTCGACGCCGCTTGACGGGATATCACGAAGGTCTGCTCCGGACCCTGGCATGGGGTGGTGCGAGTCAGGAGTGACCGCGGCCCGCCAGGGCCCTGACCCGGCCCGCTCACCCAGCGGACAACCGCTCGCGTGGACGGCCTGGTCCACCCGGACCACACGCCGCGACCGCCTCTCGCCGCGTGTCAGCGGCCCACGTCGAACAAGAACCTGAGCACCACGGGCTCACCAGGCCCAGCTCCCCCGGGCCGACCTTGAAGATCGAATACTAGGGACATTCGTCATGAGAAACAGCAACTGCGGCCTCTCTGAAGCAGGGCTGCGCAGACTGCGTGACGTGCTGGCACGGGAACGAGCGGATCTTGTCCCGGCCCGCCGTCGAACTGATGACCACCAACCGGCTGACGCCCGAGCAGAACGCCGCCCGCAACGCCCTGGCCACCAACAACGTCCACATCTCCTTCGGCCAGGGGCAGCAGGGCGGCTGGGGCTTCGGAATGGCAGTGCGCACCTACCGCGGCGACTACGCGCCGATTGGCCAGTTCGGCTGGGACGGCGGAACCGGCACCTCGGCCTACGCCGACCCGACCAACCAGCTCACCGGAATCCTGCTCACCCAGGTCGGGCTGTCCGTCCCGGATCCGGCGCGGCTGATCCACGACTTCTGGACCACGCTCTACCAGGCAGTCAACGACTGACACCGACCCGAGCCCAGTCGGCCCGCATTCCGCGTAATTCGGGGCTCCCGGAGACGCGGACGGGATGAAGCCGCAGGTCAGGGCGGTACGGCTGGCACCGTGGGCCGAAACTGCCCAGAGACGCGACTGTGCTGATTCCCAGTCCCCGCAATACGTGCTCGGCTTCAGCTCCACTCAGGCCGACTGGCCTTTGTCCCGATGGCCCTCGCCGACACCGCTCGCCAAGCCTTCACCTTCACCATGTCCAGCGCTTTCTCGACCAGCGCCGGTGGCGGCCAGCGGCAGCCGTACTCGCCCTGACCGTCCTGCGAGACCGCAGCAACACCCCCGCGCACATCAGCACGGACACGGCGAAACCCCTCACCTCGTCGACGAACCCTGAGAGGATCAACCGATGACAGACGCCGATGTGATCATTGTGGGCGCCGGCCCGACGGGTCTCATGCTGGCCGCCGAACTGCGCCTGGCCGGTGTGCGACCGCTGGTCCTGGAGCGGCACCCGCAGCGCAGGGACATCCCCAAGGCCGGCGGTCTCGGCGGCCAGATCCTGGAACTGCTGCGCTACCGAGGCATGCTGGAACGCTTCGAAGCAGCCTGCACCGGCCCGCTCCCGGCTCCCCGGTTCCCGTTCGGCGGTGTGCATCTGGACTTCACCCAGCTGGCGGACCCTCCGATGCACGCCCTGCCGCTCCCGCAGCAGCGGCTTGAGCGCGTGCTCGACGAGTGCACCGACGAACGGGGTGTCGACATCCGCCGCGGACACGAGGTGGTCGGGCTGAGCCAGGACGAGACCGCGGTGACCGTGGACGTGCGTGGCCCGGCCGGGCCGTACCGGCTGGCCGCCCGCTACGTCGTGGGGTGCGACGGCGCACGCAGCCGGGTCCGTGACTGGGCCGGCATCCCGTTCCCCGGCACCACCTATCCGGAAGTCAACCGGCTGGCCCAGGTCACCCTGCCCGACACGGTCACCGTGCTCGACAACGGCGACCTCGAGGTCCCCGGCTTCGGCACGCTCCGCGCGGGTTTCACCCGGACGGACCGAGGTCTGTTCGGACTCGCCGCATCGCCCGCCTCCGAGGTCGTCTCGCTCTACACCGTCGAGGACGAGACCGTCGAATACGACGATGACATCCCGATGACCCTGCCCGAGGTCCAGGACAGCATCCGCCGGGTGCTCGGCGTGGACCTGCCCTTGGGGGAAACCGTCAGGTTGTCGCGGTTCACCTTCAAAGCCCGGCAGGCCGAGCGTTACCAGGAGGGGCGAGTTCTGGTGGCCGGTGATGCGGCGCATCTGTTCCCCGCCACCGGTGTGGCGATCAATGCCGGCATGCTCGACGCGGTCAACCTGGCCTGGAAACTGGCCACCGAAGTCCAGGGCCGGGCACCGGCCGGTCTGCTGGACACCTACCACGTCGAACGCCATCTCGCCGGCGCCCGCACCATGCTGCACACCCGAGCTCAGGTGGCACTGCGGCGCGGTAACGACCCGGCCGCCGAAGCGCTCAGGGAGGTCTTCCAGGAACTGCTCACCGACGAGCAGCCGTTGCTCCGGATGGGAGCGCTGCTCGCCGGCACCGACATCCGCTACCCCATGCCCGGCCCCGGCCACCACGCGCTGGCCGGTGCCTTCGCACCCGACCTGTTCCTGCACACCGACCAGGGCGTGACCAGCGTCGCGGAGCTCATGCACACCGCCCGGCCCGTCCTGCTCGACCTCGCCGAACGCTCGGACCTGCGCGAGGCCGCGCGAGACTGGCAGGATCGCGTCGACATCCACACCGCCAAGACCGACCGGCGACCGGCCGACGCCCTGCTGATCCGCCCGGATGCCCACATCGCCTGGGCCGCGACCATCGACGAACCTTCCGACACCGCCGCGCCCGCACTGCGAGAAGCACTCTCCGGCTGGTTCGGCACACCGTGAAACGACGACAGATCGCCACGCCGATGCATACAGCTGAATGACCGGCAAGGTCATGGATTCGAGAAGGCGAAGGCCAAAGGGAAGAAGAGGGCCGAGGCCAAGAAGGTCGCGAAGAAAGGCTGACAGCCCCTCCGCTCACGCAAGCAAAGTCACGGCACCTCGGCCGGGTGGCGCGTCATGCCCTGAGCAACTGAAAACCCCAGGCCACGGACTGTGTGACCTGGGGTTTCTCTGAGCCGCCTTCGGGATTCGAACCCGAGACCTACGCATTACGAGTGCGTTGCTCTGGCCATCTGAGCTAAGGCGGCGCGCCGTCCGCACTATGGTGCGATCAGCAACGTCGGTAAGTCTACACAGATTCCGGCGGTGCTCCGTACCAGCCCCGGAGCCCGAGGATGCCGGGGCTGGTGACGTGCGTCATGAGCAGCGCTTTCCGTCCGCCGGAGGGGTGCCGCGCAGAAGGTACGCGTTGATCGTGCGGTCGATGCAGTCGCTGCCGCGGCCGTAGGCGGTGTGGCCGTCGCCCTGGTGGGTGAGGAGGCGGCCGGAGGAGAGCTGGCGGGACAGGGACTGGGCCCAGCGGTACGGGGTCGCCGGGTCCCGGGTGGTGCCGACCACGACGATCGGGGCGGCGCCCTTCGCCTCGATGCGCTTCGGCTCGCCGGTGGCCGCGACCGGCCAGTACGCGCAGTTCAGGGCGGCCCAGGCGAGGGTCTCGCCGAAGACCGGGGACGCCTTCTCGAAGGCGGGGAGCGACTCACGGACCTGGTCCGGGGTGTCGAAGGCGGGCGGGAGGTCCAGACAGTTCACGGCGGCGTTGGCGAACATCAGGTTCGAGTATTCGCCGTCGGGGTCCCGCTCGTAGTACGTGTCGGACAGGGCCAGCAGACCCGCGCCGTCGTTCTTCTTCATCGCCGAGGTCAGCGCCTCGCGCAAGTGCGGCCAGGCCGCCTCGTCGTACATCGCCGCGATCACGCCGGTGGTGCCGAGGGACTCGGTGAGCCTGCGGCCGTCCGCGTCGCCGGTGGGCAGCGGCCTCGCGTCGAGCTTGTCGAAGAACGCCTTCAGGTTGCGTCCGACCTGCTCCGGTGGCGTCCCCGGCTTGCCGAGAGGACAGTCGGTGTGCCGTACGCAGTCCTTCGCGAACGCGGTCAGCGCCGTCTCGAAGCCCGCCGTCTGGTCGAGGTTCAGCCGGCGCGCGGGCAGCGACGGGTCCAATGCACCGTCCAGGACGAGCCGTCCCGCCCGCTGTGGGAAGAGCCCGGCGTACGTCGCTCCGAGGAACGTGCCGTACGACGCCCCCACATACGTCAGCTTCTCGTCCCCGAGGACCGCCCGCAGGACGTCCATGTCCCGGGCCGCCTCGACTGTCGAGATGTGCCGCAGCAGCTCGGGCGAGTGCTTGCCGCACCCTTCCGCGAACTCCTTGTAGGCGTCCACGAGTCCGTCGACCTCCCGCTTGTCGTCGGGCGTGACGTCGGTCTGCGTGTACGTGTCCATCTCTCGCGCGTCGAGACACTCGACGGGCTCGCTGCGGGCGACGCCGCGCGGATCGACCGCGACCAGGTCGTAGCGGGCGCGGACCTCCGCCGGGTAGCCGACACCGGCGTACGACTGGAGGTAGGTGATCGCGGAGCCGCCCGGTCCGCCCGGGTTCACCAGCAGCGAGCCCAGCCGTTTGCCCGGGCCTGTGGCCTTCTTGCGGGCCACGGCCAGCCGCACGTCGCCCTCGGCCGGCTCGGCGTAGTCGAGTGGCACGCGCAGGGTGGCGCACTCGAAGCCGGGGACACCGCAGGCACGCCATTTCAGCTTCTGCCCGTAGTACGGAGCCAGGTCGGACGGGGTGGCCCGGGGCAGCGCGGTCAGCTCCGCCGCCCCGGCCGCGGAGCTGGCCGAACTCGTCGAGCTCCCGGAGGAACAGGCGGAGAGGAACAGCGCCGCGACGGCGACGAGGGTGGCTCCGGTACGGGACCTGGCACTGAACATGGTCCTTGACCAGCGGTGGGTGCGCCTTGTGTACATTCAGCGAGCGTAACGCTGTGCGATGGATTGGGCACGGCGTGTGCTGCTTGTGCCACGGACGAGTGCGGGCTGTCCCTCGAACGAGGTACGCGTCAACACGACGCCCACGGCAAAGAGCTTCACTTCGCCTGACCGGCACGCGCCAGGTGCGCCACCGCGGCCGGCCCACGCGACCCACGGCTGGGCGGCCCGCCCCGTCACCCCGATCTGAGCGCCATCGTCATCGCCTCCACGGCCAGCAGGGGCGCCATATTGCGGTCGAGGGCGTCGCGGCAGGCGGCGATCGCCTCGATGCGGCGCAGGGTGGACTCGGGGGAGCTGCCGCGGGCGAGCCGCTCCAGGGTGTCCTCGGCGTCCGTGTTGGCGAGCGCGATCCGGGAGCCGAGCTGGAGGGCGAGAACATCGCGGTAGAAGGCGGTGAGGTCGGTGAGCGCGAGGTCGAGGCTGTCGCGCTGTGTACGCGTCCTGCGGCGCTTCTGCTTGTCCTCCAGCTCCTTCATCACGCCCGCCGTACCGCGCGGCATCCGGCCGCCCTGGGCCGCGCCCAGCGCTGCCTTCAGCTCCTCGGTCTCCTTGACGTCCATCTCCTCGGCGAGCTGCTTGGCGTCCTCCGCGGCCGCGTCGACCAGCTCCTGGGCGGCCTTGAGGCAGCCGCCGATGTCATCGATACGGAGCGGCAGCTTCAGCACGGTGGCCCGGCGTTCTCGGGCAGCCGGGTCGGTGGCGAGTCGGCGGGCCCGGTCCACGTGCCCCTGCGTCGCACGGGCCGCCGCGGCCGCGACGTCCGGTTCGACGCCCTCGCGTCGTACGAGCATGTCGGCGACCGCGTCCACGGAGGGCGTGCGCAGGTTCAGGTGGCGGCAGCGGGAGCGGATGGTGGGCAGGACGTCTTCGAGCGAAGGGGCGCACAGCAGCCAGACCGTGCGGGGGGCGGGCTCCTCGACGGCCTTGAGGACGGCGTTGGCGGACTTCTCGTTCAGCCGCTCGGCGTCCTCGACGAGGATCACCTGCCAGCGGCCGTTCGCCGGTGAGGTGAACGACTTGCGCACCGTGTCCCGCATGTCGTCGACGAGGATCTGAGCGCCCACGGCCACGACGGTGGTGACGTCGGCGTGGGTGCCGACCAGCGCTGTGTGACACCCGTCGCAGAAGCCGCAGCCGGGGGCGCCGCCCAGCGCGCGGTCGGGGCTCACGCACTGCAACGCGGCGGCGAACGCCCGCGCCACCTGCGTCCGCCCCGCCCCGGGCGGCCCGGTGAACAGCCAGGCGTGCGTCATTCTGGACGCCTCGGGCAGCGGGGCGTCGGCCGCGGCTGCGGTGACCAGGGCGTCGGCGTCCCGGGCAGCGGCGGTGAGCTGCTCGCTCACCTTCTCCTGCCCGACGAGGTCGTCCCACACGCTCATGGGTCACGCCGCCCTTCCGTCACACTCCGCGGTACGCCATCCATTGTGGGGGCGACCACTGACAACGGAGCCCGCGCCGGCCGCCACCCCCGCAGTTCAGCGGTCCCTGCCCCGCCCTCGACGGCCCTGCTCGTCGTCGTACGCGTCCTCGCGGGGCCCGAGCAGCTCGTCCGCCAGGGTGGGCAGATCGTCCAGCGGGGTCTCCTCGGCCCAGTCCGGCCGCGGGCGCCGCTGCGGCGTCCCCTCGGCGTCGACCTGGGGCAGCTCCCTCGTACGGTCCTCACCGCCGTCCGGTCCGGCCCCCGGCCGCTCGTCCCGGAAGAATCCCGGCGGAACCCGGTCCACGGGGTTCTCGCCCGGCCCGGGAGGCAGCACCGCGGTCTCGTCCTCGGCACCGGGCGCCACCGGCGGCAGCACAGCAGTCTCATCCGCCGAACCGACCGGCGGCAGCACAGCCGTCTCGTCCGCGGCACCCACCGGCGGCAGCACAGCCGTCTCGTCCGCCGCGCCCTGAGTCGTGGGCGGCTGCGGCAGTTCGGCGGTCACCTCGGGGTCGGCGCCGGAGTCACCGGAGGGCTCGTCAGTGCCCGGCGTTTCGTCCCGTACCGGCCGCAGGACCGTCGTCTCCTCCAGCGGCCCGCCCGTGGGCTTCACGACCGGCGTCGGGACGGTCACCGCCTCCGGCGGGACCGGTGGCGTGGCCGGAACCGTCGGCTGCCGGGGGCCCGCCGCGGCCGCCGCAGCGGCCTGCTCGGCCGCCCGCCGGGCCTCCTCGGCCCGCAACAGCGCATCCTCGGCCTTGCGCTGCTTCTCCAGCCGGCGTTCCTCAGCCTCGGCCCGCAGCCGGGCCTCCTCCTCGGCCTGCCTGCGGCGCCGTTCCTCCTCGGCCTTGCGCCGGGCCTCTTCCTCGGCCCGCGCCTTCTCCTCGGCCAGGAGCCGCACCCGCTCCTCCTCCGCCCGGCGGCGCGCTTCCTCGGCCCGCTGCCGGGCCTCCTCCGCCTGCCGTTCGGCCTCGCGCCGCTGCGCCTCCTCCAGCTCGCGCCGCTTGCGCTCCTCCTCCTCGGCGCGCAACCGCTCGAGCTGCTCCTGGCGCTCGCGCTCCAGGCGCTCCTCCTCAGCCTTGCGGGCGGCTTCTTCCTCGGCCTTGCGGCGGGCCTCCTCCTCGGCCTTCTTCCGCGCCTCCTCCTGGGCCTTCACCTCGGCCTCGGACAGCGGCAGCATCTGGTCCAGCCGGGCCCGGATCACCGTCGCCACGGCCTCGGGCTCCTGCCCGGCGTCGACGACCAGGTACCGCCCGGGGTCGGACGAGGCCAGTGTCAGGAAACCGGACCGCACGCGCGTGTGGAACTCGGCCGGCTCCGACTCCAGCCGGTCCGGCGCCTCCGTGAACCGCTCCCGCGCGGCCTCCGGCGAAACATCCAGCAGAACGGTCAGGTGCGGTACGAGCCCGTGCGTCGCCCACCGGTTGATGCGGGCGATCTCGGTCGGGGACAGGTCACGGCCCGCGCCCTGGTACGCCACCGAGGAATCGATGTAGCGGTCGGAGATGACGACCGCGCCGCGCTCCAGCGCAGGCCGCACCACCGTGTCCACGTGCTCGGCGCGGTCCGCCGCATACAGCAGCGCTTCCGCCCGGTGCGAGAGCCCGGCGCTCGACACGTCCAGCAGGATCGACCGCAGCCGCTTGCCCACCGGGGTCGCCCCGGGCTCGCGGGTCAGCACGACCTCGTGGCCCTTGGCCCTTATCCACTCGGCGAGCGCCTCGGCCTGGGTGGACTTTCCGGCGCCGTCACCGCCTTCCAGGGCGATGAAGAAACCGGAGGGCGTCGGAGCCTGCACCGGGTCGTCACCGCCGAGCAGCGCGTCCCGCAGGTCGTGCCGCAGCGGTACGCCGGAGCGGTCGTCGAGCTTGGCCAGCACCAGCGCGGCCACCGGCAGCAGCAGCGCGCCGACCAGCATCAGCGTGAACGCCGCCCCGCCGTGCGCGAACACGAACTTGCCGTTCTCCAGCCGGTGCGGCCCGATCAGCGCCGCCACCAGGGGCGCGATCAGCGCGCCGAGCGCCACACAGACCCGTACCACCGCGTGCAGGTGCTCAGTGGTCCGGGCCCGCCGGAAGTCCTCGGCCTCCTGGTCGAGGAGCGCATGCCCGGTGTTGGCGGCCATGCCCGCGCCGATGCCGGCCAGCGCGCCGATCAGCAGCACGCTGGTGACGTCCGGGACGAGCCCGGCGGCCAGCAGCGCCACGCCGGTGAAGGCGATCGCCAGCGCGAGCATCCGGCGCCGCGACAGCGACGTCAGCACCTTCGGCGCCGTACGGATGCCGACGGCGACACCGCCGGTCAGCGCGAGCACCAGCAGCCCGTACGTCACCGGGCCGCCGCCCAGGTCCTTGGCGTGCAGCACGGCGACGGCCACAGCGGCGGCGACCGCTCCGGCAACAGCGGCGCAGGCGAGCACCAGCAGCGGGATCGCGCCGGTGCGGCCCTTGTCGGCACCCGTGCCCGTCCTCGGGCGGCGCAGTCCCTCGAGCGGCGACCGCGCGCGCGGGGTACGTGTGCCGGGCAGCTCCAGGAAGGTCAGAACGGACAGGGACGCGGCGAACAGACCGGCCGCGACGTACGAACCGAGGGCCGCCTGGTGCTGGCCGAACCAGTCGATCCCCGCACCCAGCAGATTGTTGAACAATCCCGCGACCACAAGCGCGGCACCCGCAAGGGGGACCGTCACGAAGGTGGTGCGCAGCGACAGACGGCGCAGCGCGTCCATGTGGTCCGGCAGCGGTCGTACGGTGGCGCCCTCCGGGGGCGGGGCCGGCAGCAGCGCGGGGGCGGCGCTTTCGCGGCAGACCGTCCAGAAGCGCTCGGCGACACCGGTGACGAAGACGGTCACCAGGAGCACGGCGAGAGCGTCCTGGGGCATCCAGTCGATCCACAGCGGCGCGACGATCAGCAGCGCGGCCCGCAGACCGTCCGCGCCGACCATGGTCCAGCGCCGGTCCAGCGGGCCGTCCTGGGAGGTGAGCGCGGTGAGCGGGCCGAGGAGCACGGCTCCGAAGAGCAGCGTCGCAAGGATGCGCACCCCGAACACGGTCGCCACTGCGAACGCCACGCCCCGGTAGCCCCCGCCGAACGACCCCTCGGCGATCGACGCCTGGAGGACGAGGACGACCAGCACGAGAAGCGCGAGGACGTCACCGACCCCGCTCACCAGCTGCGCGCTCCACAACCGCTTCAGTTGCGGTCGGCGCAGCAGCGCACGGACGGCACGCTCGCGGGAGTCCGCGACCAGCGTGTCGTCGGGGGCGGGGTGATGGGCCGTTGGCTGCTCGGCTCGCGTCATGCGTTCAGCCTATCGGGCCGCACCGACACTCCCGTGCGCATGCCCGAACGTCCGCACGCCCCGACACCGAAATGATGCCGGGGCGTTCGTTTCGCGAATCCGCGGTGAGGGGCGGCCCGTTGACGGCCGGCCTCGGTTCAGTCGTCCGACGCCGTCTTCGAAGCCGTCGCCTTCTTGGCGGCCGTCTTCTTGGCCGTCGTGGTCTTCTTCGCGGCGGTCGTCTTCTTGGCTGCGGTCTTCTTCGCGGCCGTCGCCTTCTTCGCAGGAGCCTTCTTCGCGGCCGCCTTCTTGGCCGTCTTCTTGGCGGGCCCCTTCGCGCGCTTCTCGGCGAGCAGTTCGAAACCGCGCTCCGGGGTGATCGTCTCGACACTGTCGCCGGAGCGCAGGGTCGCGTTGGTCTCGCCGTCGGTGACGTACGGGCCGAAGCGGCCGTCCTTGACGACGACCGGCTTGCCGCTGACCGGGTCCTCGCCCAGCTCCTTCAGCGGCGGCTTGGCGGCCGCACGGCCACGCTGCTTCGGCTGGGCGTAGATCGCCTGCGCCTCCTCCAGCGTGATCGTGAAGAGCTGGTCCTCGGACTGCAGCGACCGCGAGTCCGTGCCCTTCTTCAGATACGGGCCGTAGCGGCCGTTCTGCGCGGTGATCTCGACGCCGTCCGCGTCGGTGCCGACGACCCGCGGAAGCGACATCAGCTTCAGCGCGTCCTCGAGCGTCACCGTGTCCAGCGACATCGACTTGAACAGCGAGGCCGTACGCGGCTTGACGGCGTTCTTGCCCGTCTTCGGGGTGCCCTCGGGCAGCACCTCGGTGACGTACGGACCGTAGCGGCCGTCCTTGGCGACGATCGTGTGGCCGGTCTCCGGGTCCGCGCCCAGCTCGAAGTCGCCGCTCGGCTTGGCGAGCAGTTCCTCCGCGAGCTCGACGGTGAGCTCGTCCGGCGCCAGGTCGGACGGGATGTCGGCGCGCTGGTGGCCCTCGGAGTCCTTCTCACCGCGCTCGATGTACGGCCCGTAGCGGCCGACGCGCAGCACGATGTCGTTGCCCACCGGGAACGAGGACACCTCGCGCGCGTCGATCGCGCCCAGGTCGGTCACCAGCTCCTTGAGGCCGCCGAGGTGGTCCCCGTCGCCGTTGCCGGCGTCCGCGGCACCGCCCGCACCCGTGTCTTCGCCGAAGTAGAACCGCTTCAGCCACGGCACGGCCTGCGCCTCGCCGCGCGCGATGCGGTCGAGATCGTCCTCCATCTTCGCGGTGAAGTCGTAGTCGACGAGCCGCCCGAAGTGCTTCTCCAGGAGGTTGACCACGGCGAAGGACAGGAAGGACGGGACGAGTGCCGTGCCCTTCTTGAACACATAGCCGCGGTCGAGGATCGTGCCGATGATCGACGCATACGTCGACGGGCGGCCGATCTCGCGCTCTTCCAGCTCCTTGACCAGCGAGGCCTCGGTGTAGCGGGCCGGGGGCTTGGTGGCGTGCCCGTCGACCGTGATCTCCTCGGCCGACAGCGGGTCGCCCTCGCCGACCTGCGGCAGCCGGCGCTCGCGGTCGTCCAGCTCGGCGTTCGGGTCGTCGGCGCCCTCGACGTAGGCCTTCAGGAAGCCGTGGAAGGTGATCGTCTTGCCGGACGCGCTGAACTCGACGTCCCGGCCGTCGGCCGCGGTGCCGCCGATCTTCACCGTGACGGAGTTGCCCGTCGCGTCCTTCATCTGGGAGGCGACCGTCCGCTTCCAGATCAGCTCGTACAGCTTGAACTGGTCACCGGTCAGGCCCGTCTCGGCGGGCGTGCGGAAGCGATCACCCGAGGGACGGATCGCCTCGTGCGCCTCCTGCGCGTTCTTGACCTTTCCCGCATACGTCCGCGGCTGCGGCGGCAGGTAGTCGGCACCGTACAGCTGCGTGACCTGGGCGCGGGCGGCGGCGATCGCCGTGTCGCTCAGCGTCGTGGAGTCCGTACGCATGTACGTGATGTAGCCGTTCTCGTACAGCTTCTGCGCGATCTGCATCGTGGCCTTCGCGCCGAAGCCGAGCTTACGGCTGGCCTCCTGCTGCAGCGTCGTCGTACGGAACGGGGCGTACGGCGAGCGGCGGTACGGCTTGGACTCGACGGACCGGACGGAGAACCGGGTGTCCTCCAGGGCGGCGGCGAGGGCGCGGGCGTTCGCCTCGTCGAGGTGGAGGGTGTTCGCGCTCTTGAGTTGTCCCAGGGAGTCGAAGTCGCGGCCCTGCGCAACCCGCCTGCCGTCGACGGTCTGGAGGCGGGCGACCAGTGACGACGGATCCGACGAGTCTCCCGCGCGGCCGGTCGCGAAGGTGCCCGTCAGGTCCCAGTACTCGGCCGAACGAAACGCGATGCGCTCGCGTTCCCGCTCCACCACGAGCCGGGTCGCGACCGACTGGACGCGGCCGGCCGACAGGCGCGGCATGACCTTCTTCCACAGGACCGGCGAGACCTCGTAGCCGTAGAGGCGGTCGAGGATGCGGCGGGTCTCCTGGGCGTCGACCAGCTTCTGGTTGAGCTGGCGCGGATTGGCCACGGCCTCCCGGATCGCGTCCTTGGTGATCTCGTGGAACACCATGCGCTTGACCGGGATCTTCGGCTTGAGGACCTCCTGGAGGTGCCAGGCGATGGCCTCGCCCTCCCGGTCCTCATCGGTGGCGAGGAAGAGCTCGTCGGAGTCCTTCAGCAGGTCCTTGAGCTTCTTGACCTGTGCCTTCTTGTCAGCGTTGACCACATAGATCGGCTGGAAGTCGTGCTCGACGTCCACACCGAGGCGCCGGACCTCGCCGGTGTACTTCTCCGGCACCTCCGCGGCGCCGTTGGGGAGGTCGCGGATGTGCCCGACGCTCGCCTCGACGACGTATCCGGGGCCGAGGTAGCCCTTGATCGTCTTCGCCTTGGCAGGCGACTCGACGATGACGAGTCGGCGGCCGCCCTGTGCGGTCTCGCTGGTCGGGGACAACTTCGCTCTTCTCTCCGGTCGACGCTGGGCCTCCCCAGGCCTTGCTCCCGGGGTCGGGACACCTTTCACGGCTGACGCTGCGGAGTGTGACGGTACATCCCGCCCCCGTGTCAAACGGGAAAAGCCCACAACGGCCACTCGAACGGTAACCCGACTACCGCCATTCC
This sequence comes from Streptomyces sp. NPDC059866, assembly GCF_042731325.1. Classification (NCBI taxonomy): domain Bacteria; kingdom Bacillati; phylum Actinomycetota; class Actinomycetes; order Kitasatosporales; family Streptomycetaceae; genus Streptomyces; species Streptomyces sp. NPDC059866. The sequence continues at coordinate 177,150 of NZ_JBHWJT010000009.1, read as the reverse complement.
TGCCGCCCGGAGTGCCCACCGATCTGATCCGCCGTTCCGGAGCGTGATCTCTCAATTACCCAGGTGAACGCACCACCGGCGGCCTCAGAAGCGGGTGAAGCACCACGTCCCGAGGGCCAGCGCGAGCACCGCGACGACACTCGCGACGGTCGCCGATGCGACGGGACTCACACCCTGGGCGACGGGCTCGCGGCGGTGCACCCGGGTCGCCGTCCACACCAGCAGCCCGCCTCCGAACAGGGCGAACACCAGTCCCGCGAAGATCGCCGGTCCGCTCTCCATGGCTCCCCGTGCCCCTTTTCTCCCGTTCGCGAGTGCGCAGTCCCGGGAGGTTGACACGCGCAGGCTGCGCACAGGCGAACCTGACGTGAACGCGAGGCCGACGGACCTGTGCATCCACCTTCGGCCGGCCCGGGGATATTTTTTTCGGCCGATTTCAGCTGATCTCAGACTTCGCCGGGCGTCGGTATCTTTCCGGTCGTCTTCTTGTCGTCGATCCGGCTCACGGTGCACACGACCTTGTTGAAGCCGGCCTCCCAGTCCTCCTCGTCGGCCACCCAGCCGTAGACGGTCCGCTCCGCACCGGGCGCCCAGGTGGACTCGAACTTGTTCTCGCACAGCTCGGTCGCGTTGTCGCTGCCCTTGGCGTAGCTCATGCTCGCGGGGGCCTGCACGGTCCCGATGACCTGTTCCGTGTGCGGCTTGTCGCAGTCGGTGAGAGGCGCCTCGTAGCCGTCGTCCAGTTCCTTGTAGGTCCAGCAGTCGCCGATGCTCATCTGGCCGACCCACAGGTCCGTGCCCGCGTCGCGGAACCGGCCCACTTCGCCGCCTATCGCGGCATGACGGCCGAGTACGAGACATGCCGTACCACTGCCCGCCGCGGTGAAGCCCTCCTCGGTCGGCACCACGGCGTAGACGTCCGCGTCCGGCAGCGCGTCGACGACCGTGCGGCTCTGCTCCTCGCACCGTTTCGCGCCGCCGGCGCGCGCGTCGGCGTGGTCCGTGGCCGTCTCGATACTCAGGACCTGGCCGTCCGGCCAGTCCTCGGCGCAGTCGACCACGCCGAGGTTCGGGGACGACTTGAACGGCGCCCCCGTCCAGACCGCCTGCACACAGTCACCGGCTTCCAGTGGCCTGGTCAGGCCGACCACGTCCCCGTACGGCAGGACGGGCTCGGTCGGCGACGGCGACCCCTTCGTGCCGGGCGACGGCGACTTGCCCGCCGCGTTGTCGACACCGTTCTTGTCTCCGCCTGTCAGCGATACGGCCGCCCAGGTGCCGCCGGCGATCACAAGGACGCCGGCGACGACGAGGGCGACGAGCGCGAGGCGCTTCCGGGCGCCTTTGGGTGCCGGTGCCGACGGCCCGTCGCCGCCGCGACCGGGGCCGGCCTGCCCCCCGGAACCGCCCGTGTACGTCGGGGAACCACTGCCCGCCGCGTACGGCGGCTGTCCGCCGCCGACGTAGAGGGAGCCGGGCGCCTGCGCGTAGGGGTTGCCCCGGTCGTAGGGACCCTGCGGGGCGGGCGGTGGCCAGGCGCCGTGCGCCGACCCACCGGGTGTGTCCGCGCCGCCGCCCTGGGCACCGGACCCCGGCGTGTCCGGGCCCCAGCCGCCGCCGGGAGTGTTCGGCGTCGGTGGCGCGCCCGGCGTCTGCGGAGCCGACGGCGTACCAGGGTTCCCGGAACCGCCCGCACCCCCCGCGGGAGGCGGCCCGAACGCGCCCGGCGGCGGGCCGAAGGCACCGGCTCCCGCCAACGCGCCCGCGGCCTGCCCTGCGGGACCGGCATCCGGCATCCCCTGTGCCACGCGCTCCAGGCTGCGCGCGACCACGTCCGGCGCGGACCTGCGCAGCGGGTCCTTGACCAGCAACCCGTGCAGGACGGGTGCCAGTTGGCCCGCACGGGCCGGCGGCGTCGGTTCCTCCCCGAGCAGGGCCGTCAGAATCGCGTACTCGTCATCGCGGTCGAAGGGGCCGCGCCCCTCCACGGCGGTGTACAGCGTGGCGCCCAGGGAGAACAGGTCGGCGGCCGGGGTGGGCGGCTCACCGCGGGCACGCTCGGGGGCGAGGTAGCCGGGGGTGCCCAGGATGCCCGCGGTCGCGGTGATCCTGGGCTCGCGCGATCCCGGCTGCAGCGCGATGCCGTAGTCGGTGAGCAGCACGCGCGCGTACGGGTCGCCGGAAGAGTTGGGGGCCAGAAGGATGTTGGCCGGTTTCACATCCCTGTGGAGGATGCCGATACGGTGCCCGGTGTTGAGCGCGTCGAGCACGGCAAGGCCGATACGGGCCACCTGGGCGGGCGGCAGCGGACCCGAACTCCGGATCACCGCCTGCAGATCGACCGCGTCGGGCACGTACTCCATGACGATCCACGGCAGCCCTTCGTGCTCCACCACGTCGTGCACCGTCGCCACATGCGGATGACCGCGCAGGCGTGCCGCGTGCCGGGCCTCGCTGCGGGCCCGTGCGATGCGCTGGGCGGGCTCGCTCGCGTCCATCGGCACATCCGGAAGCGCGATCTCCTTCATCGCGACTTCGCACGCCAACTCCTCGTCGTGCGCGAGCCACACGCGGCCCATTCCGCCCGCGCCGAGTGTGCGCAGCAGTCGGTACCGGCCGTTGATGACCCGGCCCTCGCCCTGGTCCGGCGTCTCCCCCGCCATCACGCCTCCCCCGAGACAGCGCGCCTCCCCGAGGACGCGTCCGAGTCCGTCTCTCGAAGGTAGCTTCGCAGGCGCCACTGACAGGAGACCTTCACAGGATCAATCTCTGAAGATCTGCTCGCACCAAGTCCATGCGCCTCATGAACCACTCAAACCTCAGAGGCAACACGCCAAGCAACTCACGCACACCGTCACTCCCGGCGTACGCCCCACCCTCACGCGCCCCGAGCCGGGCGTACGACACCCCCGGCCGACGATCACCCCGCCGGTTCAAGAAACCCCTGCTCCACCAGCAACCGAATCTGCGCCGGCGTCCGATCCCGCAGCAACACCGGGTCCTCACCCACCAGTTGGGCAATGGCGTCCAGGATCCGGCCCGCGGTCAGGGAGCCGTCGCAGACGCCCGCGAAGCCCGCACCGACCGTGTCCACCTTCGTGGCCCGGCGCATACCGCGGTTCTGACGCAGCACCACGTGTTCCGGGTCCTCGGCGCCGGGGAGCCCGACCTGCTCCTGGACGACCTCCGCGGCGAGCCGGAAGCGCTCTTCGAGCAGGGCAGCGTCATCGCGTGCCCGCAGGTAGTCGAGGCGTTCGAAGTGCGCCCGGACCGTGTCACCGAGCGGCTGCTCGACCGGATGCGGCCACTCCTCCACGGTGATCGAGGGCACCGCGGCCCCCGACTTGCGCAGGGTGATCCAGCCGAACCCCACGGCCTTCACCTTGCGCGCCTCGAACTCGTCCAGCCAGGCGTCGTACCGCGCCTCGTACTCGGCCACGTCACCGCGGTGGTCGCCCGCATCCCGCAGCCACAGCTCGGCGTACTGCGTGACGTCCTGCACCTCGCGCTGCACGATCCACGCATCGCACCCGCGCGGCACCCACGACCGCAGCCGCTCCTGCCAGTCCTCCCCCTCCACGTGCTGCCAGTTGGCGAGGAACTGCGCGAATCCGCCCCTGTTCAGGCGGGCACCCGTCTGTTGAACGAGCGAGCGGCACAGATCGTCCCCGCCCATTCCGCCGTCGCGGTACGTCAGCCGGGCGCCGGGAGAGATCACGAAGGGCGGATTGGACACGATCAGGTCGTACTTCTCGTCGTCCCGGAGCGGCTCGAAGAGCGATCCCTCGCGCAGGTCCGCGGCGGGGGCGCCGGACAGCGCGAGCGTGAGCGCGGCGATGTGCAGCGCGCGCGGATTCACATCGGTCGCCGTCACGCGCGTGGCGTGCCGGGCGGCGTGCAGGACCTGAATGCCGGAGCCGGTGCCCAGGTCGAGGGCCGAGGCCACGGGCGTGCGGACGGTGAGGCCGGCCAGGGTGGTGGAGGCGCCGCCCACTCCCAGGACGACGCCTTCGTCCCGCCGTCCGATCCCCCCTGCGCCGCCGACCGCACATCCCAGGTCGGACACGATGAACCAGTCCTCGCCGTCCAGGCCGCCGTACGGCCGTACGTCCACGGTCGCGGCGAGCTCGTCCCCGCCGACCCGCGTGAGCCACCCGCTCTCCAGGCACTCGGCGACGGGCAGAACCCCCTCCACGCGCACGTGCGGCACGGGCTGCTGGAGCAGGAACAGCCGTACGAGCATCTCCAGCGGCGTGTCCCCGCGGGTCGCCCGGAGTGCGGGCACGGTCTCGCCGCGGGCCAGCGCCGCGTACGCGGGAGCGCCGAGCAGTTCGAGCAGTCCGTCGGCGGTGAAGGCGGCCCCGAGCAGGGCGTCGCGCAACCGAGCGGTGACGTCGGGACGGTCGGCGGAGGGCAGGGGGGAGAGGCTGGCGTTACTCACACCCCCCATTGTGACCACCTCGGACGGTCACCGCGCACGGCTCACCGCGGTGACGCAGTGGCGGCAGGCGAACGTCAGCCCTGCGTCACGGACGGCGAGGCGGATGCGCCCTGGCAGCTCTCCTGCTGGGCCATCGCCTGTCCGACCTCGCCCTCCTCCAGGGTCCTGAGCGCGTCGTTGCCGCTCTGGCTGAGCTTGTCCAGCTCGGTGGCGATGTCCTTGAGACCGTCGGCGAACTTGGCCTGGTCCTTGGTGTCGAGCGCGTCTACCTGCTTCCTCAGGGAGGCGTACGACGAGGAGATGCCGTTGAGCTCCTTGACCGCGTCCTGCTGCTTCTTCTCGCCGTTCTCGACGTCCGGCGGGCCGGCCTTGTTCACGGCGGTCCCGATCGCCTTGTAGGCGTCGGACATGTCCTGGAAGGCCTGCGCGTCGGTCTTCTGGACCTCCGTCGGCGTGCTGCTGTCCGAGGTCTCCTTCTGGATCGCGGCGTTCGCCGCCGCGATCTTCTTCGCCTGCGGCTGCACGGCGTCGCAGACCTGCTTGGCCCAGGCATCCAGCTTCTCGTTGCCGTCGTCGCCGCCGCATCCCGACAGCGCCAGTACCAGTACCGCACCGCCGGACAGTGCGGCCGCGAGCTTCTTGTTCACCGGATTGGTCCCTTCCATGGCTCTCGGCCCCGGAACATACACGCCAAGCGGGCGACAACCGCATGACAAGCGTCCAATATGACCATAATTACGTCATTCGCGCCAGGAGAGAGAAGGCTCACGGCTAGAGCGTCAACACAGCGGGACGGGCGGGCGACGCGTCAACACGCGCCTCCCGCCCGCCCTTTGAGCCGGGACTTGTCCGACAGCCTACGAAACCACCGCCGTGTCGGCCGACTTGGAGCTCCGGTCGGGCTCTTCGTCCCCCATGGCGATGCCGCGCCGCTTGGAGACGTACACCGCGCCGACGATCACCACGAGGGCGAGCACCGCGACCAGAATCCGTACGCCGAGGTTCTCGTCGTCGCCGTAGCTGAACTTGATGACGGCGGGCGCGATGAGCAGCGACACCAGGTTCATCACCTTCAGCAACGGGTTGATCGCGGGACCGGCGGTGTCCTTGAACGGGTCGCCGACCGTGTCACCGATCACCGTCGCGGCGTGCGCCTCGCTGCCCTTGCCGCCGTGGTGGCCGTCCTCGACGAGCTTCTTGGCGTTGTCCCAGGCGCCGCCGGAGTTGGCGAGGAACACCGCCATCAGCGTGCCGGCGCCGATCGCGCCCGCCAGATAGGCGCCGAGGGCGCCGACACCGAGCGTGAAGCCGATGAAGATCGGCGCCATGACCGCGAGCAGACCCGGCGTGGCCAGCTCCCTGAGCGCGTCCCTCGTACAGATGTCGACGACTTTTCCGTACTCCGGTTTCTCGGTGTAGTCCATGATCCCGGGCCGCTCACGGAACTGCCGCCGCACCTCGAACACCACCGAACCCGCCGACCGCGACACCGCATTGATCGCCAGCCCGGAGAAGAGGAAGACGACCGCCGCGCCCGCGATGAGGCCGACGAGGTTGTTGGGCTGCGAGATGTCCATCGCCAGCGTCATCGGCGAGCCCTCGCCGCTGAGCTTCTCGCCCACGTCCCGCGCGCCCGTGGTGATCGCGTCGCGGTACGAGCCGAAGAGCGCCGACGCCGCCAGGACGGCGGTGGCGATGGCGATGCCCTTGGTGATGGCCTTGGTGGTGTTGCCCACCGCGTCCAGGTTGGTGAGCACCTGTGCGCCCGCGCCCTCGACGTCCCCGGACATCTCGGCGATGCCCTGGGCGTTGTCGGAGACCGGCCCGAAGGTGTCCATGGCGACGATCACGCCGACCGTGGTGAGCAGACCGGTGCCGGCCAGCGCGACCGCGAACAGCGCCAGCATGATCGACGTACCGCCGAGCAGGAAGGCTCCGTAGACGCCGAGACCGATCAGCAGAGCGGTGTAGACGGCCGATTCGAGGCCGACCGAGATACCGGCGAGGACGACGGTGGCAGGGCCGGTGAGCGAGGTCTTGCCGATGTCCTTCACCGGGCGCCGGTTGGTCTCGGTGAAGTAGCCGGTGAGCTGCTGGATCACGGCGGCGAGCAGAATGCCGATCGCCACCGCGACGAGCGCCAGGATCCGCGGGTCGCCGTCCTTGGCCCGGATCGCGGCGTCGGTGACGCCGTCGAGGTCGGCGTACGACGACGGCAGATAGACGAACACGGCGATCGCCACCAGGACGAGCGAGATCACCGCGGAGATGAAGAAGCCACGGTTGATCGCACTCATCCCGCTGCGGTCGGCGCGGCGCGGCGCCACGGCGAAGATGCCGATCATCGCGGTGACCACACCGATCGCGGGGACGAGCAGCGGGAACGCCAGTCCGGCGTCGCCGAAGGCCGCCGTGCCCAGGATCAGCGCGGCCACCAGGGTGACGGCGTACGACTCGAAGAGGTCGGCCGCCATCCCGGCACAGTCGCCGACGTTGTCGCCCACGTTGTCGGCGATGGTGGCGGCATTGCGCGGATCGTCCTCCGGAATGCCCTTCTCGACCTTGCCGACCAGGTCGGCGCCGACGTCGGCGGCCTTGGTGAAGATGCCACCGCCGACACGCATGAACATGGCGATGAGTGCGGCCCCGAGGCCGAAGCCCTCGAGCACCTTCGGCGCGTCGGCCGTGTACACCAGCACCACACAGGAGGCGCCCAGCAGACCGAGCCCCACCGTGAACATGCCGACGACGCCACCCGTACGGAAAGCGATCTTCATGGCTTTGTGCGAGACGAGAGTGAGATCCTTTTCCGGCTCACCCTCCGCCGGAGTCGCTTCCCGGGCCGCCGCGGCGACCCGCACGTTACTGCGTACGGCGAGCCACATGCCGATATAGCCGGTGGCTGCCGAGAACGCCGCGCCGATCAAGAAGAACACCGATCGTCCGGCGCGCTGATTCCAGTCGTCCGCGGGCAGCAGCATGAGCAGGAAGAACACGACGACGGCGAATACGCCGAGCGTGCGCAGCTGTCGGGTCAGATAGGCGTTCGCGCCTTCCTGGATGGCCGCTGCGATCTTCTTCATGCTGTCGGTGCCCTCGCCCGCCGCGAGCACCTGGCGCAACAGCACGCCGGCGACCACGAGCGCAGCCAACGCGACGGCCGCGATGACCATCACCATGACGCGGTTGTCGTCGGTCAGCACTGCGGCTGCGAAGGTTGTGGTGTGGTCTGCGGTGTGGTCCAACCGATGAGGGGTAGAAAGCCCCGCCATTCGTCCTCCTTGACGCTTGGGCTGAGCTCAAGATGTGGACGGATTGTAGGGAGCCGGACCTGATCAAAACAGGGCGCGGCAAACGGAATTCGCCTTCACATGCTCTGGAGCAAATGATCGCAGGAGACCGCGGAACCCGAAAGTCGTAATGCCCCAGACCCGTTGGACGCTTGATCGAATTCACCCACTGATCAAGGTCGCGGAGCAGCGATTGATCGTGAATTCCTTCACGAATTACGGTGCCCTTAGCGGAAAAACACCCGAGGGCCCTGCTCAGCAGGGCCCTCGGGTGTGCGGCTGTTCGGGTTGTGTGTCAGGGGAGCGCCGCGGCCGGCGGCGGAGTGGTCGGCCACGTCATACGGATCAGGCCGCCGTGCTCCCCGGTGGAAACCTCCACATCGTCGACCAGGCCGCTGATGACGGCGAGGCCCATCTCGTCCTCCTCGGCCTCCGCGTCGGGGTCGTCGGCGGCGGCTCCGGGCTCTCCGCCCCCGGGGGCGGCGTGCGGCGCCTCGTCGCCGACCTCGATGGAGAACTGTTTCTCCTCTTCGATCAGCGCCACCTTCACCGGCGCCGTGATCCCGCTGCTCTGGTGCAGGCCCACGGCACGGGAGCAGGCCTCGCCGACAGCGAGCCTGACCTCGTCGAGGACGGCCTCGTCCACCCCGGCCCTGCGCGCCACCGCCGCCGCCACCAGTCGGGCGGTCCTGACGTGCTCGGGCAGCGCACTGAAGCGGAGTTCGACGGTGGCCATGCATCCCCCTCGGAGCTACGGGCGTGCTGTCAGGGGGCCGGGCCGCCGACAGCCCAGCCCCCGTCTTCAACTCTTCCACCCCGGGCACACGGCCCGGGGCGGTGATCAGTCGGTGGCCGCCACCGCTTCCTCGACCGAGGTGTGGATCGGGAACACCTTGGTGAGGCCGGTGATACGGAAGATCTTGAGAATGCGTTCCTGGTTGCAGACCAGGCGCAGTGAGCCCTCATGGGCTCGCACTCGCTTCAGGCCGCCGACCAGCACGCCGAGCCCGGTGGAGTCGAGGAAGTCCACGCCCTCCATGTCGACGACGAGGTGGAAACTGCCGTCGTTCACCAGCTCGACCAGCTGCTCGCGCAGCTTGGGCGCGGTATATACGTCGATTTCGCCACCGACCCTGACGATCGTGCGATCGCCGATGGTCTCGGTCGACAGGGACAGGTCCACGGATCCTCCAGCACCTTGCTATCGAGCGGTCGTCCTCGGGACATCTCGGCAGAGCTCCCTGGACGGTTCGCCAGCCGCGATGGCATTCAATCACTTACCGGCAGGCGTGCACGACGCCTTGGACCCATTGTCCGTCACGCCGGTGACAGACTCGGTGCCGATGGCCAAGAATCACCGATCCGATCGAACCCCGACGGACACCGCCTCCCGCCCCGCGCCGGGCACGGTCCTGGACCGGCTCGCCTCGGGGCCGAGCCGGGCTTCGCGCATCACTCATACGGAGCACTTGCCCCCGCGGGCGGGCCGCCATGCAGTCTGGCCCGACCGGATCCGCTCCGAGGTCGTCGCGGCGGTGCAGGCCGCGGGCATCGAACACCCCTGGGCCCACCAGGCCCGGGCGGCCGAGCACGCCCTGGACGGCGACTCGGTCGTCGTCGCCACCGGCACGGCGTCGGGCAAGTCCCTGGCCTACCTCGTCCCCGTCCTCTCGACGCTCCTGGACGGCTCGGCAGCTCCGAACGGCCGCGGCGCCACGGCCCTCTATCTGGCCCCCACGAAGGCACTTGCGGCGGACCAGTGCCGAGCCGTGAAGGAACTTTCACATCCCCTGGGCCAGGCGGTACGGCCGGCCGTGTACGACGGCGACACCCCGTTCGAGGAACGCGAGTGGATCCGCCAGTACGCCACGTACGTCCTCACCAACCCCGACATGCTGCACCGCGGCATATTGCCGTCCCACCCACGCTGGGCCTCCTTCCTGAAGTCGCTGAAGTACGTCGTCATCGACGAGTGCCACACCTACCGCGGCGTCTTCGGCTCGCACGTCGCCCAGGTGCTGCGCAGGCTGCGCAGACTGTGCGCGCGCTACGGCGCGTCGCCGGTCTTCCTGCTGGCCTCCGCGACCGCCGCCGAGCCCGCCGTGGCCGCCGGCCGCCTCACCGGCCTTCCGGTGGTGGAGGTGGCCGACGACGCCTCCCCGCGCGGTGAGCTGGTGTTCGCCCTCTGGGAGCCCCCGCTCACCGAGATGCGGGGCGAGAAGGGCGCGCCGGTACGGCGCACGGCGACCGCCGAGACGGCCGACCTGCTCACCGACCTCACCGTGCAGGGCGTGCGCTCCGTCGCCTTCGTACGCTCCCGGCGCGGCGCCGAGCTGATCTCCGTGATCGCCCAGGAGCGGCTCGCAGAGATCGACCGCTCGCTGTCCCGGCGCGTGGCCGCGTACCGCGGCGGCTACCTCCCGGAGGAGCGCCGTGCCCTGGAGCGCGCCCTGCACTCCGGCGAGCTCCTCGGACTGGCCGCGACCACCGCCCTGGAGCTGGGCGTCGACGTCTCGGGCCTGGACGCGGTCGTGATCGCCGGTTATCCCGGTACGCGCGCGTCCCTGTGGCAGCAGGCCGGCCGGGCGGGCCGCTCGGGCCAGGGCGCCCTGGCCGTCCTGGTCGCCCGTGACGACCCACTGGACACGTTCCTGGTCCACCACCCGGAGGCCCTGTTCGACCAACCGGTGGAATCCACCGTCCTCGACCCCGACAACCCCTACGTCCTCGCACCCCACCTGTGCGCCGCCGCCGAGGAGCTCCCCCTGGTCGAGGACGACCTGGAGCTGTTCGGCCCCGCATGCGCAGAGCTGCTCCCGCAGCTGGAGGCCGCGAAGCTGCTGCGCCGCCGGACGAAGGCCTGGCACTGGACCCGCCGGGAGCGGGCGGCCGACCTGGCCGACATCCGCGGCGAGGGCGGCCGACCCGTCCAGATCGTCGAGGCCGGCACCGGTCGGCTGCTGGGCACGGTGGACGCCGGCGCCGCGCACACGACCGTGCACGAGGGCGCCGTCCACCTCCACCAGGGCCGTACGTATCTGGTCCGCTCCCTCGACCTGGACGACTCGGTCGCCCTGGTCGAGGAGGCCAACCCGCCGTACTCGACGGTCGCCCGCGACACGACGTCGATCTCCGTGCTGGAGACGGACGTGGAGATCCCCTGGGGCGAGGGCCGCCTGTGCTACGGCTCCGTGGAGGTCACCAACCAGGTCGTCTCCTTCCTCCGCCGCCGCCTCATCACCGGCGAGGTCCTGGGCGAGACCAAACTCGACCTCCCTCCTCGTGCGCTCCGCACGCGCGCGGTGTGGTGGACGCTCACCGACGAACAGCTGGACGAGGCCCGCATCAGCCCGGAGATCCTCGGCGGCGCGCTGCACGCCGCCGAGCATGCGTCCATCGGCATGCTGCCGCTGTTCGCGACCTGCGACCGCTGGGACATCGGCGGCGTGTCCGTCCCGCTGCACCCGGACACGCTCCTGCCGACGGTCTTCGTGTACGACGGCCACCCCGGCGGCGCGGGCTTCGCGGAGCGCGCCTTCCGCACCGCCCGCGCCTGGCTCACCGCCACCCGCCAGGCCATCGCCTCCTGCGAGTGCGACGCCGGCTGCCCGTCCTGCATCCAGTCCCCCAAGTGCGGCAACGGCAACGATCCGCTGCACAAACGGGGAGCAGTGCGGTTGCTCACGGTGCTGTTGCGGGGGGCGCCCGAGGGGAAGGCGGGGGAGCCGGAAGGTCCGTCGGCGGGACCGGCCCCGCAGGACCCGCCCGCGCCCTGATCTCCGCCGCGAACGGCCCCCGCCCGGCCGCCGCCGTCACGTCCGAGACCTCACCCACGAGCACGCACCTCACCAGCCGCGTGCCCTGGGCCCGCGCCACCCGGTCCGCCCGGGCGCAGGCCGCCGTGCCGCCCTGCGCCCAGTGGTCCGCCGCGGCGAGGGCCGCGAGGTCCGCGCCGCCGGCCGCGCGATGCCGGGTCACGACGGCCTGCCCCAGAGCGAGTACGACGCCGAACACCACACACAGGACAGCGATCGCACCGACGCTCCAGACGGTGGCGGACCCGCGGTCCGATTCACCGCCCCTCATCCGCCCGCCTCCGCCGTCTCCTCGGCGGCCGCGACGGCCTCCTCCCGTACCTCGTAGGACAGACCGCCCAGCGCCGGTGCCTCGGCCACCACCACGACCCGGACCTGATCGCCCTCCCGGCTGAGCGTGACCTTCGCCCCGGGCGGGGCAGCCTCACGAGCCACTTCGACGACCGCGTCGTGCGGGTCCTGCCGGGCCGCCGCACGGGCGCCCGTCCGTGCCGCATCCACGCACTGGATCTGCGCGGCCACGACGAGCAGTCCCCACACCAGCCCCATCGCGAACATCACCAGCACGGGCAGCACCACGGCCGCTTCCGCCGTCACGAACCCCTGGTCCGCGCACCGCGCACGCCGCTCACATCCGCGCATCGAGGGCATCCTTCACGATCTCCTGCAGCTCCGCGCTGACCTGCCCGCTCGTCACCACCTTGTAGAGGAGCACCGCGAAGGCCACCGCCGCGACGATTCCCACCGCGTACTCGGAGGTGACCATTCCGGCCTCCTTCCGCCCGCCGCGCATCCCGCACACCAGGGCGCGCACACACGCCCGTACTGCCTTGTTCATCTCAACCCCCGTGATGTTCCCTGCCGTTGATCGCTTGCCGACCATTGGTTGCTCATTGGTTGAGCGCTCAGCGCTCACTGCTGTGGTCAATTGCTGTCCGCCGTACGTCCACACCCTCGCCGCCCCTCAACCACCACCCCCTCCCAGCACCCCGCCCGCCAGCCCGATCACCACGGGCAGCACGCCGACCGCGATGAACGAGGGCAGGAAGCACAACCCGACGGGCGCGGTGACCATGACGGCCGCCCGCCGGGCCCGAGCCGTCGCGGTGCGGGACCATTCGGCGCGGGCGTCCTCGGCGATCTTCGCGACGGGTCCGGCCGCGGGGAGCCCGGAGACGCCGGCCCGTTCCAGCAGCCGTGCCAGGGCTGCGGCGCCCGGTGTCGCAGCCAACCTCCGCCAGGCTTCGGCCGGTTCGCCGCCGAGCCGTACCTCAGCCGCACCCCGGGCGAGCGCCTCCCCGACGGGGCCGCCCAGGGCCTCGCCGACGGCCTGTGCGGCGATCGCCGGACCGGCGCCGGCCGCGATGCAGGCCGCCAACAGATCGGCAGCGAGCGGAAGTTGCCGGGCGGCCGTATGGGCGTCGGACTCCTCACCCCGGTCCGGCACGGCTCGCCGGTGACGCCACCGCCACAACCCGACCGCACCGACGAGTCCCACGAGGACACCCGCGCCCCCACCGACCAGGACCCATCCGGAGCCCACCACACCGACCGTCGGCCACCACCGCCGCACCACGCCCGCCACCTCGAACCGCGGGCCGGCGATCGTGGTGTCCAGGGCCAGCAGTCCGGCCAGCCGCCGCCGTACCCGGCGTTCCCGCCGCGCGACCTCCATCCGCCGCAGCAACCACGCCAGGACCAGCGCGACCCCCAGGACCACCCCCAGCCTGTGGACAACGTCCGCGCTCATGTCGACTCGGCTCCCTTCACGATCCGCAGCGCCCACCACAACCCCACTCCCTCCAGCACCCCGCCGATCAGCAGGCAGCCCAGCCCGGCGCCGGTGTGCAACAGGACGTGCAGCGGGTCCGCGCCCAACGCGGCGCCGAGGAACAGGCCGAGGGCGGGCAGCGCGGCGAGCATCACCGCCGTGGAGCGGGAGCCGGCCAACTGGGCGCGCAGCTCGGTACGTTGGTCCCGTTCGGCGCGCAGCGCCGCTTCGAGCCGGTCGAGCCCGGCCGCGAGTCCCGCGCCCCGGTCCACGGCGACCCGCCAGCACGCCGCGAGGCCCAGCAGCCCGTCGGCCCCCGGCTGCCGTGCCGCGGCCGCCAGCGCCCCCGGCACGTCCCCGCCGAACCGCGCCGCCGCCAGCACGGCTGCCTGCGCGTCGCCGAGCCCCCCGGAGTCACGCGCGGCCCTCAGCAACGCCTGTCCCGGCTGCCGACCGGCCCGCACCTCGCCGGCGAGCGTCCCGCACAGCACGATCACCTCGTCCGCCCGGCGCTCCCGTGTCCGTCGCGCCTCCCCGGCCAGCCGTGCCCGGCGCAGCAGTGGCACTCCGGCCGCCCCCGCGACGACCGGCAGCACCGACGACCCCAGCACCGCGAGCACCGCGCCGGCGACCACCGCCCACCACTCGGTCTGCAGCCGCCCCCGCACCCGCCGCAGCTCGCCGGCCAGCCGCCGCCACCCGGGAGGCCCACTGCCCACCACCCCGCCGCCGGCAAGCAGCAGTTGCGCCCGCCGCGCTCCGGAGTACCGGCCACCCATCAGCCACACCGCCGCCCCGGCACATACGACGGCCACGCTCAACGCCGTCTCACCCATACCGCTCACCGCCCCTCTCGCTCCTGCTGCGAAACAGCTCCCGCTCGTTCCCACCGCCAAGCAGCCCCCGCTCATCCCTGCTGCCAGGCAGCCCCCGCTCTGTCCCTCCGTCGATCAGCTCCCGCTCGTTCCCACCGCCAAGCAGCCCCCGCTGATCCCTGCCGTAGAGCACCTCCTCCTCATCCCTGCCGCAGCCCGACTCCCACTCGTCCTCGCCGGAAAGCAGCTCCGTCTCACCCGCCCCGCCGGAAGGCAACCCCGCCCCGCCGAGCAACGCCCACAACCGCTTCCAGCCCCGCTCGCGAACAAACGCCTCCGCGCCCCACCGCAGCGCCGGTACCGTCCTGACCAGCCCCGAAGGGTCCCGCTCCAGCACATGGACCTCGGCGATCCGCCGCCGCCCGGTCCTGTCGCGGACGAGGTGCAGTACGACCGACAGGGCAGCCGCCAACTGGCTGTGCAGCGCGGCCCGGTCGAGCCCGGCCGCCGTGCCGAGCGCTTCCAGGCGGGCCGGTACGTCGGCCGCCGCGTTGGCGTGGACGGTCCCGCAGCCGCCCTCGTGGCCGGTGTTCAACGCGGCCAGCAGATGCACCACTTCGGGTCCGCGCACCTCTCCCACGACCAGCCGGTCCGGCCGCATCCGCAGCGCCTGCCGCACCAGGTCCTGGAGCGTGACGAGCCCGGCGCCCTCCTGGTTGGCGGGTCTGCTCTCCAGGCGTACGACATGCGGGTGGTCCGGCCGCAACTCGGCCGAGTCCTCGGCGAGCACGATCCGCTCACCCGGCCCGACCAGCCCCAGCAGCGCGCTCAGCAGCGTCGTCTTGCCACTGCCCGTCCCGCCGCTGATCAGGAAGGACAGCCGCGCCCGGAGCAGTGCCCGCAGCACGCGGTCCCCGCCCGGCGGCACCGTGCCCGCCGCCACGAGCTCGTCGAGCGTGAACGCGCGCGGGCGCACGACGCGCAGGGACAGGCACGTACAGCCCACGGCGACCGGCGGCAGAACCGCATGCAGTCGTGTGCCGTCCGGCAGCCGGGCGTCGGCCCACGGCCTGGCGTCGTCCAGGCGCCGCCCGGCCACCGCGGCCAGGCGTTGCGCGAGCCGTCGTACCGCCGCCGCATCCGGGAAGGAGACGGACGTCAGCTCCAGACCGCCACCCCGGTCCACCCAGACCCGGTCGGGAGCGGACACCAGTACGTCGGTCACGGACGGATCGGCGAGCAGTGGCTCCAACGGCCCGCTGCCTACCAGTTCGCACCGCAACTGCTCGGCGGCCCCCAGAACTTCGGCGTCTCCGAGCACCCGCCCCTGCTCGCGCAGCGCCTGCGCCACGCGCGCGGGGGTGGGTTCGGCGCCGCTCTCGGCCAGCCGCTGCCGCACGCCGTCCAGCAGTGGCCCGGTGACGGTGTTCATGCGGCACCCGCCTCGACCAGCGCCCGCTCCCAGAACCCCGTGCAGAAGCGCGCCAGCGGACCGCGGGCCGCGCCGGGCGGCGCCTTGCCCTCGTGGGGGCGCAGCAGCCCCGTCTCGACGGGCACCTCGCCGGCCAGCGGCAGTCCGAGCAGTCGGGCCACCTCGCGGTCGTCCAGCCCGGGCGTGTACGGCCCCCGTACCGCCACCCGCAGGTCCCGCAGCACCATGCCGGCCGCGGACGCCACCCGCCCGGCCGCCGTGACCGCGCGCAGCTCGGCCGGGACCACGAGGAGTCCGATGTCGACCTGGGCGAGGGCCTCGGCGACCGAGTCGTCGATGCGGCGCGGCAGATCGACCACGACGGTGCCGCCCCGGCGTCGGCCCGCGGCGAGCACCGCCCGTACGGCCTGCGGCGGGATGGCGACGCAGTCGCCGCGGTCCCAGCTCAGCACCCGCAGCGAGTGCAGTCGGGGCAGCGACTCCTCCAGGGCGCCGCTGCCCACCCGCCCGCGCGAGGCGGCGAAGGCGGGCCAGCGCAGTCCCTCGGCGGTCTCACCGCCGAGGAGTACGTCGAGTCCGCCGCCGAGCGGATCGGCGTCCACCAGGAGGGTGCGCAGTCCCTCGCGCGCGGAGGTGACGGCGAGTGCGCACGCCAACGTGGACGCTCCGGCGCCGCCGCGGCCGCCGATGACGCCGACGGTGAGCGCGGGCCGGCCGACACCCTCGGCGACGTCGGCGATGCGGTCGACCAGCCACTGCTCGCCGTCGGGCAGCATCAGGACGTGGTCGGCACCGATCCGGACGGCCCGCTTCCACACACCGGGGTCGTCCTGGTCACGGCCGACCAGCACCACTCCGTGTCTGCGCGCGGCTCCTCGCACCCGCCGCGCGGCGTCGTCCCCCACGAGAACGAGTGGTGCCGCCTCCCAGCCGCCGCCCCGCTCCGGCACACAGGGGTGGACCTCGGGTGTGGCCCCGGCCGCCGCGCACAGGCGCAGCAGGTCGTCGAGGAGTTCGGCGTCCTCGGTGATGATCAGTGGTCGGCTCTGCCGCCCTCCGGCGGCCGACGGCGGATCGTGTGTGAAGGTTCCGGTCACGGTTTCCTCCCCCTTCGCTGCTTGTCTGCTTCGTTCGCGCAGCCCCTGCGGCCCCGCGGTTCCCGAACGTGTGAAGAACCGGCCGGCGGCCTCCATATGGACAGCCGACAGAAACCGGCCATACGCGTCCGGCAAACGGAACCGGTCAGGAACTCGCCGCGAGCGGCTGCGCAGGAATCACGGTGCAGCGATCCCGGAAATCGTGTGGATCTTGGTCGATAACTGTGGACAACTCGATGGTTGTGAATATCGCCGTCACCCATACCGGTGAGCCCTGCACCATCTTCTGTGCGACTTCCGGAGAGCAGTCCGACGACTACCGACAGTGATGGATCATGGGCATGCAAAAGAGGCGGCCGCAGCCGCCTCGAGGCCGCACCGCGACCACAGGGAGAACAAGAAAACCCACCCGGACATGCGACGACCCCCGCCGGGGGGGAGAGCGGGGGTCGTCCCCACGGCCGACTCGGGGGGGGAGGAGTCGGACCGGGTTAGCACGGTCGCGAACGATCCGTGACTTCCATGGTGTACCCGAGAGCCCTCTCAGGCAAACCCACGCGCCCCACCTTACGCCGAATGGGCTGCCCCTATGCTCTGGGGCGTGGAAAACCACCCCTTGCCCCGCACAGCGGCCTTCTTTGATCTGGACAAGACGGTCATTGCGAAGTCGAGCACGCTCACCTTCAGCAAGTCGTTCTACCAAGGCGGGCTGATCAACCGCCGGGGGGTCCTGCGTTCCGCATATGCCCAGTTCGTGTTCCTCGCGGGCGGCGCCGACCATGACCAGATCGAGCGCATGCGCGCATACCTGTCCGCGCTGTGCCGCGGCTGGAACGTCCAGCAGGTCAGGGAGATCGTCGCCGAGACGCTGCACGACATCATCGACCCGATCATCTACGACGAGGCCGCCTCCCTCATCGAGGAGCACCACACCGCCGGACGCGATGTGGTGATCGTGTCCACGTCGGGTTCCGAGGTGGTCGAGCCGATCGGCGAACTGCTCGGCGCCGACCGCGTGGTCGCCACGCGCATGGTCGTGGGCGACGACGGGTGCTACACGGGCGAGATCGAGTACTACGCCTACGGCCCGACGAAGGCGGAGGCCGTCAGGGAGCTGGCCGCGTCCGAGGGGTACGACCTGTCGCGCTGCTACGCCTACAGCGATTCGGCGACCGACCTGCCGATGCTGGAGTCCGTCGGCCGTCCGCACGCCGTGAATCCGGACCGCGCACTACGCCGTGAGGCACTCGCGCGCGGGTGGCCGATTCTCGACTTCCACCGCCCGGTCCGGCTCAAGCAGCGGCTGCCCGCCCTCTCCGTACCGCCGCGTCCGGCGCTCGTCGCGGCCGCCGCCATAGGGGCCGCGGCGGCCACCGCCGGCCTTGTCTGGTACGCGAACCGGCGCCGGGCGACGGCCGTCTGACCTGGCCACACCCACGCCGGGAAAACCGGCGCCCGTTTAATACGGCTTTAGGGCTAAAAGTAAAGAAGTGCAGCCGCCACTTCCACTCACTCCGGACCTGGAGTACAAAGGACTTAACGGCCCGCGAGACCAAGGCCATCCGAAGGGATCAACCTAAATTCGCACACTGGCCCCACGGACCGAGCATGAACACTGGGCACCCACGCGACGTCGACCCGTCGATTACGGGCCAGCCGCACCAGGTGACGGGCAAAGTTCCCGACCTGATGGGCGACATATCGAGGACGCTTGGTAACTCGGCGCTCATGCCAGCGGCGGTACGAGAACTCGTACCGCCGCAACCCTTTTCGGACGGTTACGCCGCCCCGCGCTGGAGTGCCTCGCACACCGCCGTCGACTCGCGCACGCCCAACTCGACCGCCCTGCCACAGTGGGCGATCCACGTCGCCATGCCCTCCGCAGTGCCGGAGAGATAGCCGTCGAACGCCTCCCGATAGGCCGTGCGGCCCAGCTCGGCGTGCCCCACCTCGGCCGGACAGACGGACTTCGGGTCGAGGCCGCTGCCCACCAGGACGATCCGCTCGGCCGTGCGCGCGACCAGGCCGTTGTGCGAGACGAAGGGGCGCAGCGCGAGCAGCTCACCGTGCACGACGGCCGCCGTGACCAGCGCGGGAGCCGAACTGCCCGCGATGATCAGTTCGGCCAGGCCTTCCAGACGCCCGGACACCTCGGCCGCATCCGGCAGCGGCTGCTCGATCAGCGGCTCGTCGACGGGCTCGCCCGGCCGACGGGGCCGCCCCACCTGCTCGGCCTTGTCCGCGGCGGCCACCAGGTGCAGCCGGGCCAGCACACGCAGGGGCGACTGCCGCCAGATGGACAGCAGTTGACCGGCCTCGGCGGTCAATCGGAGCGCCGCACCCACGAGCCGCGCCTCGTCGTCCCCACTGAAGTCGGTGCGCCGGCGCACCTCCTCCAGGGCCCAGTCCGCGCCGGACAGCGCCGCGGAACCGCGGGCACCACGCAGCGCCGCCTCGGAGGTGATCTCGTTGCTCCGCCGGCGCATGATCCGGTGCCCGTAGACCCGGTCCACGGCCTTGCGCACGGACTCCACCGACTCGGCCACACCGGGCAGCGCACCCAGGGCCGCGAACGGATCGGCGGTCCCACCTGTCGTACTCATGAGTACGACCCTAGCCACCCCGGGCGCACACCCCACGATGGAGTGGTCTTCTTCACCTGCACCTGCCACGCACCGCCAGCATGCCACTACCCTTGGTGAACATGAAAATTGCTTTCGTCGGGAAGGGCGGCAGCGGCAAGACCACCCTGTCCTCCCTGTTCATCCGCCATCTGGCGGCCTCGGGCGCCCCGGTCGTCGCGATCGACGCCGACATCAACCAGCACCTCGGGGCCGCGCTCGGTCTCGAGGAAGCGGAGGCCGCCCGACTGCCCGCGATGGGCGACCGGCTCACCCTGATCAAGGACTACCTGCGCGGTTCCAACCCGCGCATCGGCTCGGCCGATTCGATGATCAAGACCACACCGCCGGGCGAGGGCTCGCGGCTGCTCCGGGTCCGCGAGGACAATCCGGTCTACGACGCCTGCGCCCGGCCGGTGGAACTCGACGGCGGGGACGTCCGTTTGATGGTCACCGGCCCCTTCACGGACGCCGACCTGGGGGTCGCCTGCTACCACTCCAAGACCGGAGCGGTGGAGCTGTGCCTGAACCACCTGGTGGACGGCCGCGACGAGTACGTCGTGGTCGACATGACCGCAGGCTCGGACTCCTTCGCCTCCGGCCTGTTCACCCGCTTCGACATCACGTTCCTCGTCGCCGAGCCGACCCGGAAGGGGGTCTCCGTCTATCGCCAGTACAAGGAGTACGCCCGTGACTTCGGCGTTGCACTGAAGGTCGTCGGCAACAAGGTTCAGGGCCAGGACGACCTCGACTTCCTCCACGCCGAAGTCGGGGACGACCTGCTCGAGACCGTCGGGCACTCGGACTGGGTGCGCGCCATGGAGAAGGGCCGGCCGCCCCGGTTCGAGCACCTGGAGGACGTCAACCAGCGGGCCCTGCGCACGTTGCGCACGGCCGCCGACGCGACGTACGAACTGCGCGACTGGGAGCGCTACACCCACCAGATGGTGCACTTCCACCTGAAGAACGCCCAGTCCTGGGGCAATGAGCGCCTCGGGGTCGACCTGGCGGCGCAGATCGACCCCGGGTTCGTGCTCAGTGAGAGTGTCGCCACCCCCGCGTGACGACTCCTACTGCCTGTCCGCCGGCGCCCCGGGGACTCCCTTCGGGGCCGGGGCGGGGCGCACGGACAGGAAGGACGCCCAGCCGTGCTTCGGGGCCTGGCCGACCTTCAGCGTGCGCAGTTTCGCGAGGGTCTTCGGGTCCTGGGCGTCCAGCCAGTCCGCGAGCTGCCGGAAGGAGACACAGCGCACCTCGGGTTTGGTGCACACCTGCTCGATGACCTCCTCGACGGCGCGCATGTAGGCGCCGCCGTTCCAGGACTCGAAGTGGTTGCCGATGATCAGCGGTGCGCGGTTGCCGTTGTATGCCCGCTGGAAGCCCTGGAGCAGGCCGTCGCGCATCTGGTCGCCCCAGAACTCGTACTTGTCGGGGTCGCCCTGGGGGGTGGTGCCCGACTGGTTGACCATGAAGTTGTAGTCCATGGTCAGCTGTTCGTAGGTGTGCCCGGGGAATGGCACGAGTTGCATCGACAGGTCCCACAGGCCCTCCTTCTTGCCGGGCCAGACCTGGTTGTTGACGCCGCTGGTGTCGTAGCGGAAGCCCAGCTCGCGGGCTGCCTTCATGAAGTTCTTCTGGCCCTCCAGGCAGGGAGTGCGTGCTCCGATCAGCTCCTTGTCGTAGTCGAAGGGCAGGGGGGAGACGTCCTTCATGTCGGCGTTGGTCTTCCAGGACTTCACGAACTTCTTCGCCTGGGCGATCTCCTCCTTCCACTCCTCCACCGACCACTCGCCGACGCCACCGCTGCCGCAGAAGTGACCGTTGAAGTGGGTGCCGATCTCATTGCCCTCCAACCACGCCAGCCGTAGTTGCTTCACGGTGTCGGCGATGCCCTCGCGGTCGTTGAAGCCGATGTCGGAGCGGCCGGGCGAGTGCTGCGGTGGGCGGTAGAGGTCCTTCTTGTCCTCGGGCAGCAGGTACACGCCGCTGAGGAAGTACGTCATCGTGGCGTTGTTCTCCCTGGCGACCCTGCGGAAGTGGGAGAACAGGTGCTGGCTGTCCTCGCCGGCGCCGTCCCAGGAGAACACCACGAACTGCGGGGGTTTCGCACCGGGCTTCAGCCGCTCGGGGCGGGGCAGATACGGCTGCGCCCCGGTGAACGCGGTAGAGCCGTCACCGATCAGGCGGACCGGGCTCCTGGGTACCCCGGCGCCCTGCTGCGGGCCGGGGGCCCCCTCCTCCGAACTGTCGGAGCCGGTCGTGCAACCGGCGAGCGATGCGGCACAGGCCGCGGCGGCCACGGCGACCGCGGCGATCCTCTGGGTGGCGGCCATGTTCCGCCCACCTTCCTTCTCCAGTCGATGAGTTGGCAGCGCGGCCAAGGTCGCATGAGAAGGAGAAGGAATTAGTACGACAAGCCGATCAAAAGCTCGTTTCACTCACTGAGGCGACGATCTAACCCATTTGCCGGGAAAATCCATGCCTGACCTTTACTCTGCATTACGATTCATTTACTGAGAGTTGCCACATCCCGCTGCTGCACGCCGTGACCCACGGCCGCGACCCCACCCCGCCGCCGGGCGGGACCACCTGTTC
Source organism: Streptomyces sp. NPDC059866 (assembly GCF_042731325.1). Taxonomy (NCBI): domain Bacteria; kingdom Bacillati; phylum Actinomycetota; class Actinomycetes; order Kitasatosporales; family Streptomycetaceae; genus Streptomyces; species Streptomyces sp. NPDC059866. The sequence continues at coordinate 155,273 of NZ_JBHWJT010000009.1, read as the reverse complement.
CGCGACCGCGCTGCCCCGGAGGAGACGGGAAACATGTCAGCCTGCGTCCCCACCCGCACCACCGACCCCTACGGCCCCGAACGCACCCGCCCACCGCACAGTCCGCCACCGCCCCGGCACCGCCGCTTCCCCGTCGCGGGCGCCGACGTCTCGGCCTCCATCGCCGTCTTCCTGATCGCCCTGCCGCTGTCCCTCGGCATCGCCCTCGCCACCGGCGCGCCCCTGCAGGCCGGCCTCGTCGCCGCCGCCGTGGGCGGACTCGTCGTCGGCCGGCTCGGCGGCGCCCCGCTCCAGGTGAGCGGCCCCGCAGCCGGCCTGACAGTGGTCACCGCCGACCTCATCCAGCGCTACGGCTGGCGTACGACGTGCGCCATCACCGTCCTCGCCGGCCTCACCCAAGTCGGCCTGGGCTTCCTGCGCGTGGCGCGCACCGCGCTCGCCGTCAGCCCCGCCATCGTGCACGGCATGCTCGCAGGTATCGGCGTCACCATCGCCGTGGCCCAGCTGCACATCGTCCTCGGCGGCGCCCCCCACAGCTCCGTCGTCGACAACGTGCGCGAACTGCCCGCCCAGCTGGCCGACCTGCATCCGACTGCTCTGTCCATGAGCGTCCTGACCCTGGCCGTCCTGCTCGTCTGGCCGCGGATCCCCGGGCAGGTGGGGCGAGTCGTACGGCTGGTCCCGGCGGCGCTCGCCGCGGTGGCGGCGGCCACCGCTGTGGCCGCACTCGGCGGGCTGCGACTGCCCCGGGTCGACCTGCCGTCGTGGAGCAGCCACGCCCTGGCCGGGCTGCCGGAAGGACCGGTGCTCGGGCTCGTCGCCGCCGTATTGACGATCACGCTGGTCGGCGGCGTCGAGTCGCTGCTGTCCGCGGTGGCCGTGGACAGGCTGGCCGCCTCCCGCCCCGGGGGACCGCCCGTGCCACGCGCCGACCTCGACCGGGAGCTGCGCGGCCAGGGCGCCGCCAACATGGTCTCGGGCGCCCTCGGCGGACTGCCCGTCACCGGGGTCGCGGTGCGCAGCGCGGCGAATGTGCGAGCCGGTGCCGTCAGCCGGAACTCCACGATGCTGCACGGCGTTCTCGTAGTAGTCGCCGCGCTGCTGATGGTCCCGATCCTGGAGCTCATCCCGCTCGCCTCGCTCGCCGCCCTGGTGATGGCCGTCGGCATTCAGATGGTGTCCCTGCACCACATCCGCACGGTGACCCGCCACCGAGAGGTGCTGGTGTACGCCGTCACCACCCTCGCCGTGGTGCTCCTCGGCGTCCTGGAGGGTGTGGCGCTGGGGATCGCCGTGGCCGTCGGTGTCGCCCTGCACCGCCTCACCCGCACACGTATCACGCACTACGAGACGGAAGGAGTCCATCACGTACATGTACGAGGGCAGTTGACGTTCCTCGCGGTGCCAAGGCTCAGCCGGGCCCTGCACCTCGTGCCCCACGGGGCGGACGTGGTCGTCGAATTGGACGGCTCGTTCATGGACCACGCGGCGTACGAGACTCTGCACGACTGGCAGAAGACGCACACCGCACGGGGTGGTTCCGTCGAACTGACGGGCCGCCGTGCCGGGGTCCGGATCGCCGAGCCCACCGGCGCCTCCGGCCGCCACGGAGGTTCCTGGACCCCCGAGTCGGCCGACTCGGGCAGCTGCCGATGCCGGCCCTGGACACCCTGGCGCAACCACCAGTGCGAACGGGCCCGCCCGCAGTCCGCGCAGCCGGCCGGTGAGGATCCGGGCGGAACGGACGGTCCCGAGACCGCCGGAGATGGTCCGGGCACGTGCGGTGAGGGCGTCCACGTCAGCGTCATGCGCGACCGGGAGGGGCTGCCCGGGCCGGATGACGCCGGCGGTCAAGAGCCGAGCAGCCATCAACTGGTGCGCGGAATCAGCGCGTTCCAGCGCAACACCGCTCCTCTGGTGCGGGGCGAGCTGGCCCGACTGGCCCGGGAGGGGCAACGGCCGTCCCAGCTCTTCCTCACCTGCGCCGACTCACGCCTGGTCACCTCGATGATCACCTCCAGTGGTCCCGGGGACCTGTTCGTGGTGCGCAATGTGGGCAACCTCGTGCCTCCCCCAGCTAACGCTGGGAGGTGCCCCCAGCCCGGCGAGGAGAGCGGGGACGACTCGGTGGCGGCGGCGATCGAGTACGCGGTGGACGTGCTGAAGGTGCGGTCCATCACGGTGTGCGGGCACTCCGGGTGCGGAGCCATGCAGGCGCTGCTCAGCTCCGAGCCGGACGGCGCGCGGACGCCCCTCAGGCGGTGGCTGCGGCACGGCCTGCCCAGCCTCGAGCGCATGGCCGACACCGGGCGGCCCTGGGCCCGGCTGGCCGGGCGCGCGCCCGCCGACGCGGTCGAGCAGCTCTGCCTGACCAACGTCGTGCAGCAACTGGAGCACCTGCGCGCCCACGAGTCGGTGTCCCGCGCGCTGCGCGAGGGCGCGCTGGAGCTGAACGGGATGTACTTCCACGTAGGGGAGGCACAGGCATATCTGCTCGTCGATGCGGAGGAGGAGAAGGTGTTCGACACCGTGCGGCCGGTGGACCTGTCCGCATGACGCGTGGCCCGGGTCCGGAGGTGTGAGGGGCGTTACAGGACTGAACCGGGTCCGCGCGCGGTCCGTGGGAAGGGATGACCGGCGTCGGAAGCGGTTCGAAGCCGACCCGGTCACCCATGGGTACGACCCTCGACAGGTCTAAACCAATATTCAGTCGACCCTTGTCATCGGACCACCAGGTCTGATGAGCTGTGGCCTGGGACACAACGGACACCCTTCGAGAGGGAGATGTCGTGAGCAACGAGAGCCTGGCCAACCTGCTTCGTGAGGAGCGTAGGTTCGCACCCCCCGCCGACCTGGCCGCCGACGCCAACGTCACGGCGGAGGCGTATGAACGGGCCAAGGCTGACAGGCTCGGCTTCTGGGCCGAGCAGGCCCGTCGGCTGACCTGGGCCAAGGAGCCGAGCGAGACACTGGACTGGTCGAACCCGCCGTTCGCGAAGTGGTTCAAGGACGGCGAGCTGAACGTCGCGTACAACTGCGTCGACCGGCATGTCGAGGCCGGGCAGGGCGACCGCGTCGCCATCCACTTCGAGGGCGAGCCCGGAGACAGCCGCGCCATCACCTACGCCGAGCTCAAGGACGAGGTCTCCAAGGCCGCCAACGCCCTGCTGGAACTGGGAGTTCGCAAGGGCGACCGGGTCGCGGTCTATATGCCGATGATCCCCGAGACCGCGATCGCGATGCTGGCCTGCGCCAGGATCGGCGCCGCGCACTCCGTGGTCTTCGGCGGCTTCTCGGCCGACGCGCTCGCCACCCGCATCCAGGACGCCGACGCACGGGTCGTCATCACCTCCGACGGTGGCTACCGGCGGGGCAAGCCGTCCGCGCTCAAGCCGGCCGTCGACGACGCGATCGCACGTGTGGACAACGTCGAGCATGTGCTCGTGGTGCGCCGCACCGGCCAGGACGTCGCCTGGAACGACGAGCGGGACGCGTGGTGGCACGAGCTCGTCGAGCGGCAGTCCGCCGAGCACACCCCGGAGGCGTTCGAGGCCGAACACCCGCTGTTCATCCTCTACACATCCGGTACGACGGGGAAGCCGAAGGGCATCCTGCACACCTCCGGCGGCTACCTCACCCAGGCTGCCTACACCCACCACGCCGTCTTCGACCTCAAGCCGGCCACCGACGTCTACTGGTGCACCGCCGACGTCGGCTGGGTCACCGGGCACTCGTACATCGTGTACGGTCCGCTCGCCAACGGCGCCACGCAGGTGATGTACGAGGGCACGCCGGACACCCCGCACCAGGGCCGGTTCTGGGAGATCGTGCAGAAGTACGGGGTGACGATCCTGTACACGGCGCCGACCGCGATCCGTACGTTCATGAAGTGGGGCGACGACATCCCCGCGAAGTTCGACCTGTCCTCCCTGCGTGTCCTCGGCTCCGTCGGTGAGCCGATCAACCCCGAGGCGTGGATCTGGTACCGCAAGCACATCGGCTCCGACCGTACGCCGATCGTGGACACCTGGTGGCAGACCGAGACCGGCGCGATGATGATCTCGCCGCTGCCCGGCGTGACGGAGACCAAGCCGGGTTCCGCGCAGACGCCGCTGCCCGGCATCTCGGCGACGGTCGTCGACGACGAGGCGAACGAGGTGCCGAACGGCGGCGGTGGCTACCTGGTGCTGACCGAGCCGTGGCCGTCGATGCTGCGCACGATCTGGGGCGACGACCAGCGGTTCATCGACACGTACTGGTCGCGGTTCGAGGGCAAGTACTTCGCCGGTGACGGGGCGAAGAAGGACGACGACGGCGACATCTGGCTGCTGGGCCGGGTGGACGACGTGATGCTGGTGTCCGGCCACAACATCTCCACGACCGAGGTGGAGTCGGCGCTCGTGTCGCACCCGTCCGTCGCCGAGGCGGCCGTGGTCGGCGCCGCCGACGAGACGACCGGGCAGGCGATCGTCGCCTTCGTGATCCTGCGCGGTACGGCGGCGGAGACCGAGGACCTGGTGGCCGAGCTGCGCAACCATGTGGGCGCCACCCTCGGCCCGATCGCCAAGCCGAAGCGGATCCTGCCGGTGGCGGAGCTGCCGAAGACCCGCTCCGGCAAGATCATGCGTCGGCTGCTGCGGGACGTCGCGGAGAACCGCCAGCTCGGCGATGTCACAACGCTGACCGACTCCACGGTCATGGATCTCATCCAGGCGAAGCTCCCGGCGGCATCCAGCGAGGACTGAGAACGCTCGAGGGCTGAGGGCGGCCCCGACAGGGCACCCGGCGAAAGACGCCTGACAGGCGCGCCGGGTGCCCTTTTTGCACCTAACGTGAAGTTCACCGGACCGGTCCGCCGCATCTTAGGTAAGCTAAGAAAAGCGTCAACAACGCAACAGTGATCTCAGGTGCGCCGGGAAGTCTGGTCGGCATGTGCTCCGTGCTGCCCACCGACCGGAGGTCTCGCCGTGACCGCGCCCCTCAACCCTCGCAAGGTATTCGCACGCCTGTCGCTGCCCGAGCGGACCTTCGTCGTGGACGCGCTGCGCACCGAGACCGTCGGCGGTGTGCTGCTGCTCCTCGCCGCCGTCACCTCGCTGCTCTGGGCGAACATACCCGCGCTGCACGACAGTTACGAGACCGTCAGCCACTTCCACCTGGGCCCCGCGGCCCTCGGCCTCGACCTCTCGATCGAGCACTGGGCGGCCGACGGCCTCCTGGCGGTCTTCTTCTTCGTCGCCGGTATCGAGCTCAAGCGTGAGCTGGTCGCCGGCGATCTGCGCGACCCCAAGGCGGCCGCCCTGCCCGTGGTCGCCGCACTGTGCGGCATGGCCGTACCGGCGCTCGTCTACACGCTCACCAACGTCCTCGGCGGCGGCTCCCTGGACGGCTGGGCCGTGCCCACCGCCACGGACATCGCCTTCGCGCTCGCCGTGCTCGCCGTCATCGGCACATCCCTGCCGAGCGCGCTGCGCGCCTTCCTGCTCACCCTCGCCGTCGTCGACGACCTCTTCGCGATCCTCATCATCGCGGTCTTCTTCACCGAGACGATCGACTTCGCGGCGCTCGGCGGCGCGGTCGCCGGCCTCGGCGTCTTCTGGCTGCTGCTGCGCAAGGGAGTACGCGGCTGGTACGTGTACGTCCCGCTCGCCCTGGTGATCTGGGCGCTGATGTACAACAGCGGCGTCCACGCCACCATCGCCGGCGTCGCCATGGGCCTGATGCTGCGCTGCACCACCCACAAGAGTGAGGACCACTCCCCCGGCCAGCGCATCGAGCACCTGGTGCGCCCCCTGTCCGCGGGCCTGGCCGTACCGCTGTTCGCCCTGTTCAGCGCAGGCGTCTCGATCTCCGGCGACTCCATGAAGGACGTGTTCACCAAGCCGGAGACCCTGGGGGTCGTCCTCGGTCTGGTCGTCGGCAAGACGATCGGCATCTTCGGCGGTACCTGGCTCACCGCCCGCTTCACCCGGGCCACGCTCAGCGACGACCTCCAATGGGCCGACGTCTTCGCCGTCGCGTCGCTCGCCGGCATCGGTTTCACCGTCTCGCTGCTCATCGGTGAACTGGCCTTCGAGGGCGACACGGTCCTGACGGACGAGGTGAAGGCGGCCGTACTGACGGGCTCCCTCATAGCCGCGCTGGTCGCCGGCACGCTGCTGAAGGTGCGCAACGTCAAGTACCGCCGGCTGTGCGAGGCCGAGGAGCGCGACGACGACCTCGACGGCATCCCGGACATCTACGAGGAGCACGACCCGGCGTACCACCTGCGGATGGCGGAGATCTACGACCGCAAGGCCGCGGAGCACCGCAGGCTCGCCGCGGTCAGGGAGGCGGAGCGACGCGAGCTTGCCGAAGTCGCGGGCGGGGCAGGCGAGGAGAACGACGGTCCGGCATGATCTGACGGGACGGTACAAAAGTCGGGACCGTACGCAATCAGGCATGGACGGACCCGTACGCAGAAGAGGGAGACCGCGATGAGCGCACCCGACGGCAGCCCGGTCGGCGCCGAACGCAGCATCGGTCAGTTGTTCGCCTCGGCGACGACCGAGATGTCGGCGCTGGTGCACGACGAGATCGCACTGGCGAAGGCGCAGATCAGGCAGGACGTCAAGCGCGGAGCGACGTCCGGGGGCGCGTTCGTCGCGGCCGCCGGACTCCTCGTCTTCTCCCTGCCGATGCTGAACTTCGCCCTGGCCTACGGCATCCGGACCTGGAGCGACTGGAACCTCGCGGTCTGCTTCCTGCTGTCCTTCGCGGCGAACGTCCTCATCGCCCTCGTCCTCGCCCTGATCGGCCTCGTGTTCGCGAAGAAGGCCAAGAAGGGCCGCGGCCCGCAGAAGGTCGCCGCGTCGGTGAAGGAGAGCGCGGGCGTCCTGCAGAAGGCCAAGCCGCATCCGCGACCGGATCGCCCGGAACTTCCCGAGCTGCCCCGGGACCGCGTGCCCGAGGCCATCGAGGCTGTGGCACGCTCGTCGTCATGACGGAACCCGACACCCCTTCGGCGCAACCCGCCTCGGTCGTACGACCCGAAGGTCCCTGGCTGCACCGGGACGTCGCGGCGAACGGCGCGCGGTTCCACATCGCGGAGCTGGGCGACGGACCGCTGGTGCTGCTGCTGCACGGCTTCCCGCAGTTCTGGTGGACCTGGCGGCACCAACTGGTGGCGCTCGCCGACGCCGGGTTCCGGGCCGTCGCCATGGACCTGAGGGGCGTCGGCGGCAGCGACCGCACGCCCCGGGGTTACGACCCGGCCAACCTGGCCCTCGACATCACGGGCGTCGTACGGTCCCTGGGCGAACCGGACGCCGCGCTCGTCGGCCATGACCTGGGCGGTTATCTGGCGTGGACGACGGCCGTGATGCGGCCGAAGCTCGTCCGGCGCCTCGCGGTCGCGTCGATGCCGCATCCGCGGCGCTGGCGCTCGGCGATGCTCTCCGACGTCAAGCAGACGGCCTCGAGTTCCCACATCTGGGGGTTCCAGCGGCCGTGGATCCCGGAGCGGCAGCTCCTCGCGGACGACGGGGCGCTGGTGGGCCGGCTGATCCGGGACTGGTCCGGCCCGCGGCTGCCGGAGGACGGGGCCGTGGAGACGTACCGGAGGGCGATCTGCATCCCTTCGACGGCGCACTGCTCCATCGAGCCCTACCGCTGGATGGTGCGATCCCTCGCCCGGCCCGACGGCCTCCAGTTCAACCGGCGCATGAAGCGGCCCGTGCGCGTGCCGACGCTGCATCTGCACGGCTCCCTCGACCCGGTGATGAGGACCAGGAGCGCGGCCGGTTCCGGAGAGTACGTCGAAGCGCCGTACCGCTGGCGGCTGTTCGACGGTCTCGGCCATTTCCCGCACGAGGAGGATCCGGTGGCGTTCTCCTCCGAGCTCGTCAACTGGCTGCGGGATCCCGAGCCCGACCGATGACGCGCGCCGGGAATGCCACCCGGCTGGGGGTCCGGGGGTTACCCCCCGGGAAAGCACAGCCCGCACGAGGAGGATCCGGTGGCGTTCTCCTCCGAGCTCGTCAACTGGCTGAAAGACCCGGAACCCGATCGGTGACCGAGCCGATGCGCCCGGTATGCGGTTCTGAACGCCTGTACTACGAACTGCCAAATGCCTGGCGCATAGGCCAATTGGACGCGTCGGCGGCGGTTATCGACCTTGGGCCAGGGGCAGACGTCGGGGTATGGGCTGGACGCACGACTACAGTGACGCAGCACGCACTCGCCGCTCGGGCAATGGCCTGAGCTCCCACCAGCGGGGCACCCCGCAACTGGCGGGCACGGAACTCAGGGTGGGCATCCCACGCATTCTGCGCCGGCGTGCGCGCTGGGTCTCGATGCGCCTGCGTCACCCGCGCGGCTGATCCCTCGAACGGCCCTCACAGGGCGCAGCTGTCGCTGCCCACCTGCTGGTTGGCCGTACGCCCCTTGGTGATGTCCTCGCGGATCTCGTCCACGGTCAGCGCGTACCCCGTCTCGGCGTCGTCGAGGGACTTCGCGAAGACCACGCCGTAGACCTTGCCTTCGGGTGTGAGCAGCGGGCCGCCGGAGTTGCCCTGGCGGACGATCGCGTACAGCGAGTAGACATCACGGCGGACCGTGCCCCGGTGGTAGATGTCCGGTCCGTTGGCCGTTATGCGCCCGCGGACGCGCGCGGAGCGCACGTCGTACGCGCCGTTCTCCGGGAAGCCCGCGACGATCGCGCTGTCACCGCTGGCCGCGTCCTCGGAGGTGAACTCGAGGGCGGGCGCGTCCAGGTCGGGTACGTCGAGTACGGCGATGTCGCGCTCCCAGTCGTACAGGACGACCGTCGCGTCGTACCGCCTGCCCTCGCCGCCTATCTGGACGGTGGGCTCGTCGACGCCCCCGACGACATGCGCGTTGGTCATGACCCGGCGCTCGTCGAAGACGAAGCCGGTGCCCTCCAGGACCTTGCCGCAGCTCTGGGCGGTGCCCATCACCTTGACGATGGAGCGCTGGGCGCGGGCGGCGACGGCACTGTTCGCGAGGGCGGGGTCCGGGGGCTGGACATCGGTGATCGGCTCGTTCGAGAACGGGCTGAAGACCTGCGGGAAGCCGTTCTGCGCAAGGACCGAGGAGAAGTCCGCGAACCAGGTGTCGGCCTGTGCGGGCAGGGCCCGGGACACCCCGAGCAGCACCTTGGAGTTGCGCACCTCCTTGCCGAGGGTCGGCAGCGTGGTACCGGCCAGCGCCGAGCCGATCAGCCACGCCACCAGCAGCATGGCGACGACGTTGACGAGGGCGCCGCCGGTCGCGTCCAGGGCGCGGGCCGGGGACCAGGTGATGTACCGGCGCAGCTTGTTGCCGAGGTGCGTGGTCAGGGCCTGGCCGACCGAGGCACAGACGATCACGACGACGACGGCGACCACGGCGGCGGTCGTGTTCACCTCGGAGTTGTCGGTGAGCGCGTCCCAGATGACGGGCAGGGCGTAGACGGCGACGAGGCCGCCGCCCAGGAAGCCGATCACCGACAGGATGCCGACGACGAAGCCCTGGCGGTAGCCCACGATCGCGAACCACACGGCGGCGACCAGCAACAGGATGTCCAGCACGTTCACCGCTTCAAGCCTCGCCTCATCACTTCGCGATCACTCCTGGTCGGCCGGGGGCCCGGCAACAGCACGAGGGCCACCCTGTCATGACCGCCAGTCCAGCGGGACCTGCTTGTCGCGGTCCCACGGCTTCTCCCAGCCCGCGAAGTGCAGCAGGCGGTCGATGATTCCGGCTGTGAAGCCCCACACCAGGGCCGATTCGACCAGAAATGCCGGGCCCCGGTGACCGCTGGGGTGAACGGCGGTCGCGCGGTGGGCGGGGTCCGTGAGATCCGCCACGGGAACCGTGAAGACCCGGGCGGTCTCGTTCGGGTCCACGACGCCGACCGGGCTCGGCTCGCGCCACCAGCCGAGTACCGGCGTGACGACGAATCCGCTGACCGGGATGTAGAGCTTGGGCAGCACACCGAACAGCTGCACACCGGACGGGTCGAGGCCGGTTTCCTCCTCGGCCTCGCGCAGAGCGGCCCACAGCGGCCCGTCCGCCGTGGGGTCGCCGTCCTCGGGGTCGAGAGCACCGCCGGGGAAGGAGGGCTGGCCGGCATGCGAGCGCAGTGAGCTCGCCCGCTCCATCAGCAGCAGCTCGGGGCCGCGCTCGCCCTCGCCGAACAGGATGAGTACGGCGGACTGGCGGCCGGCGCCGTCCGCCGGAGGCAGGAAGCGGCTCAGCTGCAACGGCTCGACCGTCTCCACGGCGTGCACCACCGGGTCCAGCCAGGCGGGCAGACCCTCCTTGCTGAGCGTCACCGAACCGCCCTGAGTATGACTCGCACGTGTCATCGCCACCCCCGTCGTCCGCTTACGTCCAACGCCGGACGGCACCGAGATCGTTCCGGCCGCTCCGAGGTCTGTGCAGTGTGCGCCGCTTCTCCCGTCATCCGGCCCCCAGCGGCGGGGCCGGCTTGCCGCCTGCGTCCAGATAGGCCTGCGGGGGCTTCAGCCGCTGGCCGGGGTAGCCGCCCTTCTCGTACTTGAGCAGCTTCTTCGCCTTCTCCGGGTCCGTCTCGCCCTCGCCGTACGCCGGGCAGAGCGGGGCGATGGGGCAGGCGCCGCAGGCGGGCTTGCGGGAGTGGCAGATACGGCGGCCGTGGAAGATCACATAGTGCGAGAGCATCGTCCACTCGCTCTTGGGGAAGAGCGCGCCGACGGCGGCCTCGATCTTGTCCGGGTCGGTCTCCTCGGTCCACTGCCAGCGTCGCACCAGCCGCTGGAAGTGCGTGTCCACGGTGATGCCGGGACGACCGAAGGCGTTGCCGAGCACCACGAACGCGGTCTTGCGGCCGACGCCGGGCAGCTTCACGAGGTCGTCGAGCCGTCCGGGAACCTCGCCGCCGAACTCCTCCACCAACGCCTTCGACAGCCCCATCACCGACTTGGTCTTGGCCCGGAAGAATCCGCACGGCCGCAGGATCTCCTCGACCTCCTCCGGGTTGGCGGCGGCCAGGTCCTCGGGGCCCGGGTACCTGGCGAACAAGGCCGGGGTCGTCTGGTTGACGCGCAGGTCCGTGGTCTGGGCGGACAGGACCGTGGCGACCAGGAGCTGGAAGGGGTTCTCGAAATCGAGCTCCGGGTGCGCGTACGGGTAGACCTCGGCGAGTTCGCGATTGATGCGGCGGGCGCGGCGGACCAGGGCCGTACGGGACTCGTTGCTGGGCGGCTTCGGGGTGACGGTCTCCGCGGGCGGGGCCTTCTTGACGGCGGCGGAGGCCTTTTCGGGGGCGACGACGGCCTTCTTCCGCCCGAGGGTCGCCTTCCGGGTCACGGCGGTGGCCGTCCCGGCGGCCGCGGACTTCTTCGCGGGGGCCTTCTTCGCCGCCGGCTTCTTCGTCGGCGTCTTCTTCGCCGTGGCCTTCTTGGCCGGCGTCTTCTTCGCGGTCGCTTTCTTCTCGGTCGCGCTTTTTACCGACGCCCCTTTTGTCGCTTTTGCCGCTTTCTTTCCGCCATCGGGCTCCTGTTCGCCCACGGCAGAATCCCGACGTACAACCACCCGTGCAGCCCCCTAGGCCTGTGCTCTCACCGGCTATTTGGACACTCGGCCAGCCTAAGGCCCTGCACCGACATCCGCCCTGGACCCCGAAGATCGGCGCCCAATTGGACCCCTGCCGCTTACCTGGGGACAGCCGTGCGGCATCCTTGTGACAGATCACACTGTTTGGTCCGTCCGGCAAAATGGGCACCAGGGTCCCCTGGTACACACGGGGGAGCAAGATTCCCCTGAGCAGGTCGACAAGGAGAGAACTCGTGGACGACGTTCTGCGGCGCAATCCGCTCTTCGCGGCGCTCGACGACGAGCAGGCCGCGGAGCTGCGCGCCTCCATGAGTGAGGTGACCCTCGCAAGGGGTGACTCCCTGTTCCACGAGGGCGACCCGGGCGACCGGCTCTACGTGGTCACCGAGGGCAAGGTCAAGCTTCACCGCACGTCCCCCGACGGCCGCGAGAACATGCTGGCCGTCGTCGGACCGAGCGAGCTCATCGGCGAACTGTCGCTCTTCGACCCCGGCCCGCGTACCGCGACTGCCACCGCGCTCACCGAGGTCAAGCTGCTCGGCCTCGGCCACGGCGACCTCCAGCCCTGGCTGAACGCCCGCCCCGAGGTCGCCTCCGCGCTGCTGCGCGCCGTCGCCCGTCGGCTGCGCAAGACCAACGACGCGATGTCCGACCTCGTCTTCTCGGACGTCCCGGGCCGTGTGGCCCGCGCCCTGCTGGACCTCTCCCGCCGGTTCGGCGTGCAGTCCGAGGAGGGCATCCACGTCGTCCACGACCTGACGCAGGAGGAGCTGGCCCAGCTGGTCGGCGCGTCCCGCGAGACGGTCAACAAGGCGCTGGCGGACTTCGCCCAGCGCGGGTGGCTCCGCCTGGAGGCGCGTGCGGTGATTCTGCTGGACGTGGAGAGGCTGGCGAAGCGCTCGCGCTGAGCGTTGGCAGGCCTCGTTGTGGTCGTCGTCCTGGGGGCTGCAGCCCCCCCAGCCCCCCAGACCCCCGCTTCGGCCTGAACGGCCTCGTCCTCCAACGCCGGACGGGCTGTCTGACGCCGACGCGATGAAAATCCACCGCACGTACGGGCCGGCCACGGCACAGTGACCCCATGGCCGGAACCGTTCCCCCCAAAGGCCTCGACTCCCAGGGCCACCTCACCCGCGAGGGCTCCCTCGAGCGCGTCCAGTCCCCCTTCCGTCCCGTCGTCGCCGCCGCCCGGGACCGGCTGCCGGACGTCTTCGGGACGCGGCTGCACAGCGCGTACCTCTACGGGTCGATTCCGCGCGGCACCGCGCGCGTGGGGCGCAGCGACCTGGATCTGCTGGTCGCCCTGCGCGAGGAGCCCGGTGACACGGACCGCGCCGCCGCTCGTGCCCTGGGCGAGGCATTCGACGAGGAGTTCCCCGAGATCGACGGCGTCGGGACGCTGCTGTACAGCCGTACGCGGCTGCTGAGCGAGCTGGAGACGCACGACCTGGGCTGGTTCGTCGCCTGTCTGTGCACGCCGCTGCTCGGGGAGGATCTCGCCGAGTACCTGCCGCGCTACCGGCCCGATGGCCTCCTCGCCCGCGAGACCAACGGCGATCTCGCCCTTCTCCTGCCCCGCTGGCGCGAGCGGATCGCCGCCGCCGACGACACCGACGAGGCCCGCCGGCCGCTCGTGCGCTTCATGTCCCGGCATCTCGTCCGCACCGGCTTCACGCTCGTCATGCCCCGCTGGGGCGGCTGGACCAGCGATCTGACGGAGATGGCCGAGATCTTCGGCGCGTACCACCCCACGCGCGCGGAGCAGATGAAGACCGCGGCCGTCGCCGGGTACGAGCCGACGGGAGACCCTGCCCTTCTCAGGTCGTACGTCGACGACCTCGGGCCGTGGCTCGCCGGGGAGTACGCGCGCGTGCACGGCATCAAGGCGCCCCGCCCCGACTGAGCCACCGGCCCGGCCGGGCTAGATGAGCCCGTGCTCCTCGAGGTAGTCCAGCTGCGCCCGTACCGACAGCTCCGCGGCCGGCCACAGGGAGCGGTCCACGTCCGCGTACACGTGGGCGACGATCTCGGCCGGCGTCCGGTAGCCGTCCTCGACGGCCGTCTCCACCTGGGCGAGCCGGTGGGCACGATGGGCGAGGTAGTACTCCACGGCGCCCTGAGCGTCGTCCAGGACGGGTCCGTGGCCCGGGAGCACCGTGTGGACGCCGTCGTCGACCGTGAGGGACCTCAGGCGCCGCAGGGAGTCCAGATAGTCGCCCAGGCGGCCGTCGGGGTGCGCCACGACCGTCGTACCACGCCCCAGGATGGTGTCGCCGGTCAGGACGGCCCGGTCGGCCGGGAGGTGGAAGGAGAGGGAGTCCGCGGTGTGGCCCGGCGTCGGTACGACCCTGAGCTCCAGGCCACCGACCGTGACCACGTTTCCGGCGGCCAGACCCTCGTCGCCCAACCGCAGCGCCGGGTCCAGCGCCCGCACCTTGGTGCCGGTCAGCTCGGCGAAGCGGGCGGCGCCCGCCGCGTGGTCCGGGTGACCGTGGGTCAGGAGGGTCAGGGCGATGCGCCGGTCGGCCTGTTCAGCGGTGTCGACGACAGTGCGCAGGTGGTTCTCGTCCAGGGGGCCCGGGTCGATCACGACGGCCACCGAGGAGTCGGGTTCCGCCAGGATCCAGGTGTTGGTGCCGTCCAGGGTCATCGCGGACGCGTTGGGCGCGAGGACGTTGACCGCCCGCGGGGTGGCGGGGCCGGAGAGGACCCCGCCGCGAGGCTGGCCGGGAAGGGCGCTTGCGTCCGTCATGCGGGGGCTCCACCGGTCGGGATGTGCTTGGTGAACTCGTCGTGTCCCGGCCAGGCGAGCACGATCTCGTCGCCCTCCAGACGGGCCTGCGCCAGGACGGGCGTCAGGTCGCGGTCCGGGGCCGCCGCGAGCGCCTCGGCGGCCGTGCCGTACGCCGTCAGCTGCCGCAGGGTCGCGATCGTGGGCGGCATCATCAGCAGCTCGCCCTTGTCGTACGACGCGGCCGCCTGCGCGGGCCGGATCCACACCGTGCGGTCCGCCTCCGTGGAGGCGTTGCGGGTGCGCTGGCCCTCGGGGAGGGCGGCGACGAAGAACCAGGTGTCGTAGCGGCGGGCCTCGAACTCCGGGGTGATCCAGCGGGTCCACGCGCCGAGCAGGTCGGAGCGCAGGACCAGGCCCCGCCGGTCCAGGAACTCCGCGAAGGAGAGGTCACGGGCGACGAGGGCGGCGCGGTCCGCCTCCCAGTCCGGGCCCGTGGTGTCGCCGACGACCGAGTCGGGGGCCGGTCCGGCCAGGAGGACGCCGGCCTCCTCGTACGTCTCCCGTACGGCCGCGCAGACGATCGCCTGGGCGGCCGTCTCGTCGACGCCCAGCCGTGTCGCCCACCACGCGCGCGTGGGGCCCGCCCAGCCGACGTGGTGCTCGTCGTCGCGCGGGTCGACACCGCCGCCCGGGTACGCGTACGCGCCCGCGGCGAAGGCCATGGACGCGCGTCGGCGCAGCATGTGGACAGCGGGGCCGGTGCCGGTGTCCTTCAGGAGCATGACCGTGGCCGCGCGCTTCGGGGTCACCGGCGTGAGCGTGCCCGCCGCAAGCGCGCGGATACGGTCCGGCCACTCCGCGGGGTACCACTGACCGTTCACCATGGGCGCGAGGCTATCCCGTGGTGAGCGGATGTTCGAGAGGCAGTGATCGCCCCGGCTGCCAGGGCGTGCCAGGCCCCGCGATTCCGGCATGATCCGCCGGACACGCCCTAAGGCTGGGTGAGCTCCACCTGGATCTCGACCTCCACGGGCGCGTCCAGCGGCAGCACCGCCACGCCGACCGCGCTGCGTGCGTGCACGCCCTTGTCGCCGAGGACCTCGCCGAGCAGCTCGCTCGCGCCGTTGAGGACGGTCGGCTGCCCCGTGAAGTCCGACGCCGAGGCCACGAATCCGACGACCTTCACGACGCGCGCGATACGGTCCAGGTCGCCTGCGACGGACTTGACGGCCGCGAGCGCGTTCAGGGCGCAGGTACGGGCGAGTTCCCTGGCCTCCTCGGGGGTGACCTCCGCGCCGACCTTGCCGGTGACCGGAAGCTTGCCGTCCACCATCGGCAGCTGGCCGGCGGTGTAGACGTACGGCCCGGTCTGTACGGCCGGCTGGTAGGCGGCCAGCGGCGGGACGACCGCCGGCAGCGCAAGGCCCAGCTCGGCGAGCTTCGCCTCGACCCCGCTCACGCCTGCTTCTCCCGCTTGAGGTAGGCCACGAGCTGCTCGGGGTTGTTCGGCCCGGGCACCACCTGGACGAGCTCCCAGCCGTCCTCGCCCCAGGTGTCCAGAATCTGCTTCGTTGCGTGGACGAGCAGCGGCACGGTTGCGTATTCCCACTTGGTCATGGGCCGACTGTATCCGCTGTGGTCGGCGGGGTACGCGGACGCCGGGGGCCGCCGTTGTCCACAGGCCCCGGATTGGTTCCGGCGCGGACTGGTTACGCTCGAAGACGTGAGCAGGCTCCAGGTCGTCAGCGGCAAGGGCGGGACCGGCAAGACAACGGTCGCCGCAGCCCTCGCGCTGGCTCTGGCCACGGAAGGGAAGCGGACGCTTCTCGTCGAGGTCGAGGGTCGGCAGGGCATCGCACAGCTCTTCGAAACGGAGGCGCTGCCCTATGAGGAGCGGAAGATCGCCGTAGCTCCGGGCGGCGGGGAGGTGCACGCCCTCGCCATCGATCCCGAACTGGCCCTTCTGGACTACCTCCAGATGTTCTACAAGATGGGCAGTGCCGGACGGGCTCTGAAGAAGCTCGGCGCCATCGACTTCGCCACCACCATCGCGCCCGGTCTGCGTGACGTACTCCTGACCGGCAAGGCGTGCGAGGCGGTCCGGCGCAAGGACAGGTCGGGGCGGTTCGTGTACGACTACGTCGTCATGGACGCGCCGCCCACCGGTCGCATCACCCGCTTCCTCAACGTCAACGACGAGGTCGCCGGGCTCGCCAAGGTCGGTCCGATACACAATCAGGCGCAGGCCGTGATGCGGGTGCTGAAGTCGCCGGAGACGGCGGTTCATCTGGTGTCGCTCCTGGAGGAGATGCCCGTCCAGGAGACGGCGGACGGGATCGCCGAGTTGCGGGCCGCCCGGCTGCCGGTGGGGCGGGTCATCGTGAACATGGTGCGGCCCGGGGTGCTCGACGCGGCCGACCTCGAGTTCGTACGGACCGTTCCGCGGACCGACATCGCGCGGTCGCTGTCGGCCGCCGGACTCGGCGGGGCGCGCCGGGGGCAGAACGCCGAGAAGCTCGTGGACCCGCTGCTGGCGCAGGCCGAGGAGTATGCCGAGCGGTACCTGCTGGAGCACGAACAGCGCTCCGCCCTGGGTGAGCTGGGCCTGCCGCTGCACGAACTGCCGCTGCTCGCCGAGGGCATGGACCTGGCGGGCCTGTACGAACTGGCCAACGAACTGCGGAAGCAGGGGATCGCATGAGTCCGGACCCGGCCCACGCCCCGGAAGGCGCCCGCCATCTCTCCCCCGCGCGCGTGCTCGACCTCGATCCGCTCCTCGACGACCCGCAGACCCGCATCATCGTGTGCTGCGGCTCGGGCGGGGTCGGCAAGACCACCACGGCGGCGGCGCTGGGCCTCAGGGCCGCCGAGCGCGGCCGGAAGGTCGTCGTCCTCACCATCGACCCGGCGCGCCGGCTGGCGCAGTCCATGGGCATCGACTCCCTCGACAACACCCCGCGCCGGGTGAAGGGCATCGACGGCGAAGGTGAACTGCACGCCATGATGCTCGACATGAAGCGCACCTTCGACGAGATCGTCGAGGCGCATGCGGACCCCGGCCGGGCGGCCGCGATTCTGTCGAACCCCTTCTACCAGTCGCTCTCGGCGGGCTTCGCGGGCACGCAGGAGTACATGGCGATGGAGAAGCTGGGCCAGCTGCGGGCCCGGCACGAGTGGGACCTGATCGTCGTCGACACGCCGCCGTCCCGTTCGGCGCTGGACTTCCTGGACGCGCCCAAGCGGCTGGGCTCCTTCCTGGACGGCAAGCTGATCCGCGTGCTGCTGGCCCCGGCGAAGGTCGGCGGCCGGGCGGGGATGAAGTTCCTGAACGTCGGTATGTCGATGATGACCGGCGCGCTGGGGAAGCTGCTGGGCGGTCAGCTGCTGAAGGACGTACAGACGTTCGTGGCGGCGATGGACTCCATGTTCGGCGGCTTCCGTACGCGCGCGGACGCGACGTACAAGCTGCTCCAGGCGCCCGGCACCGCGTTTCTCGTGGTGGCGGCCCCGGAGCGGGACGCGCTGCGGGAGGCCGCGTACTTCGTGGAGCGGCTGGCCGCCGAGGACATGCCGCTGGCCGGTCTGGTGCTCAACCGGGTCCACGGCAGCGGCGCCTTCCGGCTGTCCGCCGAACGGGCGCTCGCCGCCGCGGAAAATCTTGAGGAGACCCGCATTGTGGATCAGGGGGGAGGGAAAGCTGGTCTTCGTAACTCTCCCGACACGTACGGCAGTTCAGAATCTCCCGCTTCCGATCCACCGGCTGCTCCGGACGAAGGTTCCCCCACCGTCACGGACGACGGCTCCCCCGCCGACCCGGACTCGGAGCGATCCGCCGACCAGCTCACCGCGGGCCTGCTGAGGCTGCACGCGGAGCGTATGCAGCTGCTCGCCCGCGAGCAGCGCACACGTGACCGCTTCACGGCGCTCCACCCCGAGGTGGCGGTGGCCGAAGTGGCCGCGCTGCCCGGCGATGTGCATGACCTCGCGGGACTGCGGGACATCGGTGACCGGCTCGCGGCCAACCGGCCGGAGCTGCCTGACGGCGAGGTCCGCGTGTCTGACGGCGGCGCATGAGTGCCTGACGGCGACACATGAGGGGGTACAGCCCCCGACCGCCGGAGGGAAACCCCCGGAGGGGACGCCGAGGGGACGCCCTCAGCTCACTGCCGCGTAGTTCTCGTACACCTCGTCGTCGTCGAGGGGCACGAGGCCGGCCCCGCGCTCGTACTCCGTACGCGCGGTCTCGAGGAGCCGACGCCATGAAGTGACAGTGGGCCGCCTGCGCAGCAGTGCGCGGCGTTCCCGTTCCGTCATGCCTCCCCACACGCCGAACTCGACGCGGTTGTCGAGCGCATCGGCCAGGCATTCGGTGCGTACCGGACATCCGGTGCACACCGCCTTGGCCCTGTTCTGCGCTGCTCCCTGAACGAACAGTTCATCCGGATCGGTAGTGCGGCAGGCCGCCTGCGCACTCCAGTCGGTTACCCAGCCCATACCGGCGCCGTCCTCTCCCGAATCGAGGCTCCCCCACGGCGGCAGCGGCATATTCACCGCCGCCAGTTGAGGACGTTACGGAAGGTGGGCACAGCGCAACACCCCCTTCGGGCCCAATCTTGAATGGCCCGAACGGACTATGGGTAAGCGGCAGATCACCCGGGGGAGTGAGCCCACGACATGCGCGACAATCCCGGCAATCCGGGACGGTTCAGCTGAGTCACAACGGACGCCAGGTGACACACAAGGCGGATTCGGACACGTGCCCAACCCACCTCGGCAAAAAAGACCGAGAGGATCCGGAACGATTCGGGGTCGCCGGACGTATTGATACGTGGCCCTACTGCTGTGACAGTTGAGAGCAGCTTAGGCCAAGGCATATACGCGTGTCCGGCGAATGAGAACGTAGGCTGCCCTCATGCCAAAGAAGCGCTCGGGTGGTGGTCTGTCGCCAACACAGCAGGCCGCCAAGTTCCTCGGTGTCAGTGTGCTCGCGGGAGCCGTCATGGCCGGCATCGCGCTGCCCGCCGTCGGCGCGCTGGGCCTTGCGGCAAAGGGCTCGGTGGAGAGCTTCGACGAGCTCCCGGCGAACATGAAGACCCCGCCGCTCAGCCAGCGCACCACGATCCTCGACGCCAAGGGCGACCACATCGCCACGGTGTACTCACGCGACCGCACGGTGGTCGACCTCAAGGACATCTCGCCGTACATGCAGAAGGCGATCGTCGCCATCGAGGACGCCCGCTTCTACCAGCACGGCGCGGTCGACCTGAAGGGCGTCCTGCGCGCCCTCAACCGCAACGCGCAGAGCGGCGGCGTGGCCGAGGGCGCGTCCACGCTCACCCAGCAGTATGTGAAGAACGTCTTCGTGGAGGAGGCCGGCGACGACCCGACGAAGGTCGCGCAGGCCACCCAGCAGACCCTCGGCCGCAAGATCCGCGAACTGAAGTACGCGATCCAGGTCGAGGAGGAGCTGGGCAAGAAGAAGATCCTCGAGAACTACCTGAACATCACCTTCTTCGGCCAGCAGGCCTACGGCGTCGAGGCCGCCGCCCAGCGCTACTTCTCCAAGTCGGCCAAGGACCTCAGCCTCCAGGAGTCGGCGCTCCTCGCCGGCATCGTCCAGTCGCCCAGCCGGTACGACCCGGTGAACGACGAGGCGGAGGCCACCAAGCGGCGCAACGTCGTGCTGCAGCGGATGGCCGATGTCGGCAACATCTCCCAGGCGGAGGCCGACGAGGCCAAGGGGCAGCCGCTGGAGCTGAAGATCAGCCGACCGCAGAACGGCTGCATCACCGCGGTGAAGGGCGCCAGTTTCTTCTGCAAGTACGTCGAGAAGGTCTTCAAGAGCGATCCGGTCTTCGGCAAGTCCAAGGAGGAGCGGGCGAAGATCTGGAACCAGGGCGGCCTGACGATCCGTACGACCCTCGATCCGCAGGCGCAGGAGTCGGTCCAGGCCTCGCTCAAGGACCACGTGAACAAGGACGACCAGGTCGCCGCGGCCACCACCCTGGTCGAACCCGGCACCGGCAAGATCCTCGGCATGGGCCAGTCGAAGCCGTTCGGCTACGGCAAGAACGAGACCGAGTACAACTACTCGGTCGACGCCTCCATGGGCGGCTCGAACTACGGCTTCCCGACCGGTTCGACGTTCAAGCCGTTCGTCGCGGCGGCCGCGCTGGAGGAGGGGCGGCCGGTGACGCAGGAGTACTCGGCGCCGTACGACATGGACTACCCGAGCCCTGTCCAGACGTGTTCCGGCAAGCCGTGGGTGAACGGGGGCCCGCAGAAGGCGACCGTCGAGAACGAGGACGAGTCGGAGGTCGGCCCGTACCGCCTCAGGGAGGCTATGGAGAAGTCGGTCAACACCTACTTCGTCCAGATGATCTCCGACATCGGTCTCTGCCCGGTCGTGAAGATGACCGACAACCTGCACGTCGTGCAGGGCAACGGCGAGAAGCTCCCCGAGGTCCCGGCCATCTCCCTCGGCTCCAAGGGCATCTCCCCACTGACGATGGCCACCGCGTACGCCGCCTTCGCCTCGCGCGGTATGTACTGCACGCCGATCGCCATCGAGTCGATCACCCAGAAGATCGGCCAGGAGCAGAAGTCGCTGGAGGTGCCGAAGTCGACCTGCTCGCGGGCCATGTCCGAGAAGACGGCCGACACCGTCAACACCCTGCTGCAGGGTGTGGTCGACTCCGGTACCGGCCAGGAGGCCGGCCTCACCGACCGGGACAGCGCCGGTAAGACGGGTACGACGGACGAGCGCAAGAACGCCTGGTTCGTCGGCTACACCCCGAACCTGTCCGGGGCGGTCTGGGTCGGCAGCGCCACCCAGCAGGTCCAGATGGAGGGCATCACCATCGGCGGCGTCTGGCACGAAAAGGTCTACGGCGGCCAGGTGCCGGGCCCCATCTGGCGGGACGCCATGTCCGGCGCCCTCGTCGGCAAGGAAGGCGGGTCCTTCAACCTCGTCGAGATCCCCGAGGACGACGACGAGGACGAGGACCGCGGCGACCGGGGCGACGAGGACAACGACAACGGCAACGGTGACAACGGGAACGGCAACGGCAACGGCGGCCTCATCGGCGGCGACTTCCCGACGCCCTCCTTCTCCATCCCCGAGGGCTGGATCCAGGGCGGCGACAACGGCGGTAACAACGGCAACAACGGGGGGAACTGGCCGTGACGGGCCGGCCGAGGCGGTAGTACGGCGATGGGGCGCCCCTCTCTTCGAGGAGGGGCGCCCCATCGCTGCCGTACAGCCCGTCGTCGGTTACGACCTCAGCCCGCGAGGAGCTTCTTCACCACGGCGGCGACGCGGCCGCCCTCCGCCTGCCCGGCGACCTTCGGGTTCACGATCTTCATGACCGCGCCCATGGCCCGCGGCCCCTCCGCGCCGGCCGCCTTCGCCTCCTCGACCGCCTGGGCGACGATCCGGTTCAGCTCCTCGTCGGACAGCTGCTTGGGCAGATACGCGGCGAGCACCTCGCCCTCCGCCTTCTCCCGCTCCGCCTGCTCGGGGCGACCGCCCTGCGCAAAGGCGTCGGCGGCCTCGCGCCGCTTCTTCGCCTCGCGGGTGATCACCTTCGTGACCTCATCGTCGGAGAGCTCGCGCTTCTCCTTGCCCGCGACCTCCTCCTTGGTGATCGCGGCGAGCGTCAGCCGGAGCGTCGAGGAGCGGAGCTCGTCGCGCTCCTTGATCGCGGCGTTGAGGTCTTCGTGCAGCTTCGACTTGAGCGTGGTCATGGGCTCGATTGTCGCAGGTGTGGGCGGCCGGACGCCTGTTGATTTAAGGGACGGCCGGGCACGTCGCCCGGGCCCGGTCTGACACGATGGGGGCATGCGCGCGCGATACGGAGTACCCCTCGGCATCACGGCGGTCGCGGCCGCCGGTCTCCTCTACTCGGCCGGGTTCGAGGCCCGTTCCTTCCGCCTGCGACGGATCACCGTCCCGGTACTGCCCGAGGGCATGCGCCCGCTGCGTGTGCTGCACGTCTCCGACATCCACATGGTCAGCGGGCAGCGCAAGAAGCAGCGCTGGCTGCGCTCGCTGGCCGGGCTGCGCCCGGACTTCGTGATCAACACGGGCGACAACCTCTCGGACCCGGAGGGCGTGCCGGAGGTACTGGACGCGCTCGGGCCGCTGCTGGACTTCCCGGGCGCGTACGTCTTCGGTTCCAACGACTACTACGGCCCGACGCTGCGCAACCCCGCCCGCTACCTGATCGAAAAGGCACAGGGCCGCCACGGTCTGAACGGCAACGCACCCGCCGTCGGCGTGATCCACAACCCGTGGGAGGACCTGCGGGACGGTTTCGACGCGGCGGGCTGGCTGAACCTGACGAACACCCGGGGCACGCTGAAGGCCGACGGCGTCTCGGTGGAACTGACGGGCGTGGACGACCCGCACATCAAGCGGGACCGCTACGCGCAGGTCGCCGGCGGCCCCTCGGGGACCGCCGACTTCTCCATGGGCGTGGTCCATGCCCCGTACCTGCGCAGCCTGGACGCCTTCACAGCCGACGGCTACCCCCTGATCCTGGCCGGCCACACCCACGGCGGCCAGCTCTGCCTCCCCTTCTACGGCGCCTTCGTCACCAACTGCGACCTGGACACCGACCGTGTGAAGGGCCTGTCGACGCACACGGTGGAGGACCGCACCGCCTTCCTGCACGTCTCAGCAGGCTGCGGCACCAGCCGCTACACCCCGGTCCGCTTCGCCTGCCCACCGGAGGCGACGTTGCTGACGCTGGTGGGGCGGGCGTAGCTCGAGGCGTGGCAGGGCGGGCGGGTGCCCCACGTAGGCGCCGGGCGGGTGCCCCACGTATGGGCCAGGCGGCGGAGTAACCCACACCCCACACCTCACACGGCACCGGGCGGCGGAGTAACCCACACAGGCCACCCGCAATGCCCCATTTGCCCGACCTGCTTAGCGTGAGGGCATGACCGCCCCGATACCCAGGGACATCCCGGACCTCCCCGCGATCCCGGGCATGCCCGCGCTGCTGCCCTCCCCCGTCCCCGCCACGGCGGTGGTGGCGCCCGCACCCCGCCCCCTGACGGCCGTCTTCCGCCTGCTGACCGCACTGGCGGCAACCACCGGCGTGACGATCCACCTGCTCCTCGGCAGCCCACCCCGGGTCCTGAGTCACTTCACGATTCAGAGCAGCATCCTGCTGGCGCTGGTCTTCACCCTCTCCGCCCGCCGATCCTGGACCGCCCGCCGCCCGTTACCGGCCACCCTGACCGGCGCGACCCTCCTCTACGTCCTGAGCGCGGCGCTGGTGCACCACCTGCTCCTGGCGAACGAGGCGAGCCCCTTCGCGATGCCGGCCTCGATCACCGGTGACACCACCCCGACGCTCCTGCAGGACATCGCCGACCACACCCTCCACACGGCGGTCCCGATCGCCGCCCTGCTGGACTGGCTGCTTCTGACCACCCCCGGCCGCCTGCACCTCCGCCAGGCGAGCGGGTGGCTCCTCTACCCCCTGGCCTACCTGGCCTTCTCCTTCGCCCGAGGCGAGTTCCTGCTCCCCGGCGCCCCCGGCCGCTACCTCTACTCCTTCCTCGACGTCGACCGGCACGGCTACAAGGGCGTCCTCGGTAACGCCCTCCTCCTCGGCCTCTCCGTCTACGCCGTGGCCGTCCTCCTCATCGCCCTCGACCACGCCCGCCCGAACCCCATCCGTCACCGCACGAAAACCGGATTTCGTCTCCAGCCACCGGTGGGCTAAAGTAAACGTCGTCGCCGCGACAAGCGGCGGCGATCGGGGTGTAGCGCAGCTTGGCAGCGCGCTTCGTTCGGGACGAAGAGGTCGTGGGTTCAAATCCCGCCACCCCGACAGAGAAACACCAGGTCAGGCCCGGTGCTGAGAGATCAGCACCGGGCCTGATTTGCTGTGCGGCCCCGTTTTGGGAGCCATTTGGGAGCCGACTTGGGAATCGGGCTCCCAGGGGAGCTGGGTCCTTGTCCTGGCCCCGGCGATCCCGGCGGGGCCAGACCGCGCCGACTGGGGGTACGGGTTACAGGCGAGTGGCGGATGCGGTGGTCCGCAGCGTGCCTGCCGTAGTCGGTGAGGACGGCTCGGCCCGACAAGGCGGCAACTACTATGGCGTTTAGGTTTTCGTGCGAAATGCACGCACGCGGGCACGGCAGAAGGGACCACGGTGAGGGGATTCGGCGAGCTGGAGCAGGCGATCATGGACGTCGTCTGGGCCGCTGACGCACCGCTCACCGTGCGCGAGGTGCTGGAACGGCTGAACAGCGACCGGCCGCAGGCACTCGCATACAACACCGTGCAGACCGTGATGGAGATCCTGCACCGTAAGGAGTGGCTGACCCGGGCCAAGGACGGGCGGGCCTTCCGGTACAAGGCGACCAAGAGCCGCGAGGAGTACGCGGCCTCGCTGATCGACCAGGTCTGGGCGACCGGCGCGGACCGTACGGCGACGCTGGTGAAGCTGTTCGACGAGCTGGACGCGGACGAGGTCGCCGAGCTGCGGGCGGCCCTGGCCGACCGGACGGACGGGGGTCAGGGATGAAGATCGCCCTGCCGCTGCTCGGGTACGCCGTCGTCCTGGCGGTGCTCGCGCCGATGTGGCTGACCCGGGCGGGGTGGACGTCGCGTTCGCCGCGGCTCGGGATCTGGGCGTGGCAGGCGCTGACCGCGACCGTGGTGGTGTCCGTCGCGCTGGCCGGTCTGGCGGTCGCAGTGCCGTCGGTGGCGTTCAGCGGAAGTCTCGCGGACATGTTGCAGGCGTGCGTGCTGTCACTGCGGGCGCAGTACGCGGCACCGGGCGGGGCGGCGGTCGCTGCCAGCGGCACCGTGCTGGCAGTGGCGGTCGTGGGCCGGGTCGGCTGGTGTCTGGCGGCTGGGCTGTGGCGGGCGCGGCGGGAGCGGTCCCGGCACGCGGAGGTGCTGGCCCTCGTCGGCAGCCACCGCTCAGATCTCGGGGTGACCGTGCTGGACGACGACCGTCCGGCGGTGTACTGCCTGCCGGGGTACGGGCACCGGATCGTGCTGACGTCGGCGACGCTGGCGGCGCTGGAGCCGTCCGCCCTGGATGCGGTGATCGCCCATGAGCGGGCGCACATCCGGGGTCGGCACCACCTGGTGCTGGGGTATGCGGAGGCGCTGGTGCGGGCCTTTCCGCGGGTGGCGCTGTTTCGGACGGCAGCAACCGAGACGCGGCGGCTGGTGGAGATGGCGGCCGACGACGAGGCAACCCGTGGCTCGGGCAGGCTGACGTTGGCCGGGGCGCTGGTGGAGCTCGCCGGGGCAGGGGCCCCGGCGTCCGCGCTGGCGGCCGGCGGGGATGTGGCCCGGCGGGTGCGGCGGCTGATGGGTCCTCACCGGCCGCTGCGGCGGGTCGTGGTGTGGGGCGGGGCCCTGGCGGCGGTCGCTGTGCTGGCGCTGCCGGTGGTGCTGGCCACCGAGCCGGCCGTGGCGTCGATCGACATGCACGCCTGCCCGTTGATGGAGGCGCCGGTGGCCGAGACGACCGGTGCCGCCTGACCCTGACGACCGACGCGCAGAAGCTTGCTCCTATGATGCTTAGGTGTTCAAGGTGTGGGGCGGCTGTGCCCGCCGGACCGTACGGCTGGCCGTCGCGCTGGTCCTTGCCGTTGCGGGGCTGCTGATCAGTGCCCCGGCCTCTCAGGCGCACGCGGTGCTGCTGTTCGCGTCCCCGGCGATCGAGGGCGCGGTGCCCACCACGCCGAAGGCCGTCTCCCTCGTCTTCGACGAGCCAGTGCAGGCCGTCGGCGGGCGGACCGTGCGGATCACAACGACCGCCGGGGAGACGATCGACGTCGGGACTCCTTCGCGTAGTGAGGGCGGGCGGCAGTTGACCGTGCCGGTGCGCGGCTCGCTGGGCGCGGGCGTGTACACGGTGCAGTGGCAGGCCACCGCGCAGGACGGCGATGTGATGGGCGGTAGTTACCGCTTCGCCGTGGGATCCGCCGCGGCTGGTCTGTCCACCGGGTCGGCCGGAGGGCAGCAGCAGGTCAGCGGGGCGGAGGCAACCGCCGTACTGCGGTGGGTGCTGTTCGCGGCGTTCGCGCTGGCGCTGGGCGGGCTGGTCGGCGAGCGGCTGGCGGCCCGGCACGGGATCCGGACGCCGCGGTCGTGGGCCCGATTCGGCGCGGTGGGTGGGCTGGTGGCCTCGCTCGGGCTGGTCGTGCTGATCGCGGGCGGCGGCAGCCTGGTCGAGGGGATCTCCTCACCGTCCGGTTCGGCTCTGTGGGGCGGGCGGGCCGGGGTGCTCGCGGTCTGCGCGACGGTGGCGTGGCTGGTCGCAGCGGTGGCGCTGGGCAGGCCCGGTTCCCGGTGGCGGCCGGTGGCGTGGGCGGGGCTTGCGACGGCCGTGATCATGGAGGGGCTGCGGGCGCATCCTGCCGCTGCGTCCGAGGGGTGGGGGCCGGTCCTGACGACGGTGCATCTGACGGCGGCCGCGGTGTGGATCGGCGCGCTCGTGCATCTCGTACGCGTCGGGATCGTGCGTAGGTGGGATGCCGCGTTCCGTGCCGCGCTGGGCGGGTACTCGCGTCTCGCCCTGGTGCTGGTGGTCGTCGTCCTGCTCACCGGGACGCTGTCCGGGCTGCTGCTGGTCGCCCCGTCCGAGCTGCTGGACACCTCCTTCGGGAAGGTCCTCACCGTCAAGCTGTCGCTCGTCGCCGGCATCTGCGCGCTCGCGCTGGCCGCACGGTTCACGATGACCCGCAGAGCACCCCGCACGCTGGTCCGCGTCGAGGCGTCGGCACTGGTCGCGGTGCTGGCGGTGACGGCCTGGCTGTCGGTCACCCGTCCTCCGGGGGGCGACGACGACGCGCTGCCGTTCGCTCCCCCGGCCACCGGCGATGCGATCACCGTGGGTGGGCGGGCCGACCAGATCGGCATCGCCGCCACGGCGTCGGCCGGACAGGCGGTGCTGCGGCTGACCGCGCCGACCACCGACCTCGAACGCGACGACTCACGGGTGTACGAGGCATCGCTGCGGCTGGCCGACGCGTCCGGCCGCGCCCGGACCGTCGCGCTGCGCGGCTGCGGTGACGGCTGCTTCTACGCCCCCGTGAGGTGGAAGAACGGCGCCAACCTGCTGACCGTGCGGGCCGCCGCGCAGGGCTGGGGCGGCGGCAAGGAGACGCTGCGGGTGATGTGGCCCGTGAGTCCGGACACCGGGCTGCTGGCCCGTACGGTGAAGGCGATGCGGGCGGTGAAGACGTTCACCCTGCATGAGCAGGTGGCCAGCGACACCGCGGGGGCGGCCGTCGCGCCGACCCGGCTGGAGCTGTCCGGCGACCGCTTCATCGACTCGGAGCCGTACGCCCAGGGCAGGGCCGCCCAGACGTCCCGGTTCACCGATGCCGAGGGGCGCACGGTGCTCGCCCTCGGCTATCCCGGCGAACGCCTGGCCCTGGAACTGACGCTGGACGACCACGACCGGGTCGTACGCGAAACCCTGGTCGCCCCCAACCACCTCATCCACCGCTCCTTCACCTATCCCGAAACGCCAGGAACACTGGGAACAACGGAGACGGGCGGCTGACGATGGGCACACGGCGGCGGGCGGCGTCCGTGGTCCTGGGCCTGTGGATGGCCCTGGCCACGGTGCTGGGCGTGGGCTGCCTGTGCGCGCATGGCCAGACGTACGCCCAGGCCGTGCAGTACGTCGCCGCCGTCTCGCCCATGCCCGACGCGCCGGGCGACGACACCCGCGAGCATGCCTGCGCCGCGCCCGGCCACGACCAGTGCGGGGGCGGGACGGTGGTGGACACGCCGGCCACCGGGCCCGCACCACACCCCCTCCCCCAGGCTCTTCCCACCCGCGTCGACACGCGACCTGTCGCGGCCCCGACACCGGTCACTGCCGGCCCGGCGGCTCCCCGACCACCCAACCTCCACGTGCTGCAAGTGCTGCGGACCTAGATCCGGATGCCCCTCTCCATTCATCAACCGGCATCCGTCGATCTCTGCTGCAATCTCCGCTGCACGAAAGGCATTTCGCCATGGCATCCGCCAAGTCCAAGAGCACGAACCCCAACAAGCCCCAGAACACCGGCAACCCCAAGAACAAGGGCAAGAGCACGGGCAGGGACAAGGCCGCGGCCCGCCGCGCCCGGATAGAAGAACAGCGCCGCGCCGAACGCGCCCGCGAGCGCCGCGTCCGGATCATCACCGTCGTCGCGTCCACGGCGATCCTGGCCGGGCTGGTGGGCGGCGGCTGGTACCTGATCGACCAGGCCAACGACAAGGAGCAGGCCAAGGCGGCTCCGGTCGCCGGCGAGAAGACCTGGTCGAAGCTGAGCCAGACCCACGTCGACACCAAGGTCGACTACCCCATGACCCCGCCCGTGGGCGGCAACCACGCCCCGGTCTGGCAGAACTGCAACGGCAACGTCTACACCACCGAGCTGCAGAACGAGAACGCCGTGCACTCCCTGGAGCACGGTGCCGTCTGGATCACCTACAACGACAAGGCCGCCCAGGCAGACGTCAAAGCGCTCGCGGCGAAGGTGACGAAGACGCCGTACACCCTGATGAGCCCGTACAAGAGCCAGACGTCGCCGATCACGCTCTCGGCCTGGGGGCACCAGCTGAACGTCACGAAGGCGTCCGATGCGCGGGTCGACGAGTTCCTCGACAAGTACGTCCAGGGCACGCAGACTCCCGAACCCGGTGCCGCCTGCACCGGAGGGAAGTCCGCGTGAGCACGACGGAGATCGATGTGGACGAGGAACAGGACGTCGTGACGGAACGGGATGGCACGCGGCGGCTGTCCCGGCTCCTGATCGCCGGATCGCTCGCGGCGGTGCTGACCGCCGTAGCGGTCGCCGTGGCCCTGCTGTGGCCGGCCAACGGCAGCGGGACGCCGTCCCGGGACTCGGTGGACGCGGGCTTCGCCCGTGACATGGCGGTGCATCACCAGCAGGCGGTGGAGCTGTCGTTCATCGTCCGCGACCGCACCGACGACGAGGACGTGCGCCGGCTCGCCTACGACATCATCAACACCCAGGCCAACCAGCGCGGCATGCTGCTGGGCTGGCTGGACGCGTGGGACCTGCCCAAGTCCTCGCAGGATCCGCCGATGTCCTGGATGGGCCACGGTTCGATGTACGAGGCGCACGACGGCTCGCTCATGCCGGGCATGGCCACCAACACACAGCTGGACCAGCTGCGCCAGGCGAAGGACGAGGACGCGGAGATCCTTTATCTGCAGCTGTTGACCGAACATCACAAGGGTGGCGTCGCAATGTCCGAGGCGGCGGCCGAGACAGCGAAGATCGAGGATGTCCGGCGGCTGGCGCAGGGCATGGTCGAGGGCCAGCAGGCCGAGATGGATCTGATGGCCGACATGCTCAAGGCACGCGGCGCGACAGCCTGACGGCCCAGGCCCGGGGCTTCGCCGTCCGGCGATCAGGGCCGGACGGCGGAGCCCAGGACGTGCCGGACCTTCGGAATGAAGGGAGAGGGCGAGAACCCGAATGAATCGCTGTCGGTGACGGCGAAACCGGCCGCGCGGATGGCGGCCTCGGTGTCGCGGTTGGGGTGACAGCCTCCCCCGGCCCGGCTCCACAACGGCGTGATCGCGTCCTCCAGCAGGCCGACCCAGGCACGGGGCGAGCGCACGTGCTCGTAGAAACGCAGCTCGCCCCCGGGCCGCAGTACCCGGGCCATCTCCTCCAGCGCACCCGCCAAGTCGCCCACGGAGCACAGCACGAGAGAGGCGACCACTGCGTCGAACTCCCCGCCCTTGCCGGGGAGTTGGGCAGCCTCACCGGCGACGACCGTGACCCGCACCGGTGCGGAGGCGGCCTGCTGCTCGGCGACCGCGCGCAGGGTGTCGTCGGGTTCGAGGGCGACGACCTCGGTGACGGTGTCGGGGTAGTGCGGGAAGTTGCGCCCCTGCCCGGCGCCGATTTCGAGGACGCGGCCGCTCAGTCCGGCGAGCAGGCGGTGGCGGTGCTCGGCGCCGCCGCGCCGGTCGGACTGTTCGGCGAGCTTGAGGTACTGGCGAGCGAAGCGGGGGTGTTGCAGTTCCTTGCGGCCGGTGACGGTCATCTCGGCCTCCTCACGGCTGCTTCCGTTGGCGGTGCGCCTTTCCATGGTCCCGCCCGGATGCCGGAACCATGCCCGCGTGGCGCCGCGACGGCCCCGCGGTACGGGGGAGTGGCAGGGCCGTCGCGGCCGTATACATAGCCGTACATATATAGAGGGGCGCTCAGCGTGGGTCAGCCTTGTGGAGCGGTCCCGCGGGAACGGGGTGAGCCTCGATCTCGCGGCGCAGCCGCGCGACCTCTTCGCGCAGGGCGCTGACCTCCGCCTCCGGCTGCTCGTACGTGGCCGGGGTGTGGCAGGCGCGGCCCGTGCGCATCGGGCGGATGCAGAAGACGTACGTCAGGCCGAAGGCCGCCGCCGTCGCCAGCAGCGGCAGGGCGTAGGTCGTCACGGCGTGCGCTCCACCGTCGATGCCTGCCCCGAGCGGCGGTCCAGTTCGGCACGCAGGTCGGCTATCTCCTCGCGCAGGGCGGCGACGTCCTGCGGGGACTGGGGCTGGTCGGCCGCGGACCTCACGTAGGGCGGGTGATCGGCGTCTTTCGGCTGGGTCCGGCGGCCGGGCCTCATCATCATCCACATCATCAGGCCCATGCCCAGGGGGCAGGCGAGGACCGGAAGGACGTACAGCAGGTCACGCATGGCGGCACTCCTCGATCTCCTATGCAACTTAGGACCTAAGCTACATAGGAGATAGAGTGCCTGTCGACCGCGCCCCTCCCCACCGGGCGCGGGAGCCGCCGTACGCCGCCCAGGAAAGGCGCCGCCTTGCCGCTCGACATCGCCGACACCGTCAGCTCGGGCTCCCTGCTGCTGGCCGCGCCGATCGCCCTCGCGGCCGGTGCGATCACCGTCGCCTCGCCCTGCTGCCTGCCGCTGGTGCCCGGCTACCTCTCCTACGCCACCGGCATGACCGGAGCCGACGTCCAGGCCACGCAGGCCGACGGGCGCATACGGCGCCGGGCCCTGCTCGGCACGGCGCTGTTCGTGTCCGGCTTCGCCGCGCTGTTCGCCGCGTACGGAGCCTTCTTCGGATCACTCGGCAACGTGCTGCTGGCCCACCAGGAAACCGTCACGCGCGTACTGGGGGCGCTCACCATCCTGCTCGGTCTGATGTTCATGGGCGTCCTGGACCGCGTCCCGCTGCTCTCGCGTACCTTCAAGCCGCGCTTCACGCCACGCGCCGGACTGGCGAGCGCCCCGCTGCTGGGTGTGATGTTCGGCCTGGGCTGGACGCCGTGCATCGGCCCGACGCTGGCCGCGGTGGTTTCGCTGTCGATGACCACCGGATCGGCGGGACGGGGCGCGTTCCTGTCCTTCCTCTATGCACTGGGCATCGGCATCCCGTTCCTGCTGATGACCCTCACGCTCGGCAAGTCGCTGAGCGCCCTGTCGTTCACCCGCCGCCACGCCCGCACCGTCATGAGGGTCGGCGGCGGCCTCCTAGTCCTGGTCGGCCTGCTCCAGGTAAGCGGCGCGTGGACCTGGATGATCGGCGAACTGCGCTACTGGATCGGCTCCTACCAACTCCCCCTGTGACCTCCGCCAACCCGCCTCACCGAGGAATGAACCCAGCCATGAAGACCCGCCCCCGCCTGGTCGCCGTCACCGCCGCGGCCCTTCTCACGGCCGTGCTCAGCGCCTGTTCCGCCGACGACGGCTCCAAGGACGCCCGCTCCGACAGCCAGGCCGTCACCGTCAGCCACGTCCATGGTCTGGGCATCGACCCCGCCGACAAACGCCTCTACGTCGCCACCCACGAGGGCGTGATCGCCGTGACCGACAACAGCACCGCCCAGCGGGTCGGCGACACGGCCGACTACATGGGCTTCACCGTCATCGGCCCCAAGACCTTCCTCGGCAGCGGCCACCCGGCCGAGGGCAGCGACGACCATGGCAACCGGGGCCTGATCCAGTCCACCGACTCCGGCAAGACCTGGAAGACCCTGTCGCTGGGCGGCACCACCGACTTCCACGCCCTGAAGTACGCCCACAACACCGTCTACGGCTACGACAGCACCCAAGGGGTTCTGCGTGTCAGCCAGAATCGCACCACCTGGGACACACGCGCCCAGCTCGCCGCCCTCGACATCGCCGTCAGTCCGAAGGACCCCGACCGGCTGCTGGCCACGACCGAGGCCGGCGTCGCCCGGAGCACGGACGGCGGCAGGAAGTTCGGCGCCGGCTCCGGACAGGTCCTGGCCTTCCTCTCCTGGCCCGCGCCCGACGCCCTGTACGGCATCGACCTCGCCGGCGGCCTGCACCGCAGCACCGACTCCGGCACCACCTGGAAGCAGACCGGCACCGTCCCCGGCGGCCGGCCCCAGGCCCTGACCGCCCTCACCGCGGACCACATCCTCGCCGCCACCCAGGACGGCGTCTACGAATCCCACGACGGCGGCAAGACCTTCAGCGAGCGCCTGCCGATATCCACCGCCGAAGGCCACTGACCGACACCGCCGGGTGCGGCCTCTTGACTCAGTTCGCCGACGCGACCACCGCGAACCCCTGGCCCGGCGCCGGATACCGGGCCAGCTGCCGCCCGTACAGGCGGCGCAGGACCTCGGGCGGGCGGTGGTAGCAGAAGACGGACGTCTCGGCTCCGACGATGGACGGGGTGTCGACGAACAGCGGCAGCTCAGCGAGGAAGTACCGCACTGCGCACTCGACTTGACGCTCGTCCGCCGCCACACCCTCGGGCAGCCTGCCGGACAGCACCCAGCCCCTCGCCTCCCGGCAGACGGCACGGAACTCCCGGTCCTGCTCGTAGAGTTCACGCACCTCGGCGTGCAGCCGACGGTAGTCCGCGCTGGCCGTCAGCTCGGCCCAGCCCCACACACGTCCGGCATTTCCCCGCCCAAGCGCGTCAAGGGCCGTCCGGATCCTGTTGCGGGTGTACTGCCCCTGCCGCCGGGCCTTCCACGCCGCTTTCTCGGCGGGTAACCGAGCGCCTCGAAGGTGTACGCGCTCGGCGCATCCGGCACAAAGAAATCGACGCGGGCGAATCGCCCGTACGCCCACTCCGCCAGCAGCCGGATCCGCTCGACCGAGAAGTAGCTGTTGAACGGGCTGACACCCACACAGGCGTGCTCCGCCCGCGCCAGCGCCCCGACGCACGTCTCGCTCAGCGGCGTAGCCACGATCCGCTCATCCACGAACCGGACCCTAGAACCCTGCCCCCGGGACAAGGTCAAACCGCACCACGCACTCCACGGAGCCCCCATGCTCACCATCGGCCACGTCGCCCGGCAGACCGGGCTGACCGCCAAGGCCGTACGCCTCTACGAAACCCTCGGACTCATCGATCCGCCTGTCCGCACCGCCTCCGACTACCGCATCTACGAGCCCGAGCACCTGCCCGTCCTGCGCTTCATCCGCCGGGCCCAACTGCTCGGACTCCCCCTGAAAGACATCAAGAACGTCCTCGATGCGCACCACGACGGCCGCTCGCCCTGTCCGCTGGTGACCCACCTCTTGGACATGCGCCTCGCAGAAACCGAGCACCGTATCTCCGAATTGCAGGCCCTGCGCGACTCGCTGCACGTCGCTCGCGCCCTCGCCACCCGAGCACCGGACCGGCACGCAGAGGAGGCAGACGTATCCACCATGATCTGCCCCCTGATCGAAGAGACCGCCGCCAGTCTCGAGCAGCAGGGGCGTCCCGGAGCTCAAGGGCATTGAGCGCGCAGTCCGTCAGTGGCTGTGTCCTGGTTCGCCGTGGTCATCGGCCGCCGGGGAGGAGGTGGTGGTCGTCGTCGGCTTCTCACTCGGGGTCGACCCGTGGGCCGGGCTCTCGGAGGAGCCGGGTTCGTGCTGGTGGCTGTCTGTGGCGCTCGTCCCCGGCTCCGCTTCGGTGGCGGGCTCTTCCCCGTGGCTGTGACCGTGGCCGTCGCCGCCCGGTTGTGCCGCCATCTCCTGAGCGATGCCCTTCAGGCCGACGAAGGCGACGGCGGCCATAACCGCCACCAGGATCCCGGCCGGGCCGAGGATGCTGCGCCACCGGTCGGGACGGTGGCGCAGCACGTACGAGACGAAGGAGAGCGCGAGACCGAAGGGGATGAGCATCGCCGCGCGTTCGGGGAAATCCTCGAAGTGCTGCAGACCGCCGCTGAGCATGCCGATGCCGAACGACAGCGCCAGGGAGGCCGCCACCACGCCGCAGACCTTCGCGGCGCTGGGGCGGCTGCGGGTGAGGACGAACTCGTTGAGGATCGTGGCGCAGAGGAAGACGGCGGCGCCTATGACGGCGATGAGGGTGTAGCGGGTGGGATCGAGCGGGTGGTGCACGATGGCGCCGCTGATCAGCCCGGCTCCGACGAAGGTCGCGGCATAGCCCAGGTAGTCCCCGAGCAGCGGGGTGCGCTTGGGGGCCCGGCGACGTCCGCGCCGGCCGCCGGTCCTGCCCGCGGGCGGCGCGGGTTCCGCGCTGCGCGGTGTGGGGTCTGGGTCGCCTCGATCGGACAGGTGCGGGCCGTTCGGCGCGGGTGGGCGGGAGGGATACGTCGTCGTGCGGGAGGCGTACGGCGGCGCCGACAGCGAGCGGGCTTCGGCGAGGTCGTGCTGGGACACGGGAACGATGTCACCTTTCGGCGGGGGCCGTCCGCAGCGTGATGCGCCTGTACGGACGTGACGGACGTGCGGCGCAGGTGTCGCTGGACGACGGCCCGGGAGAACACGGACGGGGAGAGCGGTCGGGCAGCTCCTTATCGGAGCGGCGGACCTGATCTGTGAGCCGCGCCGAGGCATGGTGGTGCCGTCGGAGCGGGTCCGCTCTCTAGATCCGCAGGACTCCCAGCGCCTGAGGTGACGAGTGGGCGCGGTAGCTCAGCAGTCCTTCGGTCGGCGGCGCCGCGCACGAGCCGGTCGTGGTCCCCGCTGCGGACTGAGCCGGGGGGACTGGCCACGGCCCGGTGGGTACGGAGGCCCAGCAGTCGGCCTCGGGCAGGGAGTCCGAGTCCGTGGCGGCAAGGGCGGTCGTACGGTGCGGGTCTTCGCCGGCCGTGTCCGCCTTGTGTCCGTGAAACGCGCTGCCGGAATCCTGGTCCGCCGCGGCCCGGTCCAGGTGATGGGTGGTCGTGGGCCCGGTGACGCCGTCATGGGCGTCGGCATGTGCCAGCGTGTGGACGACGCCGAGGCCGATGAGGAGCAGGCCGAGCAGCAGCAGGCGCCCCAGGGGGCCCCTGGCCGCTCCGGCTGTCCTCGTCACCTCGCCACCCCTCGTCCGCGCCGCTGGGCGGAGCGCTCGTCCTCGTGCTGGCGGCATCAGCGTACCCATGGCTCGTCGGCGTCAGAGGCCGTGCTGCCGAAGCAGACGGTAACCATCCTCTTCGACGCCGACA
Organism: Streptomyces sp. NPDC059866; assembly: GCF_042731325.1. NCBI lineage: Bacteria > Bacillati > Actinomycetota > Actinomycetes > Kitasatosporales > Streptomycetaceae > Streptomyces > Streptomyces sp. NPDC059866. The sequence goes on along the minus strand of NZ_JBHWJT010000009.1, from coordinate 119,568 downwards.
ACCCCGGGCAGTGGATGCTCCACTGCCACAACGCCTACCAGGGGGAGGCCGGGATGATGGCCCTCCTCGGCTATCGGGCCTGACCCCGGCGGGGGCGGCCCAATCCTCCGGTCTGCCCCCGCCGCAGCACCAGCGTGCCTGTTCCTCACTCCCGGCCATACGGCGCCCTGTTCCACACCGACAACCCATTGCCGCATACCCCCTGGGGGTATACAGTCCTGGCCGTGGAGCTCGACAGAGCCACATCGGACGAAGGGGCTGAGAGCCATGGACCACAGCGCACACCTGACCGGCACCACGCACGACCACTCCGCTCACGCCGGCGACCATGGCCACCACAACCACACCGGAGCGGCGCACCATGGGCGTCACACGGGGGCGTCCTGGTCGACGGCGGCGAAGGCGACACTGCACTGCCTGACCGGCTGCGCCATCGGCGAGATCCTCGGCATGATGATCGGCACCGCGCTGATGTGGGGCAACGTCGCCACCATGGTCCTGGCGATCGCGCTGGCGTTCCTCTTCGGCTACTCGTTCACGCTGTTCGCCGTGCGCCGGGCAGGACTGGACCTCAAGTCCGCGGTCAAGGTGGCCCTGGCCGCCGACACCGTCTCCATTGCCGTGATGGAGTTGGTCGACAACGCGATCATCGCCCTCACCCCGGGCGCGATGGACGCCCACCTGTCCGACGGACTGTTCTGGTCGGCCCTGCTGGGCGGATTCGCGATCGCCTTCCTGATCACCACGCCGGTCAACAAATGGATGATCGGCCGCGGCAAGGGCCACGCCGTCGTCCACGCCTACCACTGACGAACCCCACAGGCCCACGCGGTCGGGTCGCCCCTGGCAGAACAGGGACGACCCGACCGCGTTTGCGTCACCGAGACGAGGCGAGACCCGGCAGAGCGCCGGAGCCCAGGTCCATCAGCGGCGCGCGGCTCGCCCATTCAGCGACGGCGAACAGAGCGTGTGCCACCACCGCGCCAACCAGGGCAGCAGGGCGCAGGATCCACCGTGCGCCCCTGCGCGGCTCATGGGTGTGCAGGACACCGGCACCCAGCAGCAACAGGGCCAGCCGTACGAGTCGCAGGGCCCTTCACCCAACCTCGTCCCGTTGCCTACGCGTCGCGCCGGGGCCCGGCCGAGTCAGTCCTGGGGACGGAGGCCGGCCAGGGTCACCGTCACGAGCCGCCGCACAGCAGCCTTCGACGACAGGGTTCCGGCCCCGGCGAGTGCGTGCAGGCAGTAGCCGGCCAGTTCGTCCGGAGAGACGTCGACCCGGACCTCGCCCGCCTGAACCGCTTCGGCCAGCAGCCCCCGGACGAAGTGCCGCAGATGCTGCTCGGCGTGCGCGACATGGTCACCCCGGTGCAGGACGGCGGACAGCTCTCCCCCATGTCCGTGCCGCTGCTGCTGGATCAACGCGTAGCGCTCCAGCACCGCTTCGAGCCGCTCACCAGGGGTACCGGGACGGTCCTTGAGCTCGGCGAGTTCGGCAAGGTGACCGGCGATCTGCCCCTCGTGCCACGCCGCCATGATCGACTCGACGTCCGGGAAGTACTTGTACAGCGTGGCCCGCCCGATGCCGCTCTCCTCGGCGATCCGCGACATCGTCACGCCCCGCAGCCCCTGCTCGGCCACGAGCGTCGCCGTGGTCTCCAGCACCGCGTCGCGCACGGCGCGGCGATGTTCCTCGATGGTCTCGTTCCACAGCCTCGGCACCCGCTCAGTGTACGTGGTGACGGTGGCAATACATCACGCCTTGACGTAGACACAGTGTCTCGATAAAGCTTGGCGCATGGAAGACAAGTCCGAGGCCCGGCCTCGCCCGACCGAGGGAGTCCGCATGGCCGGCTCACCGACCGACAACGAGACAGCTCCCGGCGCCCCGCGCTGGGTGAAGGTCTCGGGCCTCGTGGCGCTCGCCGTGGTCGTGCTGTTCCTCATCCTGCACCTGACCGGGAGCGGCATGGGTCCCGGCATGCACGGCGGCCACTGATGGCCATGCCGCCCGCCCTCCGCAGGCTCGCACTCACCGCGCACGTGGCGTCGTCGGTCGGCTGGCTCGGCTCGGTCGCTGTCTTCCTGGTCCTCGCCGTCGTCGGCCTGACCGACCCGGACACCCAGCGGGTCCGCGGGGCGTATCTCGCCATGGAGACGACCGGCTGGTACGTGATCGTCCCGCTGGCGTTCGCATCGTTGCTGACCGGCCTCGTCCAGTCGCTGGGCACGACGTGGGGCCTGTTGCGCCACTACTGGGTCCTGGTGAAGCTCGCCCTGACCGTCGCGGCGACGTTCCTTCTTCTGCTGCACATGCAGGTGACCGAGCGCGTGGCGGACGCGGCAGCACGCACGAGCCTGTCCGGCGGCGACCTCAACGGACTGAGGGTCCAGCTCGTGGCCGACGCCGCGGCCGCCGTGGCCGTCCTGCTCACGACCACAGCACTGTCGATATACAAGCCGCGCGGCGTCACCCGCTACGGATGGCGGGTGCAGCACAGGCAACGAGCCGAACGGGCCGTTGGCTCTGCCGCGCAGACGGCGACCGCGGCGCGGGGCTTCTGAGGCGCGCTGAGGAGGCCGCCTCGGATGCCGATGGTTCCGGGAAGACCTCGCGTTCTGGTCCACCTACGCGCTCGCCGGATGCGACCAACACCTCTTCCGCGCCCGCACCGGCACAACCATGGCCACCGAACTGGTCGACATCACCGACGTGATCCTCGACAAGACCACCGTCCTGCGGATGCACGGCTCCCAGATGCACCCGGCCCGAAAGATGTACCGGCCGATCCGGCACGCCTGGACCGCCGCCGCCGACCTCCCGACCGGCACCGGAACCTACGCGGAACGCTTCTACCGGACGGAGTCAGTGTGAAGATCCTCGCCCTCGAAGGACCCTCGTACGCGGGGAAGTCCACCGCGATACAGCACCTGCGCGACCTCGGCATCGAGGAACGGGCATACGTGTCCGACTGCTACGTCCAGCACATCGCCCACCGCGACGACATCCCCCCGGCCCGCACCGACTCCGCAGCCGCGCAGCTCGCCGCCTTCGAGACGTTCATGGACATCGAGAACGCCCGTGTCCGCGCGGCACTCGCCAGCGCCAGGCCCGTAGCGATCCTCGACCGTTCCGTCGACACCCTCCTTGCCCACGCCCACGCCCTCGACGCCCTGTTCGGTTACGACGTCCACGACCAGCTCCGCGACCGACTCCAGGAGCTCCCGTTTCTCCGCCCCCATCACACCCTCTACCTCGACGTATCCGCCGAAGTTCTGAGCCTGCGCCGCAAGACGGCCGGGCACACGACGGCGGAGTCCGACTACTTCCTCCACGATCCGGCGTTCCTCGCCCATGCGCGGGACTACTTCGTCTCAGGAGCGCGACCGCCGGTGGCGAGAGAAGTGACCGTCATCCCCGCCGACACCGGCCCGGCCGACCTCGCGCACGCGGTGGAATCCCTCGTCACCTTCTGGACGAGGTGACCGCCCGATGCCCACCGCCCTCCTCGCGTGGCGGCGCACCCCACCCCCGCTCCTCATCGGCGGGGCCGAGGTCACCCAGCAACTCCTCGCCGAGGAACTCGCCGCAGCCGGCTGGCAGACCGTCTATCTGGGCTCCCATCAAGCCCCCTGGGACCAAGCCGAACAGCTCCCGCAGCTACGCGGTTTCCTCGACGCCCACCACACCCACTATGAGGAGACACAGGGCGAACTGCGCTACCGGTGGAACAGCGTGGACTGCATCGCCGTACCCCAGCACCGGACCACGTCAGTCCTCAGCGGCCTGCTGTCCGGGCTGCGGCCCGACGTCGTGTTCACCTCGCAGGAAGGTGCGGCCGACCTCGCCGCACAAGCCCGGTCGGCCGCACTCGTCGCGGGCATCCTGCACTCCGTATCGAAGACCGGACTCGGCGTCCTCGCCGGCCACCCGCACTACGGTCTGGCCCCCCGACTGGAGGATGGGCCGTTGAGAGATCTCAACGACGCGCTACACACCCTTCATCTGCAAGCTGGTCGACCCACCTTGGCGGAAATGTTCGGTGCGCTCAGTATGGAGGCCAGGGAGTCCATCTCTCGCAGCACTCTGCACACAGCACTTACCGGTCCAAACTTGCCTAGATGGACCGTTATTGACGCCATGGTCGAGATTCTGGCAAGCCGTGCACGCAGTATGACCCCGGAGAAGGAACTCCCTCGGTTCGACGCGCTGTGGCAGCGCGCTGCGCTAGGGGACATGCCGGCAGACGCTCGCGTAGAGGTTCCATTTGTCGACAACGAAGGAAACAGGCTCACTGCGGAGTTGGATCCGTCGTCGTTGCTCAGGCAGCACCTGGATGCTCACCCTGAGGACATCAGCCAAGCCCTCCTACTCCTAGAAGCGCTCAAGGAGAGCCGGGCGAATGAGCACCGACAGAGGTCTCTTGACCTACTTAAGTTCCTTATGGACAAGAACCTCATCTCTCGCGAGGACTTGCCCACTAATCTGCCGATGAAGACGCCTGAAGGGCAACTCGTCGTGGACAAGCCCGAGGGCTTCACCGTCGCCATCGATGTCATCTGATCCGGTTGGTCGGCCACGAGTGGTGAGTGTGCGAAGCCGGCCTTTTCGGCCTCTTCAAGGCCAAGTTGAAGGTAGACCGAAGGCCGACACATCACGGCCCTGTCCTGGAGACCACGGCTTGACGAACCTGACCACCCGACGTGCACCCGTCTCATTCAGCCCCGGTCACGGGCGTTCAGAGCAGTCTCAGAGCCGGGCCCGCTGGTGCGCTCAACCGACCATGAACGCAGGTGAACGCCCTCGACATGATCCGATCCGTGATGGAGGACAACCACCGTGGAGCGAAGGTCCCGTCCCGATCTGAACGGCGCCGCCTGGCGCAAGAGCAGCTACAGCAATCAGGAAGGCGGCGACTGGGTGGAGGTTGCCGACGGGTTCCGGGCCGTCGTCCCCGTCCGTGACAGCAAGGTCCCGCACGGTCCGGCGCTGTGCTTCGAAGCCGCCTCCTGGGCCGCATTCATAGGCGAGTTGAAGGCCGGGCACCACCGTCCCTGAGGCCGCCGGGCCCCGGCCGCCGTCCGCCTTCCGGACTCACCGGGCCCTTGTCCGCGAGGGTCCGGCGGGCCACTGACCTCCTGAAAGAACCGGGGGAAAGAACTACCCGCCCACCCACCCTCCCTGCCGCCAAGAGCCCACGTCACCCGTCCGAGTGACCGGCTTGCAGGCGCGGGACACGGGCGGTTACGTTCGCCGCGACAACCGCACACAGACGACGGCCCCCGGCCGGGAGCGGCTACTTGAGGTCGATCATTCGGACCGGCTGCCCGGTGGTGCGGGCGATGGTTTCGAAGTCACGGTCGTAGTGCAGCAGGGTGAGTCCTGCTTCTTCCGCGGCTGCGGCCACGAGGAGGTCGACGACTCCGGCACTGCGGTGCTCACCCTTGGCGGTGAGCTCGCGCTGGACGACGCGGGCGCGCCGGTGGATGCCGTCGGGCATGGGGCACCAGGTGAACTGGTTCAGTCGTTCCTGGATCGCCTCACGGTCTTTCGCGGAACGTGCGGAGTAGAGGATCTCCAGTTCGGTGAGGTCGCACAGGGCGATCAGCCCGGCGCCCATCCGCTGTTCCCACTCTTCGGTTGCCTGACGCAGCAGAACGCGAGCCAGGGCCGACGTATCAACGAGGTGGTCGGCCACACTCACCGGGCGGAACCACCTCGGTATTTGCGCTTGTCCAGGAGGAGTTCGACATCGAGGGCGCCTTCATCCGCAAGATCCTGCAGTTCATGCAGGGCGCGCAGGCGACGGTTGCGGGCCACGATCTCACGTAGGGCGGTGTTGATGGTGTCCCGTTTCGTGGAAGTGCCCAGCTCCTTCGCTGCGGCTTCCAGGGCGTCGTCGTCGAGATCGATGACGGTTCTGCTCATGAGACCCACCTCCGTATACACCGGACAGTGTATCAATATACATGATCGAATATATCGCAGGGATGGGTCGACCCAGCCCTGACGCTTACGGACCGACGTCAGGCAGCGACAGGGGTGCTTATTCCTGCAAATCCCCCTATCGGTGTCACGGGGACGGAGGCTGCACGGTCTGGTGGGTACAGGTCGACTTCGAGCCGTCACGCGGATGATCGTCAACCTCCTGGCTCCCGGAGGGAGCCGGCCGACCCACTGCCAGGAAGAGAACATTTATGACCACCCCCGCTGTCGCGATCGCCTACCACTCCGGCTACGGCCACACAACCGTCCTCGCCGAGGCCGTGCGCGGCGGCGCCGTGGAGGCCGGAGCCACCGTCCACCTGATCAAGGTCGACGAGATCACCGACGAGCAGTGGGAGCTGCTCGACGCCTCCGACGCGATCGTCTTCGGTTCGCCGACCTACATGGGCACGGCTTCCGGTGCCTTCCACCAGTTCGCCGAGACCACCTCCAAGCGCTGGTCCGTCCACTCGTGGAAGGACAAGCTCGCCGCCGGATTCAGCAACTCCGGCGCGAAGAGCGGCGACAAGCTCCACACGCTCCAGTACTTCTCCATCCTGGCGGCCCAGCACGGCATGACCTGGGTCAACCTCGGACTGCACCCGGGCTGGAACAGCTCCACCGCCTCCGAGGACGACCTCAACCGCCTCGGCTTCTACCTCGGCGCGGGCGCCCAGACCCACACCGACCACGGCCCCGACGAGGTCCACAAGGCCGATATAGCCACCGCCGAGCACCTCGGCCGCCGCATCGCCGAGCAGGCCCGCATCTACGCCGCCGGACGCGCGGCCGTCGGCGCCTGAGCCAACGGCCGCCCCGCCTGCCCCGAGGGCGCGCTGCGTCTGCCGGCAGCACGGCGCCCAGGCCGGGAATTCATGCAGCCGGTACACCTTCGGGTGTGCCGGCTGCTCTGCATCCGCACACCTCGAAGCCGGCGCTGGAGCCGGCGCGTGCGCTGGACGCAGTCCTCGGTGCGGACAACTTGCTGGTGGAACCATGGCCGTACGTGTACCGGGAGGCGGCCTCGGCTGGAAACCCACGTCACGGCACGGTGACCACGGCCTTGCCGCGGGCGTGGCCCTGTTCCACATGGCGTACGCCCTCGGCCGCGTCGGCCAGCGCGTAGGTCCGGTCGACCACCGGGGTGAGCCGGCCGGCCTCGATGAGCGCGGTGACGGCGAGCAGGTCCTCGTGGGTCGGCCCGGCCGGGGCCGTCGGGAGGATCACGCGGAGCTGCTGCCGGGCGAACGTGTTGACCGCCAGCAGCCTCAGCATGGAGCCCATCGCCCCGAACAGGTGGCCGGGCGAGCCGCCGCCGTTTGCCACCAGGGTCCCTGTCGGCGTGAGCGCCTGGCGCAGCCCGCTCAGCGGGCGATTGCCCACGTTGTCCAGGATCACGTCGTAGAGTCCGCGTCCGTCGGTGAAGTCCTCGCGGGTGTAGTCGATGACGTGCGCGGCGCCCAGTGAGCGCACCAGCTCGACGTTACGGGCACTGCACACCCCGGTGACCTCCGCGCCGAGGGCCGCGGCGATCTGCACGGCGAACGTGCCCACGCCGCCGCCGGCCCCGTTGACCAGCACCCGCTGCCCGGCCTGCACCTGACCCACGGTCCGGATGCCGCGCAGGGCGGTCACCGCCCCCATCGGCACGGCCGCGGCCTGCTCGAAGGTCAGGCTCGCGGGCTTGGGCACCAGCAGGTCCGCAGTGGTGCGCGCGTACTCGGCGAAGGAGCCCGGGCAGAAGCCCAGCACCTCGTCGCCGGGCTGGAGGCCGCGCACGTCGGCGCCGACCGCCTCCACCTGGCCGGCCGCGTCGATGCCCGCCATCCGGGACTTCGGCCGGGTCAGCCCCACGGCTCCCGTCAGCCGCGCCACATACGGGTCGCCGCGCAGCATGTGCCAGTCGTAGGGGTTGAGCGCGGCGGCGCGCACCCGCACCAGCACCTGGCCGGCCCCGGCCTCGGGCCGGTCGGTGTCCGCCAGTTGCAGGGTCTCCGGCGGGCCGAACCGGTCCTGAATGATCGCCTTCATCGGGTCTCCCCCATCACCTCGTGATCGGCTGCTGCCCGCTGCCTTCGCCGGGTACGGCACCGGCCGGCCGGCAGCGAACGCTGGGTGTACGCCGTACACCTCCGAGCGTAGGTGTACGGCGTACACCTGACAAGGAGTGAAGGGGACCGATTTCCAACCGAGTTCTAGGCGTGTGCCGCACGGGCGGGAATCGACGCGACGGCGATGACTGAAGACCTCAGGCAGGTGCGGCCGGGGCCCTCACCGGTGGATCAGGTCGTGCCCCGGAGCCGCTCGAGGCCGTCCAGCGTCAGATCCAGAGCGAACTCGAACTCGAACTGGTCGTCGCAGCCCGAGCCGACGACGGACTCCTCGTCGTGGGCGACCGCCATGGCCAGTTCGGTGATGTGGGGAAAGCGCGCGGCCATCTCCTCGGGCGGCATCGCGTCCGGATCCGGCTCGCCGTCGGAGGAGTCCTGGAACAACTCCTGGGAGAAGCCCAGCAGACGACTGCCCATGACGTGCATCGCGTGATGGACCAGGTCGATCGAGAACCCCCCGGCCCGGAAGATCCCGATCATCGAGTCCAGGTACTCCATCACCGCAGGGGTCGGGGCGGCCCTCGCCTTCATCCGCGCCTCGATGACCCCGGACGCCCAAGGGTGACGCAGCAGCATGCGGCGGGCCGACAGTACCCGTCGGCGGATGGCCGTCTTCCAGTCGGTGTCGGTGGCCGGCGGATCGATCTCGCCCACGAGGGCGTCGATCATGCCGTCCAGCAACTCGTTCTTGTTCGCCACGTGCTTGTACAGCGCCATGGGCACGACGCCGAGGGCCTGTGCGATCTTGCGCATGCTGAGCGCGTCGACCCCGCCTTCGTCGGCCAGGGCGACGGCGGTGTCCAGAACCCGCTCCTTGCTCAAGGGGGCGCGAGGCTGCCGGACGGCGTCGGCCTGCCTGGTAATCTCCACCATCCCCTCTCGTACGGGCCAGATCCGGAGCCGGCCACCCTGCCGGGACAGGTGTACAGCGTCCACCTACGGTACCCCCGCAAGGGAGGGCGATCGGCCGGCGCTTCTCCACGCGGCTCGCCAGACCCCCGCGCAGGGGCTCGGCGTCAGGCCGTGCTTGCCCTGGACCGGACTCCAACTCGTAAGGTCGCAGCATTCCCAATAGGCTGTCGCCCAAGGAGAGTTGCATGCGCCACCGCGTTCTGGGCGGGACCGGCATCGAGGTCAGCTCCTACTGCCTCGGCACGATGATGTTCGGTTTCGTCGGCAATGCCGACCACGACGACTGCGTCCGGATCATCCATGCCGCGCTCGACGAGGGGATCAACTTCATCGACACCGCCGACATGTACTCGGCCGGGGAGTCGGAGACCGTCGTCGGCAAGGCGCTGAAGGGCCGCCGCGACGACGTGGTCCTGGCGACCAAGGTCCACTTCCCCATGGGGGACGGCCCCAACCGGGGCGGCAACTCGCGGCGTTGGATCGTCCGGGAGGTGGAGGACAGCCTGCGGCGGCTGGGAACGGACTGGATCGACCTGTACCAGGTGCACCGGCCGGACCACACGACCGACATCGAGGAGACGCTCTCCGCCCTGACCGATCTTGTGCGGCAGGGCAAGATCAGAGCCTTCGGCTGTTCCACGTTCCCCGCCGAAGAGATCGTCGAGGCGTACCACGTGGCCGACCGCCGTGGGCTCCAGCGGTTCCGCACCGAGCAGCCGCCCTACTCGCTGCTGGCCCGCGGTGTCGAGAGGCATGTGCTGCCGGTGGCGCAGCGCCTGGGCATGGGGGTGCTGACCTGGAGCCCGCTGGCCTCGGGGTTCCTGACCGGCCGCTACCGCAAGGGCCGGGCGCTCGATCTGAGCAGCGGACGCCCCACCCTGCACCCGGACCGCTTCGATCCGTCGGCGCCGCTCACCGCCGCGAAGCTGGAGGCCGTCGAGCAGCTCGTCGCCGTCGCCGAGGAAGTGGGCTGCTCGCTGCCGGAGTTGGCCGTCGCCTTCCCGCTCACGCATCCGGCCGTCACGTCCGTGATCATCGGCCCGCGCACGATGGAGCAACTGCGGAGCACGCTCAAGGGCGCGTCCGTGGTGCTGGACGACGCCGTCCTCGACCGGATCGACGAGATCGTGCCGCCCGGAACCGACGTCTATCCGCCGGACGGCGTCTGGACCCCGCCGTCGCTCACCACGCCGGCGCTGCGACGACGCACGGTCGAGTCCAGGACCGCCGCCTGAAGCGGGCAACCCCCTGAAGCAGGCAACCCCGGCGGCGCCTGGTGATGCATCCCCACGTCCTCAGGCGTTCGGCGAGGACGGCGCCCCACGGGTGCGTCGGCGCCCCGCTGGCTAGTCTGCATGCGTGACGACCGAGTTGGCCCTGCTGCCCCAAGTCGCCCACCGTGGACGGGAGATCACCGCGCCCCGGCTGCGCGGCCTGTTGGCGTTGCTTGCGGAGGATCTGCGTACCGGGTGCAGTACGGGCCGGCTGGTGGAGGGGCTGTGGCCGGACGGCATGCCGGAACGGCCGGGCAAGGCGGTGCAGGTGCTGGTGTCGCGGCTCAGGGCGCAGCTGGGTGCCGATCTGGTCGTGAGCACGGCGACGGGGTACCGGCTGGCGCTGGACGAGACGCAGGTCGACTGTTCCGCGCTGCTGTTGTACGAGGCGGCGAGCGCCGAGCGGGCGAGGGCGAGGGATCACGCGGGCGCCTTGGCGCAGGCCGAGGCCGGTTTGGCGTTGTGGGACGGGAGCGTGGGCGCCGGGGCGGGAGAGGAGCTGCACGATCCGGTGGTGGCGCTCCGGGCCGACCGGGTGCGGGTGTTCCGTTCGCTGGTCCGGTCGCGGGCGCTCGCGCTGGCCCGGGTGGGGCGACGGGAGGAGGCGACGGCACCGCTGGCCGAGCTGGCCTCGGCACTGCCGCGGGACGAGGAGGTCCTCGCGGAACTGCTGCGCTGTGAGGCGGCCACCGCGGGCCGGGCCGCGGCGCTGACCCGGTACGACGCCTATCGCCGTCGGCTGCGGGACGAGTTGGGCACCGATCCCGGCCCCGAACTCCGGTCGCTGTACCAGGAGTTGCTGAGCGCGGACGTGGCGCCGGTCCGTCACGGCGTACCGCACGAGCCGAACCCCCTGCTGGGCCGGGACGCCGATGTCGCTGCCGTCGTGGATCTGCTGCGCGAGGTCCGAGTGGTCACCGTCGTCGGGCCGGGCGGGCTGGGCAAGACCCGCCTCGCTCATGCGGTGAGCCGTGCGGCCGAGCAACCGGTGGTCCATTTCGTCACCCTGGCCGGTGTCATCGCCGACGACGACGTGGCCGGTGAGGTGGCCTCCGCCGTCGGGGCCGGGGAAGGGCGGCAGTTCACCGGCGGCGCGGACGCGGTGTCCGGCATCGTCGGCGCGCTGGGTCCGGGGCCCGTACTCCTCGTGCTGGACAACTGCGAGCAGGTGATCCGGGGCGTGGCCGACCTCGTACAGGCCCTGGTGTCGCGGTCGAAGGGGCTGCGGATCCTGGCCACCAGCCGGGCCCCGCTGGGGCTGACCTCGGAGTCCGTGTACGCGCTGCCGGAGCTGTCCCTGGCGACCTCCGTCGAGCTCTTCGAGCAGCGGGCGCGGGCGGCGAGGCCCGGTGTGGACCTGCCCGCCGACCGGGTGGCCCAGATCTGCCGGCATCTGGACGGGCTGCCGCTGGCCGTGGAACTCGCCGCGGCCCGGGTGCGGGTGCTGTCCGTGGCCGACATCTCGCGTCGGCTCCAGGACCGCTTCACGCTGCTGCGCGGCGGCGCCCGCGACACTCCCGAGCGGCATCGCACGCTGCGGGCGGTGGTCGAGTGGAGCTGGAATCTGCTGGAGCCCGAGGGCCGGGCGGCGATGCGGGCGTTGTCGGTGTTCCCGGGCGGCTTCACCGAGGACGCGGCGGAGTACGTGCTCGGCGAGGCGGGGGACGCGCTGACTCTGCTGGAGCAGCTGGCCGACCAGTCCCTGATCAAGGTGGGCGACAGCCCTTCCGGGGCACGCTTCCACATGCTGGAGACGCTGAGGGAGTTCAGCGCCGGCCGGCGGGCGGAGGCGGGCGGGGAGGAGGTGGTGACCGACCGGTTCCTGTCCTGGGCCCGGGATTTCGGCCGCGCTCATCACGATGTGCTGTTCAGTGGCGACCCGTTGCCCGCCTGGCGCCGGATGCGGGCCGAGCAGGACAACCTCGTCCTGGCACTGCGGCACGCGCTGCACCGTGACGACGGGCCGGCCATCGCGGCCGTCACCGCCGTGCTGTCCTCGTTGTGGGCCACCGACTCCAACTTCGCCCGGCTCGCCGCCCTCGCCGCCGAGACCGCCGGGCCGCTGTCCCATTTCCGCCCCGGACCCGGGAACCCCGAGGACGTGGAGCCGGCCCGCAGCGCGGCGGCCGTGTGTGCCGCCAGTCTCTTCATGGGCTTCGGCCCGCACGCCGTACGCCAGCTCGTCACGCTGCGCCGCCTGCCGCCCGCCCGGCCGGACACCCTGCCTCGGGCGATGGGGGTCGTGCTGTGCGCCGCCCCGGACATACGCCCGCCCGAGTACGCGCGGCTGCAGGAGCTCTGCGAAGCCGACGAGCCCATGCTGGCGGGCGTCGCGGCCGGTGTCGCCAGCTACGTATGGGAATCCGAGCACCAGACGGAGCGCGCGCTGGAGTGCGCCCGGCGGATGCTCGACGCGCTGGAACCCCTGGGTAATCCGGCCATGCGGCTGCTCGGGCATGGACGGATCAGTGAGTTGTGCCTGCAGTCCGGGCGGGGCGCGGAGGCGTACGACCATCTGCGGGCTGCGCGGGACGAGCTCAGCGAGTTCGGCGCCTGGTTCGACCTGGCCGGCATCGGCTGGGGGCTGGTGCTGGCCTGTCTGCACCGCGGGGAGATCGACGAGGCGGAGTACTGGCTGGGGCTCACGGCCCTGGACAAGCAGCCGGAGGCCGCCCAGATCTACACGCCCGATCATCCGGCCCGGGCGGAGATCGCGCTGGCCCGGGGGCTGACCGAGGTCGGACTCGGGCTGTGGCGGCAGGCTGTGGAGGGGATGCGGGAGGCCAGCCTGCTGTATGCCGACGATCCGTTCATGGAGCCGTGGTTGCTTCAGATGCAGTCGGCCGCGGTGGCGGCGCACGCCCAGCACGGTCGGCTGGAGCCGGTGGCGAAGCTGGCCGGGGAACTGCGGGAGCGGCTGCTGGAGATGCTGTCCGGCCCGTCGGGCTCCTCCGGCGACCGGGCTCCGGTGGAACTACCGGTGTACGGCACGGTCCTGCTCGCGCTCGGCTTCGTCGGGCTCGCCCGGGGCGACACGTCGGCCGTACGGCTGGTGGCGCTGGCGGAACGGATGCCGGTGGTACGGGAGTTCCCGACCCTCTCCCTGGCCCGGTCCCGGCAGGCGGCGGAGAACGCCGACAGGGCGGCGTACGCCGACGCGGAGTCGGAGTACGCCGCCCTGGGACGGGAGGAACTGCGGGCAGCGGCGCTGCGCGAACTCAATTCCGCGGCTCGCGGTTGAACAGGGACCTGGACCACCAGTAGCCCAGCAGGCTCAGGCCCAGGCACCAGGCCACGGTGAGGACGGCGTTCTTGGTGCCGATCTCGGTGCCCATGAGGAGGCCGCGCAGGGTCTCGATGGCGGGTGAGAAGGGCTGGTACTCGGCGAACCAGCGGAACCAGCCCGGCATGGCGTCCACCGGCACGAACGCGCTGCCCAGGAGCGGCAGGATCATCAGGGGCTGGGCGAGGTTGCTGGCCCCCTCGGCGTTGGGGGACGCCAGGCCCATGCCGACCGCGAGCCAGATCAGCGCCACGCTGACCAGTGCCAGCAGCCCCGCCGCCGCGAGCCACTCCAGCGGCGTCGCATCGGGCCGGAAGCCGATGGCCAGACCGACGCCCAGCACCACGGCCAGCGCCATCAGCGACTGGATCACGCTGCCGGCCACATGGCCGATCAGCACGGAGGTACGCGAGATCGACATGGTGCGGAACCGGGCGATGATGCCCTCGGTCATGTCCATCGCCACGGACACCGCGGTGCCGATCGAGATCCCGCCGATGGTCATGAGAAGGATGCCGGGGACGACGTAGGCGACGTACTCGGAGCGGTCCGCCGTACCGCCGTTCATGCCGGCGCTCATCACGTCACCGAAGACGTACACGAAGAGCAGCAGCAGGATGACCGGGCTGAGCAGGAGGTTGAGGGTGAGGGAGGGGTAGCGGCGGGCGTGCAGGAGGTTGCGCCGCAGCATGGTGAGGTTGTCGCGGAGCGCGTAGGCGGGGGTGCTCATCGGACGGTCTCCTTCTCGGCGGAATCGGTGGTCTGTGCGGGAACGGGACTGCCGGTCAGGGCGAAGAACACGTCGTCGAGGTCAGGGGTGTGCACGGACAGCTCGTCGGCCTCGACGCCGGCGGCGTCGAGCCAGTCGAGGATGGCGCGCAGCTCGCGCTGGCTGCCCCCGCTGGGGATCTGCAGGGTGAGCGTCTCGTCGTCGCGTGTCGTCTCGCGCAGGGCGGTCGCCGCGCGTTCGTACGCCACCGGGTCGGAGAAGCGCAGCCGCACGTGACCGCCGGGGACGAGCCGCTTGAGTTCCTCGGCACTGCCCTGGGCGACGAGCTTGCCACCGTTGAGCACCGCGATGCGGTCGGCGAGCTCGTCGGCCTCCTCCAGGTACTGGGTGGTGAGGAAGACGGTGGTACCGCCGGACACCAGCTCGCGGATGATCTGCCACATGGTGTGGCGGGAGCGCGGGTCGAGGCCGGTGGTCGGCTCGTCGAGGAAGATGATCCGCGGGCCGCCGACCAGGGTCATGGCGATGTCCAGGCGGCGCTTCATGCCGCCGGAGTAGGTGGAGGCGGGCTTCTTCGCGGCCGCCGTGAGGTCGAAGCGCTCCAGCAACTCCGCGGTCACCCGCCGGCCCTCGCTGCGGGAGAGGTGGTGCAGGTCGGCCATCAGGAGCATGTTCTCCTCGCCGGTGATCAGCCCGTCCACGGCGGAGAACTGCCCGGTGACACCGATGGCGGCCCGTACCGCCTGGGCCTCTGCGGTGAGATCGTGCCCGGCGATCCGCGCCTGCCCGCCGTCGGCGGAGATCAGCGTGGACAGGATGTTGACCGCCGTGGTCTTGCCCGCACCGTTCGGCCCGAGGAGAGAGAAGATCGTGCCCGCGGGCACCTGGATGTCGATGCCGTCGAGGACGGTCTTGTCCCCGTAGGACTTGCACAACCCCGTGGCTGCGATCGCGAGTTCTTGATGTGTCGTCGTCATGCCGCAGAGCTTGCGGCCGGAGCGGTTCAGAACGCTTTCAAGCCGGTTTCAGCGCCCTGGAGCGGGCTTCAGAGCGTTGAAACTTGCAGGTCAGGGCGTCCGATGGCGCCCCGCCACGGTGCGGGCCGGCTCAGCGGCTGCCGTGGTCGCCGGCGTAGGAGGCCAGGATCTGCTGCCGGGTGCCTGCGGTGTGCAGGAAGCGTTCGTCCAGTACGGCGGCGAGGTCGTCGAGTGAGATGGCGAGCACGGCCCCGGCGTTTCGCGTGCCCGGGTGCCCGGTGCGCTGTGCCTGCTCGGCGAGTTCGGCGGCGTAGCCGAGGTTGAGGGCCAGCGAGATGTCACCGGTTCCGTCGTGGAAGTAGTACGACTCGGGGTACTGGAGGAAGTCCACACAGGCGCGTGCAATGTCGGCCGCGAGTCCGTCGAGGAGGGCGGCCCCCGCATCGGAGGCCAGGTTTCCGGCGGGCGAGCCGGCCCGGCGCAGCTGGGAGACGCGCAGTGCGAGCGCCCGTCGCCGCGCGAGGGCGGGATAGATGCCGAGGATCCAGGAGACGGTGGCGGTCAGCAGCGTGAAGCCGACCAGCGCCTCCAGGGGCGCGACGATGCGCAGCCAGTCGGCGGAGGGTGCGATGTCGCCCAGGCCGAGCGTGGCGACGGTCACCAGGGAGAGGTACAGGGCGTCCACCGGACCGGAGTGCTCGGCCGGCTTCAGCGCGCTGGAGAAGGAGAACGCCCCCGGCATGTGCGGCCAGTACACCAGCGCCCAGCCCACGGCCACGGTGCAGGCCCATGCGGCCACCACGGTCACCATGCCGACCGGCCCGGCCAGACCCGCGGCCCGGGGAGCGTTGCGGCCCCGGGTGGACAGCCGCCACAGCAGACTCATCACGAACCTGCTCAGGCCACCGTGGCGGGTGGGATGCCACAGGGTGTGGAACACGTCCCGCAGGATGATCAGCACCACCGCCGCACCGATCAGCGTGACCAGCCATTCCATCCGACCTCCCCGGTTCACCCGCCTCGGGTCCAGCATGCGGCGGCCCTCGCCGACCCGCAGCGAACCGGCCGGGTTCCTGGAGCTGAGCGAGCGGTACCGGCCGGTCTGCCCTGGTGGACCGGCCGCAGACGTGGTGTGCTGGGAGTTGACGGGAAGGACCCGATTCGAGACGCGGGGAAGCGGTCCCGAGCCGCGCACCGCGCAATCCGGATCCGCGAGAAGCGGGTGGAGCCCTTCCCGTCCTTCATGTCCGGCCATGTCCGGCCTTCACGCGGCCGGATGATCGTGCCGCAGCCGGAAGTACCAGGATGAACAACGGCGAGTCAGCTGTTCCAGCTCTCGTCGTACGGATCGGCGGGCTCCGGGACCGGCCTCGCGGTCGTGACGTCGAGGAACGGGATCGGGCCGCCGTTGACCGGGTCCTTCGTCCGGCGCGCGGTGTAGGTGCCGGTGACCTCCAGCCAGGCGTCCGGCTGCAGGACCGGGGGTGTGCGCCCGGTCAGGCCGATCTTGACCGGGAGGCCGTCGGCGGCGCAGCAGTTGAGGGCGATACGGACCAGGTACGGCGTGCCGGCCCGGTCCAGCGCGACGAAACCGGTGATCTTCACCCGGCGGTCGCGCAGCGAACGTCCGTCGTCGTACACCGCGCGGGCCGCGTAGTCGGCGACGCCCAGGCGGACCGGATCCCCGGCGGGCAGCGGCGCGTAGGCCGGAGGCTGCTGCAGGGCCGTGCCCGTGCGCATCGCGCTGTACGAGCCCAGGGCTGGCGGTGCGACGAGGATGAGGGCGAGGACCGGCAGCAACAGGAGCCAGGAGACGCGGGGTTCGTGGTGCCGCGGTGCGGGGTTCCGCCGCTCGTACCACACCGTCGCCACCGCCGCCGCGACCAGGACGGCACCGGCGGCCAGCAGCAGCGGCCGCAGACCCGCCTTGACGTACCGCAGCGACAGGTCGGTGGCCCCGGCGTGCAGCAGGGACGCGCCCAGCAGGAACAGCACCGCCGCCTGCGCGTGCCGGTTCACAGCAGCACCGCCCCGGTCAGCGCGGCCACGGCCACGGCGACGGCGAAGGTCGCCGGGGCGAAGCGCAGGGCGAAGGCGCGCCCGAAGGTGCCCGCCTGCATCGCGAACAGCTTCAGGTCCACCATCGGCCCGACCACCAGGAACGCCAGCCGGGCCGTCGGCGAGAACTGGGTCAGCGACGCGGCCACGAACGCGTCCGCCTCCGAGCAGATCGACAGCAGTACGGCGAGCACGGCCAGGGCGAGCACCGCCACCACCGGGTGGTCGGCCGCCGCGCGCAGCCACTGCTCGGGGACGACCGCCTTGAGGGTCGCCGCCGCCATCGCGCCGATCACCAGAAAGCCACCGGCGTGCATCACGTCGTGCCGCACCGACCCCCAGAAGGCCGCGCCCCGGCCCTGGCCCTCGTACGACGGACGGGCCGGCGGGCGCAGCCAGTCGGCGCGGCCGAGCCGCTGCCACAGCCAGCCCATCACGCACGCCACGACCAGGCTCGCGACGAAACGGGCCAGCACCATCTCCGGTTCGCCGGGGAAGGCGACCGCCGTCGCCGTCAGCACGATCGGGTTGATCGCGGGCGCGGAGAGCAGGAACGCCAGTGCGGCGGCCGGGGTGACACCGCGCCGCATCAGCGCGCCGGCCACCGGCACCGACGCGCACTCGCAGCCGGGGACGACCGCGCCCGCCAGCCCCGCGACCGGTACGGCCGCGGCGGGCCGGGCGGGCAGCGCACGGGCGAAGACCGACGGCGGTACGAACACGGCGACGGCCGCCGACAGCAGCACGCCGAGCACCAGGAACGGCAGGGCCTGCACGACCACCGCGACGAACACTGTCGTCCAGCTCTGCATCACCGGCGCGGACAGGGCGCGGCGGATCGGCGCCTGGGCGAGGAGCAGCAGGAGCAGGGTCACGGTGAGGACCAGGGGGGAGCTGAGGTGCCAGCCCTCCGGGTCCGGCGGCCCCGCCCGTTCATCGGGCCGCGGGGCTGCTTCGGTGGCGGTGTCGGCCACGGGTCGGGGTCCCTCCGTTGTGCCGGGTGCGAGGTGCCGGGCGCCAGGTGCCGGGTGCGCGGTGCCAGGTGCGAGGCCTCCCCTTCAGTACGGCGGGCGAGGAACGGATGTTCAGCCGGTTGCTGGAACCATCCGTCCCGGTGGGGCAGTCTTTTCCCTCGTGGGGAGCGTTCCGAATCAGAGTCAGCCGGACGGCGCGACCGCGCACATGGTGGTGTGCGGTGACGACGGGCTCGCGCACCGGCTCGCGGCCGAACTGCGGGGGGTGTACGAGGAGCAGGTGACGCTCGTCGTACCACCCGCCGGGCGCCGGGTGCGCCAGCCGGTCGTCGGACGGGCCCGGGCCGCGTCGGCGGCGCTGCTCGACCGGATGGTGAACGCGGCCAACCGGGCCGCCGGGAACGGCAACGGCACCTCCGGTGGCGAGGGCGGCGGGAACGAGCGGCTGGTGGAGGCCGCCGAGCCGACCGAGAGCGTGCTCGCCGACGCGGGCGTGGAGCGGGCGACCGCGCTGGCGCTCGTGTACGACGACGACGAGACCAACATCCGCGCCGCCCTCACCGCCCGTCGCCTCAACCCCCGGCTGCGCCTCGTCCTGCGGCTCTACAACCGGCGGTTGGGGCAGCACATCGAGGAACTCCTCGACCAGGCCGCGGCGTTGGCGGTCGGCGGTTCGGCCGCCTCCGTCGACGCCTCCACGACCGTGCTGTCCGACGCCGACACGGCCGCACCGGCGCTGGCGGCGACCGCGCTCGCCGGGACCAGCAAGGTCGTACAGACCGACGGGCTGCTGCTGCGGGCCGTGGAGCGGACCCCGCCGGCGCCGGGTCAGGTCGCCGATCCCGGGCTGTGCACGCTGGCGCTGCTGTCGACGACGAGCAGTGACCCGGCCGGTGCGGACGGGTCGGAGGGCAGCGGGGAACGCGGGCCGCGGCTGCTGCCGGACGAGGCGGAGGTGGCCGCGGCGACCGGGCGCGGCACGGTCGTGCTGGAGCATGTGTCGTACTCCGGGTCAGCGCAGTCCTCGGGGCGCGGGGTCGGTGTCGTACCGCCGTTCGCGTCGCTGTTCTCCCGGCGGCTGCGCTGGTCGCTCGCGGGCCTGGTGGGTGCCGTGCTCGCGCTGGCGATCGCGCTGACGGTCGTCACCGGGGACCATCCGCTGCGCGCGACGTATCTGACGCTGCTCGACATCCTCGGTATCGACGACCCGGCCACCGACGCGAGCACCGGACGGCAGATCCTCCAACTCCTGTCCGCCGTCGTCGGGTTGCTGCTGCTGCCGGTGCTGCTGGCGGCCGTACTGGAGGCGCTCGGCACGTTCCGGAGCGCGTCCGCGCTGCGCAGGCCGCCGCGTGGACTCGCCGGGCACGTCGTGCTGCTCGGGCTCGGCAAGATCGGCACCCGTGTGCTGACCCGGCTGCGGGAACTGCATATTCCGGTGGTGTGCGTCGAGGCCGATCCCGAGGCGCGCGGCATGGCGACGGCCCGGCGGTTACGGGTGCCGGTGGTGCTCGGGGACGTCACGCAGGAGGGCGTCCTGGAGGCCGCCAAGGTTCACCGGGCGCATGCCCTGCTCGCGCTGACCAGCGTGGACACGACGAACCTGGAAGCCGCGCTGTACGCCCGGTCCGTACGGCCCGATCTGCGGGTCGTGCTCCGCCTGTACGACGACGACTTCGCGGCCGCCGTGTACCGCACCCTGCGGGCCGCGCACCCGCGTGCGCTCACCCGCAGCCGCAGCGTCACCCATCTCGCGGCGCCCTCCTTCGCCGGGGCCATGATGGGCCGTCAGGTGCTGGGGGCCATCCCGGTCGAGCGGCGGGTGCTGCTCTTCGCCGCCGTGGACGTGCGCGGGATCCGGCAGTTGGAGGGGAAGACGGTGGCCGACGCCTTCCAGGCCGGGTCGTGGCGGGTGCTGGCCCTGGACGCGGCGGCACCGGAGGAACGCCGGCCGGATCTTGCGGTGGGCCCGTCCTCCACCGGCCCCGGCGACACTCCACCCACCTCGGACCTCGTGTGGGACCTCCCGCCGACGTATGTTCTGCGGGCCGACGACCGGGTGGTACTGGCGGCGACCCGGCGGGGGCTGGCGGACCTGCTGGGGAGGCGGCCGCGGGCGCGGGCGGCAAGGTGACGGGCGGGGTCGCGGTCGTACGGTTGCCCTCGACCCCGCCGTCCGTCTCCCCCGGTGACGGCGACGCTGCCGTCAGGCGCCCGCGCCGCCCAGGTGTCTCTCCGCGAAGTCCAGTTCCAGCTTCACCTGCTTGATCCGCTCGTCGACGACCAGCGAGCCGTGTCCCGCGTCGTACCGGTAGACCTCGTGGATCGCGCCGCGCGCCTGCAGGCGCTTGACGTAGTTCTCGATCTGGCGGATGGGGCAGCGCGGGTCGTTCACGCCGGCCGAGATGTACACCGGGGCCTTGACCTGGTCGACGTAGGTGAGGGGGGACGACGCCTCGAAGCGCTCGGGGACCTCCTCCGGGGTGCCGCCCAGGAGGGTGCGGTCCATGGCCTTCAGGGCCTCCATCTCGTCGTGGTACGCGGTGACGTAGTCGGCCACCGGGACCGCCGCGATGCCCAGCGTCCACGCGTCCGGCTGGGTGCCGAGGCCGAGGAGCGTGAGGTAGCCGCCCCAGGAGCCGCCGGTCAGGATCAGCCGGTCGGGGTCGGCGAGGCCCGAGGTGATCGCCCACTCCCGGACCGCCGCGATGTCCTCCAGCTCGATCAGGCCGACCCGGTGCTTCAGCGCGTCCGTCCAGGCGCGGCCGTAGCCGGTGGAGCCGCGGTAGTTGACCCGCACGACCGCGTACCCGTGGTCCACCCAGGCGGCCGGGCCCGCGGCGAAGGAGTCGCTGTCGTGCCAGGTCGGGCCGCCGTGGATGTCGAACACCGTGGGGAGCGGGCCGGAGGCACCGGCCGGCTTCTGGACCAGGGCGTGGATACGGCCGCCGGGGCCCTCCACCCACACGTCCTCCACCGGCACCGAACCCGGGGACTTCATGCCGGGCGGGTCGAGGACCACCCGGCCCGCCGTCGAGCGCACCGACGACGGCTCGGCCGCCGACGACCACAGGTACTCCACGCTGCCGTCGGGTCGGGCGGTCGCGCCGGAGACCGTGCCGGGCGGGGTCGGGACCTTCGCCAGCTCGCGCGCGGCGAAGTCGTAGCGGAACAGCTCGCCGCGGGCCTCGTGGCTGTGCCCGATCAGCAGGCCGGAGCCGTCCGGGTACCACTCGGCGCTGACATCACCGGGCAGCTCCAGCGCCAGGTCCGTCTCCTCGCCCGTCGCCACGTCCCACACCAGCGGCTCCCAGCGGCCGCGCCTCTGGTGGCCGATGAGCAGGCGCGTGTCACCGTCGACCGGCGCGAAGCCGAGGACCTCCAGGCCCAGCTCGACGGTGCCGCCCTTGGTGTCGTCGAGTTCGGCGACCGGCGTGCCGTCGGGGCGCAGCACGCGCAGCGCCGAGTGCATCGCGTCCCCGTGCTCGGTGTGCTCCACGGCGATCAGCGAACCGTCGTGGGAGAGGTCGCCGACGCCCGCCGACTCACGGTGCCGGTAGATCTCCACCGGCGCCTCGCCCAGACGCGCGATGTGGATCGTCGTACCGTCCTCGTCGGTGGAGCGGCCCACCACCGCCGTACGTCCGTCCCGGCCCAGGGCGAGGCCCGCCGGGTAGGACGGGTCCAGGCCCGGTACGGCGAGCTCGTCCTCGCCGCCGGTGAAGGGCTGGCGGCGCCAGACGCCGAACTCGTCGCCGTCCTTGTCGTCGAACCACCAGATCCACGCGCCGTCCGGGGAGAGCACGCCGTCCGTCGTACCGTTCGGCCGGTTCGTCACCTGGCGCTGCTCACCCGTCGAACGGTTCCAGGCGTACAGCTCGTACGTCCCCGTCGCGTTCGACACGAACAGGGAGCGGTCGGGTGCGTCCTCCGCCCAGTCGGGCAGCGACACCCGCGGCGCCCGGAAGCGCTTCTCCCAGTCCGGCATGTTCTCGCCCTGCTTGCGCTGATCCTGCGCGGCGGACCCGTTGCTCTCAGTCATGGCCCCATACTGCCTGGTCCGACCGACAATCCGCCGCCGAGGTCCCCAGCCTGTGGAAAACCTCCACCGGCCCCCCTTCCGGCCGGACCGGGGCCGATTGTCAGTGGCAGGGTGCACACTCCCTCCCATGACCGCGATGACCGATCCGCGCAAGACCGTCGAGAGGTTCTGGGCCACCGCCGAGGCCCGGCACTGGGACGCGTTCGCCGAGACCCTGGCCGAGGACGTCGTGTACACGCTGCCGCAGACGCGGGAGAAGATCAGCGGCCGGGACCGGTTCGTGCAGTTCAACAAGGAGTACCCCGGCGACTGGCACCTGCGGATCGAGCGACTCGTCGCCGAGCCGGATCACGTCGTCTCCTGGATCCACGCCACCGTGGGCCTGGAGGAGATGTACGCCATCTCGTTCTTCACCTTCACCGGTGACGGGCGGATCGACTCCATAACCGACTTCTGGCCGGAGCCGTACGAGCCCCCGGCCGGCCGCGAGCACCTGAGCGAGCGGTACTGACCCACAGCCACCCCGCGGCCGGGCGCTTCCCGCGAGCCCCGTACCGTTGGTGGCGTGTACCGGTTTCTGCTGACGCCCCGCTGGTGGGGGATCAACGTCTTCGTGCTGCTCGCCATCCCCTTCTGCATCTTCATGGGGTCCTGGCAGCTGAGCCGGTTCGAGGACCGGGTCGAGGACCACCGCAGCGCGGGTGAGCAGGCCGCGTCGGACAAGACCAAGGCGGCCCGGCCGCTCGCCGAGCTGCTGCCGGTGGACAAGGAGACCTCCGGCGACCGGACCACCGCGACCGGCACGTACGGCGAGCAGCTGCTCGTCCCGGACCGGGAACTGGACGGCAGGCGCGGCCACTACGTCCTGACCCTGCTGCGCACCGACGACGGCAAGGCCCTCCCGGTCGTCCGGGGCTGGCTGCCCGGCGCCGCCGACCCGGCCGAGGCCCCGGCCCCGCCCTCCGGCGAGGTCACGGTCACCGGCGCGCTCCAGGCGTCCGAGAACCCGGGCGAGAACGGCGTCAGCGCGCAGGGCGGGCTGCCGTCCGGGCAGACCGCGGCGATCAGCGCGGCGTCGCTGGTGAACCTGGTGCCGTACGACCTCTACGACGCGTGGATCACGCTCGACAAGGGCGACTCCGGAATGCGGGCCGTGCCGGTGAGCGCGGCGCCGGACACCGGACTCGACCTCAAGGCCTTCCAGAACCTCGGCTACACCGGCGAGTGGTTCGTCTTCGCGGGCTTCGTCGTCTTCATGTGGTTCCGGCTGTTCCGCCGCGAGGTGGAGTTCGTGCGGGACGCGGAGATGGGGCTGGTGCCGGAGGACGAGCAGCGCGTTTCCACCCCGTCCGGGGTCTGAGGACAACAGGACCTCAGCACCGACGAGGATCTACGAGCCGGACAGCACCCCGGTCCGGTACACGGTCCCCGCACACGCGTCGGCCACCGTCGCGGAAACCGACGGCGCCCCTGCCTCCGCCGTGTAGGAGACGACGACGCTCCCGTCGGCCGTACCGTCCTCCGTGACCAGCTGGGTGGACGTGCCGGTGTCGCCGCCGGTGGAGCTGCCGTCGGTCGTGGTACCGGGGTCGGTGGTGGGCGTCGGGTCGGGCGAAGGACCGCCCGTGCCGCCGCTGTCGCCGCCGGGGTCGGTGGAGCAGGTCTCCGAAGGCACCCAGGCGAACTTCACCTCGTACGCGGAGCCCGGTTGCAGCACCAGCTGCGGGACCTCGAGGGACGGGTCCGGCAGGCCGGCCGCCGCGTCGCCGGACGTGTGGGCGACCACGGTGATCTTGGTGGGGTCCGCCGCGCCCTGTGCGAGGGGACTGACCGTGCCGGCGCCGCCGACCGTACAGCCCGCGGAGGAGACGTTCATGATCCGGAAGGTGCCGTAGACCGTCCCGCCGGAGTCGGGGACATCGGTGGTCGCGGTGGCCGAGCCGAGCTGCTCGGCCGTACACACCGGGGCGCTGACCGCGCTGGTCGCCGAGGGGTAGGCGACGTCGGGGCTGGCTTCGGCGCCGGTCTCGGGGCTTCCGCCCGGGCCTGTCTCCCGGTGCGTCGGGCTGCCCTTGCCGGGGTCCTCGGCCTTGTCCGTGGAGGCCGCGCCGCCGCTGCCCGCGCCCTCGGTGCTCTTGCCCTCGCCCGCGCCGCCCTGTGCCTGCGCGCCGTGACCGGCGATGGACGGGTCGGCGTCGGGACCGGTGGAGTTGGAGACGTGCACCAGGGCCGGGACGGCGGTGCAGACGAACAGCGCCGCGGCCGCCATGCCGACGGCGGCCTGCCGCTTGCGCGCCCGCCGGGCGGGCACGGCCCGCCGAAGGTGGTCCAGCGTGCCGTCGCGCGGCTCGATCTCCTGCACCGCCTGATGCAGCATCCTGCGCAGTGCCAGCTCGTCCGAGTCGAACCCCTCGGGGCTCTGGTCGTCGGGGCCGTGGTTCACAGTTCCGTTCCCAGCGTGCGATTGCTTCGGCTCTTGCTCGTGCGAGGCGCCCCCCGGCCCCTCCTCGCCTGTCGGCTCACGCCACTCGTACGGCTCATGCGGCTCGTACGGATGCCGCCGCTCGTTCTCGTCGGTCATGCCGGCGCCTCCATGGCGATCCGGAGGGCCGCGATGCCGCGCGAGCCGTACGCCTTGACCGAGCCCAGCGATATCCCGAGCGTCTCGGCGACCTGGGCCTCCGTCATGTCCGCGAAGTAGCGCAGCACCAGGACCTCGCGCTGGCGGCGCTGCAGGCCCTTCATCGCCTTGATCAGGGAGTCGCGCTCCAACTGGTCGTACGCCCCCTCCTCGGCGCTCGCCATGTCGGGCATGGGCTTCGACAGCAGCTTGAGGCCGAGGATGCGGCGGCGCAATGCCGAGCGCGAGAGATTGACGACCGTCTGACGCAGATACGCCAGCGTCTTCTCCGGGTCGCGGACCCGTTTGCGGGCCGAGTGGACGCGGATGAACGCCTCCTGCACGACGTCCTCGCAGGAGGCGGTGTCGTCCAGGAGGAGGGCGGCGAGACCGAGCAGCGAGCGGTAGTGCGTGCGGTAGGTCTCGGTGAGGTGGTCGACGGTGGTGCCGGCCGCCGCCGCATCGACGTCGTCGGCGCCGTCACGCTGATTCGGGATGCGGGCGGGCCGCGCTGCAGGCATCGGGGCGATCACCGGCATGCCGCCGGGCGCGCCCATACGGGTGCGGACGGGCCGGGGCGGCCGAAGGGCCGTGCCGCGGGTTGCCGCAGGAAACTCGAGTACCTCTGCCACGCCAGTTGGACACGTCTCCCCCCTCCAGGGTTGTACGTGCCGGGCGTCATTCTCGTTCTCGCGTCAGGCAGCACGACTGACGGTGCCCCATATGCCCTCATGCGTCCGCTCTTCCCCTATGTCCCATACGAACGGGCGTCCCCACGCACCGTTCACGGCGTCCCCACGCCTGGATCAACGCGTCTCCACACCCCGGAAGGGCGACCGCATAGACGCTCCCCGCCCTCCGCGCGGTTGCGGAGGGCGGGGAGGAAATCTTCGAACGCCGAGGGGCCCGAAACAAGTGGTCCGGACCACTTGTCCGGCTCACCTGGCGTGCACAGCTTCCATGGATCCTACAAACAGATCAGGCCATCGCCGAGACCTTTTCCGTTCACTTGCCTTCACGACATCTCCGCAGCCACGAGCTCGGCGATCTGTGCGGTGTTGAGCGCGGCCCCTTTGCGCAGATTGTCGCCGCACACGAAGAGCTCGAGCGCCGTCGGATCGTCCAGGGCCCGGCGTACCCGCCCGACCCAGGTCGGGTCGGTGCCCACCACATCGGCGGGCGTCGGGAACTCCCCGGCCGCCGGATTGTCGAACAGGACGACCCCCGGCGTGGTGGCGAGAATCTCACGGGCCCGGTCCACCGTCACCTCGTCCTCGAAGCGGGCGTGCACGGTCAGCGAGTGCACGGTCACCACCGGCACCCGGACACACGTCACCGCGACGGGCAGCCGCGGCAGTCCGAGGATCTTGCGGGACTCGTCCCGCACCTTCATCTCCTCCGACGACCAGCCGTCCTCACGCACCGACCCGGCCCACGGCACGACGTTCAGCGCCACCGGCTCCGGGAACGGTCCGGTGCTGTCCCCCACGACCCGCCGTATGTCACCGGGATGGGTCCCCAGCTCCGTACCGGCCACCAGGGACAGCTGCTGCCGCAGCGTCTCCACACCGGCCCGCCCGGCCCCGCTCACCGCCTGGTACGCGGAGACGACCAGTTCACGCAGTCCGAACCCGGCGTGCAGCGCACCCAGGGCGACGATCATGGACAGCGTCGTGCAGTTGGGGTTGGCGATGATGCCGCGCGGACGCACCCGGGCCGCATGCGGATTGACCTCCGGCACGACCAGCGGCACATCCGGGTCCATCCGGAAGGCGCCCGAATTGTCCACGACGACGGCGCCCTTGGCGGCGGCGATCGGCGCCCACTGTGCGGCGAGCTCGTCCGGCAGGTCGAACATGGCGATGTCGACCCCGTCGAACGCCTCCTCGCCGAGGGCGACCACCTCGACCTCCTCGCCGCGCACGGCCAGCTTGCGGCCGGCCGAGCGCGGCGAGGCGATCAGACGGATCTCGCCCCAGATGTCCGCGTGCTGGGACAGGATCTGGAGTATGACCGTGCCGACGACCCCGGTCGCTCCCACGACCGCGAGCGTCGGTCGGATGGTCATCGCCCGGTGCCTCCGTAGACGACGGCTTCGTCGCTGTCGGAGTCCAGACCGAAGGCGGTGTGCACCGCGCGGACGGCCTCGGACACGTCGTCGGCGCGGGTGACGACCGAGATGCGGATCTCGGAGGTCGAGATCAGCTCGATGTTCACACTCGCGTCGCTCAGCGCCTCGAAGAACGCGGCCGTGACGCCCGGGTTGGTCTTCATACCGGCGCCGACCAGGGAGATCTTGCCGATCTGGTCGTCGTAGCGCAGCGAGTCGAAGCCGATGCCGGCCTTGTTCTTCTCCAGGGCGTCGATGGCCTTGCGGCCCTCGGTCTTCGGCAGCGTGAAGGAGATGTCCGTGAGCCCGGTGGAGGCGGCGGACACGTTCTGCACGACCATGTCGATGTTGATCTCGGCATCGGCGATCGTGCGGAAGATGGCGGCGGCCTCGCCGGGCTTGTCCGGCACGCCGACGACCGTGATCTTGGCCTCGGAGGTGTCGTGCGCGACACCGGAGATGATGGCCTGCTCCACCTGCTTGTCCCCTTGCTTGATCGGCTCGCTGCTGACCCACGTGCCCTGCAGTCCGCTGAAGCTGGACCGGACATGGATCGGGATGTTGTAGCGGCGGGCGTACTCCACACAGCGGTGGAGCAGCACCTTCGACCCGGACGCGGCCAGCTCGAGCATGTCCTCGAACGAGATCCAGTCGATCTTCCGGGCCTTCTTCACCACGCGCGGGTCGGCGGTGAACACGCCGTCGACGTCGGTGTAGATCTCGCACACCTCGGCGTCGAGGGCGGCGGCCAGCGCCACGGCCGTGGTGTCGGAGCCGCCGCGGCCCAGCGTCGTGATGTCCTTGGTGTCCTGGCTGACGCCCTGGAATCCGGCGACGATGGCGATGTTGCCCTCGTCCAGCGAGTCCCTGATCCGGCCCGGCGTGACATCGATGATCCGGGCTTTGTTGTGGACCGAGTCGGTGATGACACCTGCCTGGCTGCCCGTGAACGACTGGGCCGAGTGGCCCAGGTTTTTGATCGCCATGGCCAGCAGTGCCATGGAGATCCGCTCTCCGGCGGTCAGCAGCATGTCGAGCTCGCGCCCGGCAGGAATCGGGGAAACCTGCTCGGCGAGATCGATCAGCTCGTCCGTCGTGTCGCCCATCGCGGAAACCACCGCCACCACCTGGTGGCCGTTCTTCTTGGCTTCCACGATTCGCTTGGCGACGCGCTTGATGCCCTCGGCATCGGCTACGGAGGAGCCTCCGTACTTCTGCACGACAAGGCCCACGTGCGCTCCTCGCTCAGTCCGTGTGTGTCGGCTCATTTTAACGAGCGTCCGAAATTCCCTTCCCAGATATCGCATGGTGAGATGTCCGGCCGCTCGTTCTCGGACTGCATATGCCCGGCATGCGCTGATGACACTCGGAAAAGTGCCGCGGGTCACAAGTGGCCTCTGATGACCGAGTGCGCCCACAGCGACGAGACGGACCGGGTGGCCGGCCTGGAGCCGGTGCCGACGACTACGTGTCCAAGCCGTTCGGCGTACGGAGGTCATCGCACGGATACGAGCCGTGATGCGCCGCATTCAGCTACTGGGTGCGGAGTCCCAGCGGGCCCGCGATCTCCTGCTGCATGACCTTGCCGGCCTCGAACTCGAGGGTGTCGTCGCCCATGCCCTGGTCGGTGTCGAGGCCGTCCAGTTCCTCCAGCGGCTGGTTCAGCCGCACATGCGCGACCACGGACTGCAGTGCGCGCAGCGTCGCGGACGCTGTCGCACCCCAGTTGGAGAAGTAGGAGAACTGCCACCACCACAGCGCCTCCGTCGTGCGCCCGGCGCGGTAGTGGGCCATGCCGTGGCGGAGGTCGGTGATGACGTCCGCGAGGTCGTCGGAGATACGGGCCGGCACCGGGGCCTTGCGGGGCTCGTACGGGTCGAAGACCTCGGAGTAGACGTCGATCGGCTCCAGGAGCCGGGCCAGGTTCTCCCGCAACCCGTCGACGTCCGGCTCGGGGCCCGGGTCGGGCTCGTAGCGCTCGTCGGGAACGATGTCCTCGTGCGCACCCAATCGGCCGCCGGCCAGCAGGAGTTGGGAGACCTCCAGCAGAAGGAAAGGCACGGCCGAGTCCGGCTCGTCGCCTCTGGCCACCTCGGAGACGGCCACCAGGAAGCTCTCTACCTGGTCCGCGATCTGGACCGCGAAGTCGTCCGGGTCCTGTGTCGTGGAGTGCAGCGTGGCGTCAGACATCTAGGAGTCGTCTCCCCTCGAAGGCGCGGCCGAGGGTGACCTCGTCCGCGTATTCCAGGTCGCCACCCACCGGGAGGCCGCTGGCCAGGCGGGTGACCTTGAGGCCCATGGGCTTGATCATGCGGGCGAGGTAGGTCGCCGTCGCCTCGCCCTCCAGATTCGGGTCCGTGGCCAGGATGAGTTCCGTGACCGTCCCGTCGGCCAACCTCGCGAGAAGTTCTCGTATACGCAGATCGTCCGGGCCGACACCCTCGATCGGGCTGATCGCGCCCCCCAGGACGTGATAGCGGCCGCGGAACTCGCGCGTCCGCTCGATGGCCACGACGTCCTTCGGCTCCTCCACCACACAGATCACCGCCGGGTCGCGGCGGCTGTCACGGCAGATGTTGCACAGCTCCTCCTGCGCGACATTGCCGCAGGTCGCGCAGAAACGGACCTTCGCCTTCACCTCGAGGAGGGCCTGGGCCAGGCGCCGTACGTCCGCCGGTTCCGCCTGCAGGACATGGAAGGCGATCCGCTGCGCGCTCTTGGGACCGACGCCGGGCAGCCGCCCCAGCTCGTCGATGAGGTCCTGGACCACGCCTTCGTACAACGGACTGCCGCCCTTCCTGAGTGTCGTGCAGTACGTACGGTAGTTTCCCGCGGCCCGTCTTAGAAGGGCAGGCCGGGGATACCGCCGCCCAGGCCCTGGGCCAGCGGGCCCAGCTTCTCCTGCTGGAGGTTCTGCGCGTTCTCGTTGGCCGCGTGGACGGCCGCGACGACCAGGTCGGCGAGGGTCTCGGTGTCCTCCGGGTCCACCGCCTTCGGGTCGATCTGCAGGGCGCGCAGCTCACCGGCTCCGCTCACAGTGGCCGTCACCAGACCGCCGCCGGCCTGGCCTTCGACCTCGGTCTGCGCCAGTTCCTCCTGCGCCCTCGCCAGGTCCTGCTGCATCTTCTGGGCCTGCTGCAGCAGCTGCTGCATATTGGGCTGGCCACCACCGGGGATCACGATCAGCTCCTCTTCCGGGGCTCGTGCGGCACGGGCTTTTCCCGTTCAGCACGAGCCTACGTGGTCCATGCGGCCGTCGCTCCAGCACTCTTTCGAGTGAGTCGACCAGATCTCCTATACCTGATCAAGACCCTCTTCCAGGCGGAAAAGTGGGGAAACCCGGGCCTTCGCCACCCATTGGGCGGTAGGAAGGGTCAGGCGCATCAACATCAGGCGTCGCGTACGACTGACAGGCCGTACGTCGTACGACATGTCACGCACCGTGATCAGTTGTGATCGGTAGGGAGTGCCGGGTGGGTCAGCCGGAGATGCAGCCCGAGGGGCCGCCTCAGGACGGGCGTGGCGAGGGTGCGGCCGGGCTGCGGCCGGGCGATCTGGCCGGGCGGGCCTTTCCGCTCGGGGACTGGGCCGAGCCCGCGGAGCGGCTGGACGAGCTGTACCGATGGGTGGAGCGGGGGGCGCTGGACACGGCGGCCTGGTATCTCGCCGACCGGGTGTGGAAGCGGCGGGCCGCGCGGTCGCTGCGGTGCGGGGCGGCGCTGGGGGCGGTGGCCGGGGCCGCGCTGCCGTTGCTGGATCTGACCCGGGTGGTCGGCGGGGCGGCGCCCTGGGGGTATCTGGCGCTGCTGCTCGCGGTGGCGTGCGTGGCCGTGGACCGGTTCTTCGGGGTGACGTCCGGGTGGATAAGGGACGTTGCCACCGCGCAGGCCGTACAGCGCAGGCTGCTCGCGTTGCAGTTCGACTGGGCGTCGGAGAGTGTGCGGGAGGTGCTGGGGCCGACGGAGGGGACGGCGAGTGAGGCGGCCGAGCGGTGCCTGTCCGTGTTGCGGCGGTTCACCGAGGACGTGACGGAGCTGGTGCGGACGGAGACGGCGGACTGGATGGTGGAGTTCCGTACCGGGGCCGGGCCGTTGGGGATTCAGTCGGCGGTGGGGTTCGGCGGGCGGGCGGACTGCGGTGCGGGCCAGGGGAGGCTTGCGGTGCCGCCGGGGGCTGCGCGGCCGAACATGCCTCGGCAGCGGCCGCCGGAGCCGAGGTGATCGGCGCGCCGGTTTCCTCGTGGCCGGCGTTGCGGTCGGCCGGGGGTGGGTCGCGCAGCCCGGCGCTTACGGGGTGCCGCCCGCGCCCACCCGTGCCGCCCCAGCGGCACGACTGCCCGCGGCCTGACTCACTCGCACAGCTTCGGGTCCCGCAGGCACGGTAGGTGGCCCTTTTCCCGGATCACCTTCTGGCTGGTGGACTCGTCGAAGTAGGCGAGGAAGCTCGCGGCGAGGGAGCCGGGGCGCGGGGTGCCGTGGGTGTAGGCGTACTCGATGTCCTTGTACGGATAGCGGCTGCCGCCCTGCTCGATCTGCCGGTCGTCGGGCTTGTCGCCGCCCAGGGCGACCATGTGCACGCCCTTCCGCTCCGCGGCGGAGGTGAGTTCGCTGTAGCCGATGGCGCCGGGCTGGTCCTCGACCATGTCCAGCACGTCCTTGGTGGAGGCGAGTTCGCAGCGGGTGACCGCGTCGCCGACGGGCTCGGGCGGCCTGCAGTCCAGTGACGTGCTCTGCGCCTTCTCCCAGTCGCCGAGCACCCGTTCCTGGAAGATCTGCCGCGTGCCCGACTCGTCCCCCCGGCTGACCAGGACGATGGGCAGGTCGGCGATCGCCTCCTCCTTCGGCAGGACCTCTCCCCAGCGCGTGTACTTGCCCGCGTAGATGTCCTGCACCTCCTGCAGGGACAGACCGCCCGAGCCGAGATCGACGTCCTTGGCGGGTTCGTCGTCCTTGTGGACGACGAGGGTGAAGACGGACAGCGCGACCTTCTCCCCCATCAGGTTCCAGCGCTTGCCCATCGGGCCGTCCGAGAAGGCGATCACGTTCCGGGCGGATTCCTCCGACTGCTCGGCCAGGTGGGCGAGTTCGGCCACGCCGGCCTCGCTGCCGCGCGTCTCGACCGAGATGTCCGCGCCCTCGCACTTCTTCTCGTACTGCTTCGCGAGCTTCTCGACGACCGGCTCGAAGGCGGTCGAGCCGGTCACGGTCAGCTCGCCCTGCTCGCACTCGATGGGGTTGCCGTCTCGCAGGAGGATGATGCCGGCGAGGCCGAGCACGGCAAGCGCGAGCGCGCCGCTGACCAGCTGGGCCGGGAGGCTGAACGTGCGCTGCTTCTCGTCCGGCTTGGGAGCCCTGTTGCGATGGACCCGACCGTCCTGGAGGTCACCGATCAGCTTGACCTCCCCGTTCACCCGGCCACCGGAGAGCAGCACGAGCAGCTTGAAGTGGTCACCGGGATTGAGCGGGACACGCGGGATGTACACCTTGTTGCCGTCGTGCTCGAACCCGTTGCCGCGCCTGAAGTGGCTGCCCAGGTGCTCGATACCGGACGGCTGGGTGACCGCGACGGCCTGTACCGTGCGTCCCGTGAACTCGGCGGTCAGGCCGTAGGCCTCGAACGCGGTGTAGTCGTCGCGGGAGACGCTCTGTGATCCGTCGTTCTCGATGCGCAGCAGGACGAGCGAGGCGTCGGCCATGTTCGGGACGTCGAAGTCCCCGAGGCGGGGGTTGGGAGACGCCCCGTCACCTATGGGGCTGTCCATCTGTACGCGGTAGCCGATCCGCTTCTGGCGCGGCACCCGGCGGTCGTACAGGAACATCGCGAGGGGCACGAGGACACCGACGACGGACGTGCCCACAGCGATGACGTTCTCATTGGTCAGCCACTCCACCGGTGGTCCCCCGCCACTCCCAGAGCCGAATGGTGGGATCACCGTACGTCTGCCCGAAGGGCACGTCAGGTCCTTCGCCCCGATGTTCGCTGTACGTTCAACTTACCCACGGGAAACGGGACTTCAGTCGTGGCCCGGTGGACGTCACTGGCGCCGGTACGTCAGTTTCTCCCCGGTGGCCGCGTTCACCCGCTGCAGACTGCCGTCCGGTTGCAGGGTGATCTCGGTCGCCGCGCCGGGGGTGCAGGCGGTGGCCGGTTCGCCGACGGTCACCGTGGACGGTCCGATCCGCACGGGGCCGTCGGAACTCGGCTGCTCGGCCAACCCGGCCTCGAAGACGCAGTGGTAGCTGCCGCCGTCCTCGGCGGGTCCGTCGGCGGTGAGGGACAGGACCGTGTCGCCCACCTCGCCCTGCTGGAGGGTGAGCCGACGGGTGTGCTGCCCGTTCGCGTTGTCGATCGTTGTCGTCCACGTGCCCAGGTACGCGGCCGGGATCGTCCCGTCGGCGGACTCGGAGGAGGCCGACGGTGTGGACGTCGGGGACGAAGCGGGCGTCTTGGGGGCGGAGGCCGTGGGCGCGGTACTCGTCCCGGCGACGGTCGGCCCGGGATCGGGGCTGCCCCCGCCGTCCAGGAGCGCGTACACCGACCCTCCGGCGGCAAGCGCGACGACCACCGCGACCACGACCAACGCGACGGTGGCACGCCCACTTCGGCGCGGGCGGTCCTCGGGCGGGCCGTAGGGCGAGGTGACGGTGGGGTCGGCGGGGGGCGGGCCGTACGGCGGGGTGGGGCCGAGCCCGCCGTAGGGGTTGCCGGGGGCGGCTGCGCCGTACGGTGCGCCGCTCGGCGGGGCGCCGTGGGGGCTGCCGCCTGGCGGGGCGCCGTAGAAACTCCCGCTCGCCTGGGCGCCGTACGGTCCACCCCCTGGTGCGCCGCCCTGCGGGATGCCGTCCCCCGGGGCGCCGTACGGTCCACCGGCCGGCCCACCCCGCGGTGCGCCGCCCGCCGGGCCCCCGTACGGGTTGGCCGGTGGCGGTGACTGTGGGTGGCCGTGGCCCTGTTGTGGGTAGCCGTATGCGGGATGGGGTGAGCCGGCGGCGATGGTCGGGAGGTGGTCGAGGGACGGGGGTGGGGCGGGGGTTGCCGGCGGGGCGGACTCGTCCGCGGCGGGGGCGTGTTCGGGTGTGGCGTCCGGGCCGCGGCCCGTTTCCTCGGCGCCGGGTCCCTCGGGGTTCTCCGTCTCCAGCAACCGCACCGCGTGCCGCCCGAGTTGGGCCACCAGTCCGCTGGGCAGCCACGGGTCCCGGGAACGCCCGCCGGTGACGGTGTCCTCCGCTCCCGTGCGTTCCAGGATGCCGTCCAGCGTGGGCCGGGCGGCGGGGTCCTTCTTCAGGCAGTGGCGCACGAGGTCGGCGATCCCCTCGGGCACGCCCTCCAGGTCGGGTTCCTCCTGGGCGATGCGGAACATCAGGGCGTGCACGCCGCTGTCGGCGCCGCCGAAGGGCAGGTTGCCGGTGGCGGCGTAGGCCAGCACCGAGCCCAGGCAGAACACGTCGCACGCGGGTGTGATGCGGTCGCCGCGCACCTGCTCGGGCGCCATGAACCCGGGCGAGCCGATGAGCGCGCCGGTCCGGGTCAGACCCCCGTCGGTCACCGTCTCCAGTGCCCGCGCGATCCCGAAGTCGATGACCCGTGGGCCGTCGATGGTCACGAGCACGTTGGAGGGCTTCAGGTCCCGGTGGACGATCCCGGCGGCGTGGATGTCCTTCAGCGCGTGCGCGAGCCCGGCCGCGAGGATCCGTACCGACCGCTCGGGCAGCGCCCCGTGGTCGTGCCCCACGACCTGCTGGAGGCTCGGCCCGGCGACGTATCCGGTGGCCACCCAGGGCACGGCCGCCTCGGTGTCGGCGTCGAGCACGGGCGCGGTCCAGTGCCCGCCGACCTGCCGGGCGGACTGCACCTCCTGCCGGAACCGGGCGCGGAACTCCTCCTGCGCGGCCAGTTCCGCCCGGACCAGCTTGACGGCGACGGTCCGGCCGCGGTCCGACCGGGCGAGGTACACCTGCCCCATTCCGCCGGCGCCGAGCCGCGCGAGCAGCCGGTACGCGCCGATCCTCGGTGGGTCCCCAGGCCCCAGTTTCTCCATGGCCGCGCCCGCCCCTCCCCCAAGTACACGCCCAGTTCGGACCGAGGATAGTGCGGGTCGTCAGGCCGCGGAGGGCATGGTCTGCACGGTTCCTCTACGGTTCCGTAACGGGCGGGCCCACCTGTTCCAGCGCCTCGGACAGTCGTTCCAGCACCCGTACCGCCTCGGCGAGCCCGTCGTCCCCGAGGGCCTCGGCGAGCCGGTCGGCGTAGGCGGCGTGCGCCGGGCCGATCCGGTCGACGGCGGCCCGCCCCTCGGCCGTCGGCGCGAGGAGCTTGGCGCGGCGGTGGGCGGGGTTGGGCCGGTACTCGGCCAGGCCACGCTCGACCAGCAGATCGGCGATGCGCTGCACGCTCTGCCGGGTGATGCCCATGACGCGGGCGATCCCGGCCACCGGCAGCGGTTCCCGCAGCACCGCCCCCAGCACCTGCCACCAGGCCGCCGTCAGACCGACGGGCCGCGCCAACTCCTCGGCCACAGCGAGGAATTGACCGTTCAGCCGGAACGCGCCGAGCGCGCTGCGGCTGAACAGGTCCTGTCGCTCCCGGCTCACTGCCCGCCCGCCTGCTCGAGTACGGCGTACGCCTCCGCGTCGGAGTCGTGGAACAGCCGGTACCAGGCGTCGAGCACATCGCCCTCGTACACGCCGAGCAGCCGGAAGATCTCCCGGGCGAAGGCGACGGGCTCGGTCGGACCGGCCGTGATCAGCTTGCCGTCGGTGACGGCATCGGCGTCGACGTACCGCTCGCCGCCGCCGTAGCCGGTGGCCGCGAGGTAGAAGGACACGGCGCTGGTGTGGGTGCGGTCGTCGAGCAGTCCCTCGCGGGCGAGCCCGGCGGTGGCCCCGCAGATCGCGGCGACGGGCACACCGGCGTCGAGGAACTCCCGCGCCTTGCGGGCGAAGGGCGCGAGGTCGTTACCGGTGTCCCAGAGGTCGCCGCCCGGGAGGATCAGCAGGGCGCTGTCCTCGGGGCGTACGTCGTCCAGGGCGAGGTCGGGCAGGATGCGCAGTCCGCCGATGCTGGTGACCGGGTCGGTGGACGGGCCGACGGTGCGGATCTCGTACCCGGCGCGGGCGAGGTGTGCCGTCGCGTGGCCGGTCTCCCAGTCGGCGAGGGTGTCGTACACGGCGTGATGGACGGGCTTGCGGCCTGCGTTCATGACTCCTCCTCCGAGGACGTTCTCCAAAGGTGCGCTCCACGATGACAGCATTCTGTCAATTGGACAACGTGCTGTCAATACATCTCATCGGCTCCCACCCGTCGACAACCTGTCGCGGAAACCCCCGGACCGCAGACAGGACGCCGATATCGCGTCCGTATCGCGGACACCTACCCTCGGCCGCATGACCCCTCAGCCAAACCCCGAGGCCGGCGCCGCCGTGAAGGCCGCGGACCGTGCGCATGTCTTCCACTCCTGGTCCGCACAGGAGCTCATCGACCCGCTCGCCGTCGCCGGCGCGGAGGGGTCGTACTTCTGGGACTACGACGGCAGGCGCTACCTCGACTTCACCAGCGGGCTCGTCTACACGAACATCGGCTACCAGCACCCGAAGGTCGTCGCCGCGATCCAGGAACAGGCCGCCACCCTGTCCACGTTCGCGCCCGCCTTCGCCATCGAGGCCCGCTCCGAAGCGGCCCGGCTCATCGCCGAGCGCACCCCGGGCGACCTGGACAAGATCTTCTTCACCAACGGCGGTGCCGACGCCGTCGAGCACGCGGTGCGCATGGCCCGGCTGCACACGGGCCGCCCGAAGGTGCTCTCCGCCTACCGCTCGTACCACGGCGGCACCCAGCAGGCCGTGAACCTCACCGGCGACCCGCGCCGCTGGGCCTCCGACAGCGCCACGGCCGGCGTCGTGCACTTCTGGGCACCCTTCCTCTACCGCTCCCGCTTCTACGCCGAGACCGAGGAGCAGGAGTGCGAGCGGGCGCTGGAGCACCTGGAGACGACGATCGCCTTCGAAGGGCCGTCGACCATCGCCGCGATCATCCTGGAGACGATCCCGGGGACGGCGGGGATCATGGTTCCGCCGCCGGGATATCTCGCCGGGGTGCGTGAGATATGCGACAAGTACGGCATCGTCTTCGTCCTGGACGAGGTCATGGCCGGGTTCGGACGGACCGGCGAATGGTTCGCGGCGGACCTGTTCGACGTCGTACCGGACCTGATGACCTTCGCGAAGGGCGTGAACTCCGGATACGTGCCGCTGGGCGGCGTCGCCATCTCCGGGAAGATCGCGGAGACGTTCGGGAAGCGGCCGTACCCCGGCGGGCTGACGTACTCCGGCCACCCGCTGGCCTGCGCCGCCGCCGTCGCCACGATCAACGTGATGGCCGAGGAAGGCGTCGTGGAGAACGCCTCCCGGCTGGGCGCCGAGGTCCTTCAACCCGCGCTGCGGGAGCTGGCCGAGCGGCACGCCTGCGTGGGCGAGGTACGCGGCGTGGGCATGTTCTGGGCCCTCGACCTGGTGAAGAACAAGGAGACCCGCGAGCCGCTGGTGCCGTACAACGCGGCCGGTGAGGCGAACGCGCCGATGGCGGCGTTCGCGGCAGCGGCGAAGGCGGGCGGGGTGTGGCCGTTCGTGAACATGAACCGCACCCATGTCGTGCCGCCGTGCAACGTGACCGAGGCGGAGCTGAAGGAGGGGCTGGCGGCGCTGGACGCCGCCCTGACGGTGGCTGACGAGTACACGGCATAACCGCGGCCCGGCATCCGAACGCGTAAGGTGGCGTGCTCGTAGACATGTACGAGCACGCCATTCTGCGCAGCGAGAGGAAGCCCTCGACCATGCCCGGCACCAGCGGCAACGGCGCCGTGACCCGTAGCACCCTGCGGCAGCAGATCGCGGACGCGCTGCGGGACGAGGTGTTGTCCGGGCGGCTGCAGCCGGGGCAGGCGTTCACGGTGAAGGAGATCGCCGAGCAGTACGGCGTCTCCGCGACACCGGTGCGTGAGGCGCTGGTCGACCTGTCCGCGCAGGGTCTGCTGGAGGCCGACCAGCACCGGGGCTTCCGCGTCCGCGAGTACTCCCTGCGCGACTTCCGTGGCCTCGTCGAGGCCCGCACCCTGGTGATCGACGGAATGTTCCACGCCCTCGACGAGGGCCGCAAGGAGTTCCGGGACCTCACGGATCCGCGGGCGGCGGCCGCGTTCGCGGGCGTACGCCGGCGCGGCGAGGAGGCGCAGCGCGCCGCCAACGCCGGTGATCTCACCGTCCTGATCGGCTACGACCTGCGTTTCTGGCGCGAGCTCAGCAGCCTGTTCGGCAACCCGTACCTCGTGGACTTCCTGCACCGGCTGCGCGTGCAGTCCTGGGTGTGCGCGGTGCAGCATCTGCGCCGGGTGACCGATCTGCGCGGCCACCTATGGGCGGACCACACCGAACTGGTCGACGCCCTGGTGCGCCGCGACACCGTCGCCGCCCGCTCGATCATCGCCGCCCACAACGCTCACTCCCTCGCCCTGGTCGAGAGCCTCACCGCGAGCTGAGCGGGTATGGGACCTGTACAGGTGGGGACCCGTGCGGCCCCCACGCATTACGCTGCCCTGACCACCGTGCTGTGTCGTTCGTGCTACGCGCTTGCGAGGAGCCCTCTTTTGGCCTGTGACCTGTGGCTGGTACCGCTCGTCGACGTGTTGTGCCACACCCCCGACAACCCGTTCGCCGAGGAACTCGCGCAATACAACAAGGTGCTCGCCGAGGCCGGGCTGCCGCCGGTGCCGGTGTACCAGTACATGCCGGGACTGTCCGGGGAGGTCGCCCCGGTGGCCGGCTTCGACTACGACGCCCTGCACTTTCTGCGCCGCGCCTACCTGCTCCAGGTCTGCGGGCTGCCGGTGACACCGGTGGACGAGCTCGGCGGCGACTACGAACAGCTCCTGGAGATGTTCGAGACGACAGCCCAGCAGTCACATCTCGTCTGGCACTACGACCACGCCGGGGCGTACGTCCCCGTCGACTTCCCGCACCCGCTCTCCGACGACGAACTCCTCGCCGGTGGCGGCCCGTTGGGCTCCTCGCAGTCACTGCTGAGGGAGCTGGAGTTCGTGGCCCCGTCGATCGGCATCGACCCGGCCAACCCCCCGGCCGCCCCCCAACCCCCGCTGGCCCCCACGGAGTTGGAGGAGCCAGCGGTCCCCGCTCCGTACGACCCCAGCCCCTTCGCCCGGGAACGCCACGTCTGGCTGGGGCTGCATGCGGCGGCGACGCGGAGTCTCGCGCAGGGTTCGATGATCGTCTTCAGCTGAGGCCCTGCGGGAGGACGCGGGCACTCCGGCGCCCTCCCCGCCAGGACCGCCGTCAGTTCTGCTCGACGATGCGGATGGTGCGGACGCCCGTGCCGCGGTAGCGGGTGGGTGTCCTCGTCAGGACGGGACGGCCGTGCGGCCACTCGACGGTGGGCAGGGCGAGGTGCAGCACGTGAGCGCCGCTCCAGTCCGGCTCGTCCTTGCCGTACGTGCCATCATCCCCAGCGGCCGCGGTCCGCAGGCGCTTGCCCACGGCGGTCGCTGCGGCGAAGTCGAGCCCCTCGATGTTGACGGACGGCAGCGCGCCGAGATGCTCGGCCACCCCGGCTCGCTCCCGCTCGGCGGCGGCGAGGCTGAGCGCCGGGATGTAGACGCACAGGGCTGGGTCCTTCTCGGCCTCGACGACGAGCCGGGAGGCCATGCTGTTCCCCGCGCCGAGGGCAAGGGCGGCGGTGTCGTCGAAGATGACGGCTCGCGGCAGCGGGTATCGGTCCTTGTCAGTCACTGGACCTCCCCGATGCGCCCGGCCTCCAGGTCGGCCCACAGCTTCTCGCCGGCCTTCTCGTCCTCCTCGGTGTACGGCCTGCCGAGGAAGTGCTCCTCCACGTACGCCTTGGTCTCCTCGTACCGCTTGCGCAGCTCTTCCTTGGTGGGCGTGGCGCCGGCCAGCTCCGCCACGAGGTCCCGCATGCTCATGCCGCGATCGCGGGCCAGCTCCTGGAGACGGTCACGGACGGCGGGGTCGACCTTGATCGTGGTATCAGGCATGAGGACAGCATACCGGCGGTATACCACCTCGGGGCGTACGAGTGTGACGGTCATCGGCACTCCGTTTCTTTCGAAGGGCCCGGCGCGCGGATGCGAGCCGGGAGTCTGTCT
The DNA here is from genome assembly GCF_042731325.1 of Streptomyces sp. NPDC059866. NCBI lineage: Bacteria > Bacillati > Actinomycetota > Actinomycetes > Kitasatosporales > Streptomycetaceae > Streptomyces > Streptomyces sp. NPDC059866. Next base: position 79,323 of record NZ_JBHWJT010000009.1, on the reverse strand, counting down.
GCCTACGCGGGCGCCGGCTGCCCGCGCAGCAGCGCGCGGGCGAGGGCGCCGCCCCGCCGGGCAGCCTCGCGGTAGACGGAGGCGCCGGGCTTGCGGATCTCGACCTGGACGGTCGTGACCGGCGGGGCAGTTGATGCGTCGGGCCGCTTGCGGCGCAGGCGGTTCTCGACGAGGGCGCGCGGCGAGTACACGGGCGACGGCAGCCCGTCCGTCAGCGCCGCCCGCACCTGCGCGCTGCTGGCCCCCGCGTCCCACCACGCCTCGACGAGCGGCGCCAGCCGCAGTGCCTCGGCGGCGCCGAGCGTGAGCCGGGGATCCGTACGGCCGAGGGAGCCCAGCAGCTTCGCGGCGAGCGCGGTGCGCTCGCTCGGCGCGTGCGAGTCGGGCGACGGCGGGGAGGGAGGTTCTTGTTCCCCGGTCTTTTCCCCCGAAGGGGGAGCGCCCGACGGGGTGGATTCCGACTCGCCGGAGGCCAGGTTCTGGGCTTCCTCGGAATCACCCGTTGGTGGCTCGTCCTCGTACGGAGTGTCGAACACCTCGTAGACGGTGGTGAGTTGGCCCGTCTCCCGGTCCTTGCGCACCACCCGCCGCAGATAACGGGATTCCTCCAGCTCATGCAGCGCGGCGGCGATCCGGGCCCGCCCCTCCTTGCGCTGTTCGGCGAGCGTACGGATGGTGGCGCGGGCGCCGTTCGGGAGACTCAGGAGGTACGTCAGTACGCCTACCGCGCACCAGGAGATGCTCCGGTCGCGGAGAAGAGCGTTGGAGAAGACGGAAAAGGCGCGCGTGGGCGTCGTACGATGAATGCGCATCTGGAGATTTGGCTCCGGGTGTCGAGCCCCCGGGTGTTGGCGCACCGCGGGGGCGTTCTCTTGTTGGCGTGACTCTATGGCCACGCAGAGCGACGAGCGCAAGCTGGAACTGGCTTTTCCTGGGCGGGAGTTCGCTTGATTCACTCCGGAGAGTGAAGGGCGGCCCGCAGGGCCCTGGGCCCTGGTGAATCGCTGGGCCTCATCGAGCAGTTGGCAGGAGAACTCCAGTGACCAGCACCCTGCGGCGGTTCAATGCCCGAAAAACCGCAACACTTCCTCCAGATCTGTCGCACTTTTCCGGTCAGGTACCACCCCGCCCTTCCCAAGCTGACCGCCATGAGTCGATCGACCCCCTCTGTTTGGCAGCCGGGGACGGGCGCGGTGCACCGCGCGGCCCTGGACGCGCTGGCCCAGCACGGCCCCCGGCAGGTCGGCGTGACACACATCGCGCGCCTGGCCCGCTGCAACCGCTCCTACCTCTACCGGAACTGGGCCGGCCCGCAAGCACTGATCCGGGACGCCACCGTGGCGGAGCTCGCCCGCCTGCTCCATGTGGCCCGCGAGGTGCCCGGCCCTCTGCCGCCGCCACACTGTCTCGAGGTCAGCTTCGTGGTGCGGGCGGCGCGTCTGCTGCGCGAGCACCCCGTTGCCAGGACCATGGCCCTGACCGCCCCGGAGCTGGTCCATGCCGCCGTGCTGCGTCCGACGACCGTGTGGCACGACATGGCCTGGTCCTGGCTGAGCCAACACGTGACCGGACACCTGCCGAGGGGCGCCACGCAGGACATGGTCACACTCGCCGTCCTCACCACCGCCCTGCCCTACGCCCTCACCCCGCCCGCTGACGCCTCGGATCTCTCAGAACGCGCCGTGATCGACGCCCGGTTGAGTACGGCCGTACATCTCTGCCTCGGCGTCTCGCCCCCATGCACCGACTGCGAGCCCTGAGCCCGCCGGTGTCAGTCGCAGGACGTGCGGTAGGACAGGTGCGGGAACAGCCGTTTCCACTGGTCCTTCGGGACGCTCAGGGGGTACGACTTGCACATCTCCGTGTAGAGGTGGTCGCTGTCGAAGTCCAGGACGTAGGTGCTCCGGTCGGCCAGGGAGCTGCCCCAGGTCCGCTCGATGGTGACCGCCAGCCAGCGAGGGCCCTCGGGCAGGTCCGAGCGGGGTACCTGGACGTCCTCCGCGTTCGGCAGCTCGACGAACTCCGGGGTGTCCCACCTGCCGTCCGGGCCGACGGTCCAGATGCGGTACGGGCCGCCCGTCACCACGTGGCGGCCGTCCGGGGTCATGGAGATGGAGGAGACCGCACGGTCGAGCAGTAGGTCGTGCTTCTTCTTCGGATCGGTGGGGTCGGTGACGTCCCAGAACTCGACGGTGCCGTCGCTGAGCGCTGTCGCCAACTCCCCCTTGACGGTGGGGAAGTAGTCACCGGGAGCGCCGGGGATCCGGGCGCCCCCCTCCGGGTACGCGGGACGGGACAGGTCCCACACGAGGATGTTGTCCCCGACATCCTCCGTGACGAGTTGCTGGGACCCGGCGTCGTACATCGCGCCCTTCATCAGCGCCACGTCCTTGATGCGTCCTCCCTTGCGGGGTCGGGCCGGGTCGGAGAGGTCCCACAGTCTGAGGTGCCGTTTGTTCTCGACGGTCGCCAGTGAGCGGTCCCCGGCGAACCAGAGGTCTCCCGTGCTGAAGAGGCCCCCGCTGACCGGTGCGTCGACCGTGGCGACGCGTACCGGCTTCGCCGGGTCCTTGATGTCGTACAGGGCGATGCCGCGTTCCTCTGCCGAACCCGCGGCCAGCAGCCGGCCGTCCGGGCTCACCACGACGCGCGGGACGTCGGCGGTGAGGTGGATGCTGCCGCCCCTTGTCGGCCCGCCGTCGGAGTCGAACTCCCAGAACTGGAAGGTGTGCTCCAGTCCCTTGGTCCAGTAATGAGCAAGAAGGACAGGTGTCTTGGGGCTGTTGAGGAAGTAGTTCGCCTCCCAGCCCTTCGGCAGTGTGTAGTGGACCCTCGGTGCACGGAGGTCACTGATGTCCCACACTCGTGTCCTGGTCGTGTAATCGGCGTTCTCGGTCTGGGCGAGGACCAGCCTGCCGTCGCCGCTGAAGGCACTGGTGCCTGCCTCGACGATGGACGGCACCCTGCCCTCGATCGCGGACGCCCACGTCCGGCCGGGCCACAGCCGTATTTCGCCGGCCACATCACCAGCCGCGAGATACCGGCTGTCCGGACTGTAGGCGACCGACTGGGCGGGCTCGCCCGACGGCAGCGCCGAGAGAGACTGCCAGTTCTCCACCTCCGACACCTTTCCGGTCACGTCGCGCCGGTGAACGCCGTTGTCCCGGTCCGCGCCCGCGAGGAGTCTGCCGTCCCCGCTGAAACTGAGCGAGGGAATGCCGTCCGGGTCGCTGCCCAAGTAGTCCCGGTACTCCTCCACCTCGACACGCCGCAGTTCCCGTCCGTCCGCCAGCTCCCACCAGGCGGCCTTCCCACTGGCCCCGGTCGCGACGACCAGGTCGCGCTTCGGGTGTGCGGCGACCGCCATGACCGTCTCGGCCCGCTCGGTGTCCAGCAGCTCGGGCCGGTCCGGATCGGTGAGGTCCCACAGCCGCACCTGGGCGGGCTGTCCGCCGTCCCCTTCCTCGTTGCCGTTGCCGGTGATCAGGTGACGTCCGTCGCGGGTGAACGCCAGCGAGATCACCTCCGTCTCGGCGATCGTCCGCTCCACCCGCAGCGCGGGGTGCGCCGGGTCGCTCACGTCCCACAGCCGGAGCCGTCCCGCCTCGCTGCCCGCCGCCAGCGTCCTGCCGTCTCCACTGAACGCGAGGGTGAACGTCGCGCCCTCGGCGATCGACAGCCGCGCCACCCGCTTGGGTTTCATCGCGTCGGTGGTGTCCCAGAGCGTCAGCGACGTCGCCGTCTGCGCAGCCAGCACCCGCGTACGGGGGTGATAGGCGATGGCCGCGTTGCCGTCCGCCTTGAACCCGCCCGCCTCAGCCGGCACCGCGGGCTTCGACACATCCCACAACCGCACCCGCCCGCCTCGGTGACTGGCGGCCAGCACCTCACCGTCCGGGCTGTAGGCGAGATTGAGCACCGGCTTGCGCTCTCCCTGAGCCGGCGACAGATGCGTCGGCGCCACCGTGGTCGCCGCCGCGTACAGGCTCGACCGCGTCTCCGAGGTCTGCGCCGTGCGGTACGCGGCGAGGCTGAGCTGCAGCGCCGCCCGCGGGTCGCGTTCGCGCATGATGTCGGCCTTGATGGCCAGTTCCCGCGCGATCAGACTCCGTTCCCGATCCGCCGCCTGGCCGTTCTCGTAGAACGCCCAGCCCGCCAACACCCCGGCCACCAGGGCGAGGGCGGACAACCCCGCGATCCAGGCCCGCGTGACGGATCGCCTGCGCCGCTGCGCCTGGTCGGCGGCGGTGACGAAGTCCCGTACCACCTGTCGGACGGGGAGCCGGGAGGACTCCTCGGCAGCGACGAGCGCCTTCGCCTCGTCCAGGCCCGTCCCCGTCCACAGACCGCTGCCGTGGTCGGACCACGACTCCGCCGATTCTGTCAGCCGCCGCAGCCGCAGCAGATCGCCGCGCACCTCGGCGATCCAGCCCTGCAGCCGCTGCCACGCGTAGAGCAGCGAGTCGTGGCCGAGCTGTGCACCGCCCTGCTCGTCCACGACGACGAGGCGGGCATCCGCGAGGCGGCGCAGCAGGTCCTCGGCGGAACCGGCCAGTTCCTCCCGCGGGACCCGGCGGCGCACCAGCCTTCCCTCGCCGTCGGCGACCTGGACCATCGCCAGCATCAGTCGGCGCAGTCGGGCTCGGCCGTCGTCGTCGAGATCTGCGTAGATGCCCTCGGCGGTGCGGGCGACGGCGTCCCGAATGCCGCCGGCCTGCTGGTAGGCGGCGTAGGTGAGTGTCGTACCGCGCCGACGCAGCCATATCTCCCGCAGCACGTGGGCCAGGAACGGCAGCGCGGCCGCGTCGCCCGGCCCGCCGCCCGCCCGCTCCTCGTTCACCTCGCGCCGCAGGATCTGCGGGACGCCCTCCTCCCACTGGAGTCCCTCGTACCGGGCGGGTCCCACGATGGCCGCCTCGACCTCGGCGTCGTCGAGGGCGGGCACGGTGAAGTGGTCCCGCGCCACGAGCGGGGCCAGATGACGGTCGCGCAGGGCGTCGTCGTGGTAGTCGGCTCGCAGGGCCAGCACGATGCGGGGGCCGTCGGCGGCGGTGAGCGCGGTGGCGAAGCGCCGCTGCTCGGTCGCGTCGGCGCCGTGCGTGAAGTACTGCTCGAGCTGGTCGACGACCAGGACTCCCGGCGCCCGTACTGCCTTGGCGTCGGAGGCGGGGCGGCTGAAGCGGCCCTGTTCCAGATCCCGTACGACCTCGGTGAGCGGCCGGTCCACGGCTGCCGCCCAGGCCTCCGCGAGCGCCCGGAACGGCTGCGCGCCCGGCGCCGACACGATCCGTACGCTTCCCAGCCCCGCGTCCTCGGCCGCCGTGCTCAGCCCGGCCCGCAGCAGCGAGGACTTGCCGACGCCCGAGGTGCCGATCACCACCAGCGGCTCGCCGGGCCGGGTCTGCGCGACGCGCCGCAGCAGCTCGCGGGTCACCTTCTCGCGGCCGAAGAAGAGGTGATGCTGCTCGGGCAGGAACGGCACGATGCCCGGGTAGGGGCTGACCGCGTCCGGGTCATCGGGGGTGGAGGCAGTCTCGGGGCTCGGGGTGTAGCGGCGGTTGGCGGTGAGGACCCGTTCCGCCATGCGGGCCGTGCCGCCACCGTACGGCCGCGCGGGGCCGCCCTGCAGCCGCTGGTCGAGGAGCCGGTAGAGGCTGCCCGGCGTCAGGCGGGGCGGGCCGCCTGCGTCGCCCTCCCGCAGCAGGTTCAGCAGCTCACCGGTGAACAGGGTGTACTCGGCGCCCTCGGGGGCGTACGCCAGGGTGTCGCGCAGGGCGGAGGCGAGCAGATAGCTGCCCTGGGGCCGGCTGCCGCCGAACGGGTCCGAGGCCGGCGGGCGGCGCGGCTCCCGGGCGTTTCCGGCGAAGCAGCAGTCGAGGATGACGAGCGGATCTGCGGGCCCGTCGCTGAGGTAGCGCTCGATCTCGTCGTACGGGACGGAGTGCGCGGTGTCGGTGAGGGACCTGGTCGCCGCCGTCGCCAGATACAGCCGCCCGCCCGGCCCGCGCAGTCCGTGGCCGACGTGGCAGAAGACGACGGCTCCGCTCTCGTACCGGCCCTGCGTCGGTCCGGCGAGGTCCACGGCCTCGGCGAGTGCCGCAAGGACCTCGCTCGGTGACTCGGGGTCGCACAGCAGCCGGACCCGGTCGCCCATGCCGCACTCCGTGGCCAGCGCCTCGGCCAGGGCCTTCGCCGACGGTACGGCGGACGGGAGCGCAGCCAGCCGATCGCCCGGGTGGCTTCCGGTGCCGACCACCACCGCCCGGCAGCCGGGCCCCGTCAGGTCCGGCCTCCCCCGTGACGGCATGGTCAGTCTCCCTGCCCGGCCCGGTCTTCCGTCCCGTCGGTGGCCGGTCGCTGCCGAAGGGCCTCCGCGACCTGCTGCGCCAGCTCGCTCGCGCCTTCCGCCGTCAGCCCGCGGACCTTCTCGGAGGAGACGACGACCTGGGTGCCGTCCGGCTGGTTGATGGTGACGGTCTGGTTGCCCCGGCGGTTCTGCAGCCAGACCACCACCGCCGCTCCGACGGCCGCCGTCGGCCCGCCCGGGGCCAGGACCAGCGTCAGCACCTCGCTCCACGCCCCCATGGCCCCCGCCGGGACGCCGACCGGGGACTCCCGCCGGACCAGACTCAGCAACTGGGGATCCTGACGCAGCCAGTCGTACAGGTCGTCCGTGGCGCCGGCGCGGTCGCCGGTCTCCGTGTCAACGGCCAGTGTGATGCGCACCTTGCTCCCTCTGGAGAACACCAGTACCCAACCGCAACTGTCACTGCAAAACTAACATCCCCAACTACCCGTGCAAACGGGGCAGTTGGGGATGTCGTGCAAAGAGTCCAGGGATCAGATGTCAGATGAACGAGTTGATCTCGATCGTCTCGTCCCGGCCCGGGCCCACGCCGATCGCGGAGATCGGGGCGCCGGACATCTCCTCCAGCGCCTTGACGTAGCTCTGGGCGTTCTTCGGGAGGTCGGCGAAGGTCTTCGCCTTCGAGATGTCCTCCGACCAGCCGGGGAGCATCTCGTAGACCGGCTTGGCGTGGTGGAAGTCGGACTGGGAGTACGGGAGCTCGTCGACGCGCTGCCCGTCGATCTCGTAGGCGACGCAGACCGGGATCTGCTCCCAGCCCGTGAGGACGTCCAGCTTCGTCAGGAAGAAGTCGGTCAGGCCGTTGACCCGGGTCGCGTACCGGGCGATGACCGCGTCGAACCAGCCGCAGCGGCGGTCACGGCCGGTCGTCACGCCCCGCTCGCCGCCGATACGGCGCAGCGCCTCGCCGTCCTCGTCGAAGAGCTCCGTCGGGAACGGGCCCGCGCCGACTCGGGTCGTGTAGGCCTTCAGGATGCCGATGACACGGCTGATCTTCGTGGGGCCGACGCCTGCGCCCGTGCAGGCGCCGCCCGCGGTCGGGTTCGAGGAGGTGACGAAGGGATACGTGCCGTGGTCGATGTCCAGGAGCGTGCCCTGGCCGCCCTCGAAGAGGACGACCTTGTTGTCCTCTAGGGCCTGGTTGAGGATCAGGACCGTGTCGGCGACGTACGGCTTGATCTGCTCCGCGTAGCCCAGCAGCTCCTCGACGACCTGCTCCACGGCGATCGCGCGGCGGTTGTAGAGCTTGGTGAGGATCTGGTTCTTGACGTCGAGCGCGGCCTCGACCTTCTGCTGGAGGATCGACTCGTCGTACAGGTCCTGGACCCGGATGCCGACACGGTTGATCTTGTCCGCGTACGTCGGACCGATGCCGCGGCCGGTCGTGCCGATCTTGCGCTTGCCGAGGAAGCGCTCCGTCACCTTGTCGACAGTGACGTTGTATGGCGTGATGATGTGCGCGTTGCCGCTGATCAGGAGCTTGGACGTGTCGACGCCGCGCTCGTTCAGCCCGCTCAGCTCGGAGAGCAGGACCGAGGGGTCGACGACAACGCCGTTGCCGATGACCGGCGTGCAGCCGGGGGACAGGATTCCGGAAGGGAGCAGGTGGAGGGCATACTTCTGGTCACCCACGACCACCGTGTGGCCGGCGTTGTTGCCACCCTGGTAACGCACCACGTAGTCGACGGATCCGCCGAGGAGGTCCGTTGCCTTTCCCTTGCCTTCGTCACCCCACTGAGCACCGAGCAGCACAAGTGCGGGCACGCGCGTACACCCCTTCCGGGTGGGGCATGTCCAAGGTCAGAGGCGTACGCGGCACGGCCTGTGCCTCGTACACCGGCGACCTTCGTCGGCCGCAACCTGTCGGACCGGATGCCCCGGAATAGACGAAGCCCCTGGCGCAATAGCGCAAGGGGCTCTTGCACAAAGATGCTACCCGAGGAAGCGAGGCATGACCGAGGTGGCGACTTTCGCGATGTCCGATCAGCTGCTGGTGGTGATCGATCCGGTCGCCCGGAGGACGGACGGGGAGTCCGTGCGGATCGCGAAAGACGTGCTCAGCGCGGGTGCGGCGACGAAGGTGTGCCTGCCGGACGGGCCGGAGGAATTCGCGCGGGCGCTTGAGCGCAGGGGGTCGCGACGGCCGGTGGTGGTCGGTGACGACCGTGCTCTGATGCGGGCCGTGTCGCTGCTGCACCGGCAGCGGGAGCTGGCCGGATGTGTGCTGTCGGTCGTGCCGGTCGGCTCGGCTCTCGAGCTCGCCGGGGCACTGGGTGTGCCGACGGGGGCGGTGGCGGCGGCGCGGGCCGTGCTGGAGGGGGTCGAGCGGCGGCTGGATCTGCTCGTCGACGACAGTGACGGGGTGGTGCTGGGCACGCTGCGGATTCCGCCGGTTCCCGTGCGTGAGGCGGACGATCGGCCGGGTGCGGCGGCTGCGCGGCCGTGGCTGCGGACGTGCCAGTCGCTGGTACGGACGCTGGTGCCGGCGCGGTCCTCCCGAGGGGCGGCGCCGGAGGCGGGAACCGTTGCCCGGCCCTCCCGGCTGCGGGTCGAGGTCGACGGCGTGACGCTGGTGGACGTCGGCCAGCCGCTGGAAGCGGTGTCCGTGGCGCCGGACGGCTCGGGCGCTGCGGACGTGGAGGTGCGGCCGGCGTCGGTCGGTGCGGAGGCAGCACCTCTGAGGGCGGCCGGGCGGAGCGTGACGGTGTCCGGGGCCGACTTCCGGTACCGCGCGGACGCGGCGGTGGCAGGCCCGGTGCGGAGGCGGACGTGGACGGTGTGGGAGGGAGCGCTGGGCCTGACGGTGCCGGGGTGAGGGCCTTGTTCCTGCGCCTGTCGTCTACGAACTGCTGCCGAACTCCTTGTCCCGGTGCTCCCGCCAGCGTTCCATCAGCTTGCCGAGCTCGCCCTCCAGGTACTCGAAGAAGGCGAGCGTCTCGGCGATCCGCTGCCCACCGGGGGTCGCGGCGCCGAGGCTGTCGACGCCCTCGCGCAGGGTCTGCTCCCAGCGTTTGAGCACGGCGTCGCGGTTGGTCAGCGCCTCGTACCACTGATCGCTGTGCACCCGGTACCGCTCGCGCCGCGAGCCGGGTTCCCGTTCACGGGAGACCATGTGCACCTGGGCGAGATAGCGCACCGCGCCGGAAACGGCGGCAGGGCTGACCTGGAGCTGTGCGCCGAGTTCGGCGGAGGTCATGGCGCCGGAGTCGGACGCGAGCAGCGCGGCGAACACGCGAGCGGCCATACGCTGCATCCCGGCCTCGACGAGCTGGGCGGCGAAGCCCTCCACGAACTTCGACACGGCCTCCGCGTCCCGTCCGGCCTCCGCTGATTCCGTCATGCGCTCATCCTATCGGGGATTTATACGCTTCCTTAACTTCACAAGTTTCTGAAAGAAGCGTACGTTCTGAAGCATGACGAAGGCAATCACCGTCTCCGGACTGCACAAGTCGTTCGGCAAGACCCATGCGCTCGACGGCCTGGACCTGGACGTCGAGACCGGCGAGGTCCACGGCTTCCTCGGCCCCAACGGCGCCGGCAAGTCCACCACCATCCGTGTCCTGCTCGGTCTGCTGCACGCCGACTCCGGCGCCGCCCAGGTGCTCGGCCGCGATCCCTGGACGGACGCGGTGGAGGTGCACCGCCGCATCGCCTACGTCCCCGGCGACGTCACCCTGTGGCGCAACCTCTCCGGCGGCGAGGTCATCGACCTGTACGGCCGTCTGCGCGGAGGCCTGGACAAGCGGCGCCGCACGGAACTCATCGAGCGGTTCGAGCTGGACCCGACGAAGAAGGGCCGCACGTACTCCAAGGGCAACCGCCAGAAGGTCGCCCTCGTCGCCGCGTTCGCCTCGGACGTGGACCTGCTGATCCTCGACGAGCCGACCTCGGGCCTGGACCCGCTGATGGAGGAGGTCTTCCAGCGCTGCGTCGAGGAGGAGCGCGAGCGCGGCCGGACGATCCTGCTCTCCTCGCACATCCTCAGCGAGGTCGAGGAGCTCTGCGACCGGGTCAGCATCATCCGCAAGGGGCGCACGGTGGAGACCGGTTCGCTCGCCGACCTGCGCCATCTGACGCGGACCAGCGTGACCGCCGAGCTGGCCGGTCCGCCCAACGGGCTCTCCCACCTGCCCGGCGTGCACGACCTCGACATCCAGGACCGGCGGGTCCGCCTCCAGGTCGACACCGACAAGCTGAACGACGTACTGAAGTCGCTCAGCGAGTCCGGCGTGCGGTCCCTGACGTCGACGCCGCCCACTCTGGAGGAGCTGTTCCTGCGGCACTACCAGGACGAGATCGGTGACGAGGTGGCTGCGCGATGACCGCCGCGGCCTTCGCCGTACGGGCCGGCGGCTCGCGCCAACTGGCCGGCACCGGCACGCTGTTGCGCTTCGCGCTGCGCCGCGACCGGGCCATGATCCCGATCTGGGTCGGCGTCAACGCGCTCATGGTGCTGTCCATGCCGAACACGCTCAAGAACCTGTACGGCACCGCCGCCGAACGCGCCGACCTGCTGCAGCAGATGGAGACCAACGCCTCGCTGCGCGCCATGCTCGGCCCGGTCTTCGACGACTCGTTCGGCGCGCTGACCGCCTGGCGGATCGGCGTGTACGCAGGGCTGCTCGCCGCCGTGATGAGCCTGCTCATCGTCGTACGGCACACCCGTGACGAGGAGGAGAGCGGCCGGCAGGAGATGATCTCCTCGGCCATGGTGGGCCGGCGCGCCCCGCTGACCGCGGCGCTGCTCGCGGCGGCGGTCGCCAATGCGGTGCTCGCGCTGCTGATCGCCGGGGGTCTGGCCGGTCAGGGAGCCTCGGGGGCACTGGCCCTCGGGCTCGGCATCGCCGGCGTCGGGATGGTGTTCGCGACGATGGCCGCGATCGTCGCCCAGTTCACGGAGAGCGCGCGACTGGCACGCGGGCTGACGGCCGCGGTGCTCGGCGCCGCATTCGTGCTGCGCGCGGCGGGCGACTCGGCGACGGACGACGGTTCGTCCCTCCTGACCTGGATCTCGCCGATCGGCTGGCTGGAGAACCTGCGGCCCTTCGCGAACGAACGGTGGTGGGTGCTGCTGCTGTTCGCGGCCGCCGCGGTCATCCAGGGGGCGGCGGCCTACGAGCTCGCCGGGCGCCGCGACGTCGGCATGAGCTTCCTGCCGAGCCGCCCGGGGCCGGCGGACGGCCGGCTGGGTACCGCGGGGGCACTGGCCTGGCGGTTGCAGCGGGGCAGCGTGCTCGGCTGGAGCATCGGCTTCCTGCTCGCCGGGATCGTCTACGGCGCGATGACCGAGGGCGCGGCCGACCTGGTCGGCGACAACGAGCAGGCCCGCGAGATCTTCCGGCGCATGGGCGGCCAGTCGGCCCTCACCGACACCTTCCTGGCGTCGATGGTCGGCATGCTCGGACTGGTCGCCGCCCTGTACATCGTCGCGTCCGTACTGCGGCTGCACGGCGAGGAGACGTCCGGACGGGCGGAACCGGTGCTGGCCGGTGCGGTCGGACGGCTGCGCTGGGCCTTTGGCCACCTGCTGATCGCCTTCGGCGGCACCGTCCTGATCATGCTGCTCGCCGGGCTCGGCCTCGCCGCCGGGTACGGCAAGGAGTTCTGGCCGATCCTGGGCGCCTGTCTGATCCAGCTGCCGGCGATCTGGGTGATCGGCGGGCTCGCGGTACTGCTCTACGGGGTGTCGCCGCAGCTGGCTGTGGCCGCCTGGGGCGTTGCCGGAGCGGTGCTGCTCATCGGGTGGATCGGGCCCGCACTGGATGTTCCGCAGGCGGTGCTGGACGTGTCGCCGTTCGGGCATCTGCCCAAGCTGCCGGGCGGGGAGATGGAGTGGGGCGCGGTGTCCGTCCTGACCGGGATCGCGGTGGTGCTGGTGGCCGGTGGGCTGGCGGGACTGCGGCGGCGGGACGTGACCAGCAGCTGACCGGGGAACCTTCGGGCGGCCTGTGCGCGTCCCTCCCGGGCATGGGGGAACGTACGCAGGCCGCTCTGGGATGTCTGACCGTGGCCGCCGGGGCCGGTACGGGGCTCGCCGTGTGGGCGGTCGGTGTGCGGGAACGGCTGTGGCGGTTCGAGCAGAGCCCGGACTGGAAGGTCCTCTACGCCGAACTGCCGCTCGCGATCCTCGGCGGGATCGCGGTCGGCCTCGCCGTCTGGGCCCTGGCCCAGCGCGTCAGGTCGCGACGCTCAGCCCGTCGAGGCCCCTGATCACGAAGTTCGGCTTGCGCTCCGGCTCCGCCGCCAGGGTGAGCGTCGGGGCCTTCTCCAGCAGGGCCCGCATCGAGGCCGCCAGCTCGATACGGGCCAACGGGGCGCCGATGCAGTAGTGGATACCGGCGCTGAAGGAGATGTGCGGGTTGTCCTTGCGGGTGAGGTCGAGGCGCCCCGGGTTCCGGAAGACCTCGGGGTCGTGGTTGGCGGAACCGAAGAGCATGGCGATCTCCGCGCCGCGCGGGATCACCGTGCCGTCGATCTCGATCTCGTCCAGCACCCAGCGTTCGAAGAGCTGGAGCGGGGTGTCGTAGCGCATCAGCTCCTCGACCGCCGAGGGGATCAGGGAGTGGTCCGCGCGCAGGGCGGCCAGCTGGTCCGGCTTGCGGAACAACGCCCACCAGCCGTTGACCGTGGCGTTCACCGTGGCCTCGTGGCCCGCGTTCAGCAGCAGGACGCAGGTCGAGATCATCTCCTGCTCGGTGAGGCGGTCACCCTCGTCGTGCGCCGCGATCAGGCCGGAGACGAGGTCCTCGCCGGGTTCCTTGCGGCGCTGGGCGATCAGCTCCCTCAGGTACTGCGAGAACTCGACCGACGCCCGCACCGCCTTCGTCGCCGCCTCCTCGGACGGGTTCAGCTCGTACATCCCGCAGATGTCGGCCGACCAGGGGCGCAGCGGGGCGCGGTCGGACTCCGGGATGCCGAGCATCTCGGCGATCACCGCCACCGGCAGCGGCTCCGCCACATCCGTCAGCAGGTCCCCGCCGCCCGCCTCGACCAGGCGGGAGACCAGGTCGCCGGCCAGGCCGTCCACATACGGCTTCAGCCGCTCGACCGTCCGCGGTGTGAACGCCTTCGACACCAGGCGCCGGATCCGCGTGTGGTCCGGCGGCTCCAGGTCCAGCATTCCGTGGTCGTTGAGCGTGTGGAACGGCTCGTGCTCCGGCGGGGGCGGCGTGCGCCCGAAGTCCTCGTGACTGAACCGGTGCTGGTACGTCCGGCCCAGGCGCCGGTCGCGCAGCAGCGCCGAGACGTCCGCGTGGTGCGGGACCAGCCACTGGTCGGTGGGCTCGAAGTAGAGCACGCGGCCTCGAGCCCGCAGCTCCGCGTAGGCGGGGTAGGGGTCGGCGACGAACGCCGGGTCCCACGGGTCGAAGGCGAGGTCAGAAGCAGCTGCCATGAACGGACGCTAGCCCGGGACCCCGCCGTCTGACCAGGGGTGTCCGACGGCCGGGCGTTCGCTCAGCCCGGCGTCACCAGCCGCGCCTCGTACGCGAACACCGCCGCCTGCGTACGGTCCCTGAGGCCCAGCTTCACCAGGATCCGGCTGACGTGGGTCTTGATCGTCGACTCGGCGACCACCAGCCGCTCGGCTATCTCCGCGTTCGACAGGCCCTGCGCGATCAGGACCAGCACCTCCGTCTCCCGCTCGGTGAGGTCCCCGTACGCCGCGTGCGCGGAGGACATCAGGCGCGGGGCGTCGGACAGCTTCGAGAACTCCGTGATCAGCCGCCTGGTGACGGAGGGCGCAAGGAGGGCCTCCCCGGCCGCCACCACCCTTACCCCGTCGGCGAGTTGGCGTGCCGAGGCGTCCTTCAGCAGGAAGCCGGAGGCTCCCGCGCGCAGCGCCTGGTACACGTACTCGTCGAGGTCGAAGGTGGTCAGTACCAGCACCTTCGCCGAACCGTCCGCGGCGACGATCTCCCGGGTCGCCTCGATGCCGTTCAGTTCCGGCATCCGAATGTCCATCAGCACGATGTCGGGGGCGAGTTCCCGCACCCGCTCCACCGCCTCGCGCCCGTTGACGGCCTCGCCGACGACCTCGATGTCCGGCATCGCGTTCAACAGGACCGAGAAGCCCTCGCGGACCATCATCTGGTCGTCCGCGACCAGTACCCGGATGGTCATGCGTCACCTTCACCCGGGCTGGTCACCGGCAGGAACACCGCCACCTCATAGCCTCCGTCGTCCGTCCGGCCCGCCGTCATCTCGCCGTTCAGCATGGAGACGCGCTCCCGCATCCCGGTGATGCCGTGCCCGGCACCCGGCGAGGGCTTGACCAGGTCCGGCGCGGGCGGCGGACCGTTGACTATGCGCAGGCCGAGGCCGCCGAGGACGTACCCGATCTCGACACGGGCGTCCGCACCGGGCGCGTGCCGCAAGGTGTTGCTCAGCGCCTCCTGGACTATTCGGTACGCCGACAGCTCCACGCCCTGCGGGAGTTCGCGCACCGCTCCGGTCACCGCCTTGTCCACGGTCAGGCCCGCATCCCGCACATTGTCGAGCAGTGCGTCCAGGTCGGCGAGCGTGGGCTGCGGTGCGTCGGGGGCCTCGTAGTCCTCGGCGCGGACGACGCCCAGGACGCGGCGCAGTTCGGTGAGGGCCGCCACCGCGTTCTCCCGGATGGTGGCGAAGGCCCGCTCCAGCTCCGGCGGCGGGTTCTCCACCCGGTAGGGCGCCGCCTCCGCCTGGATGGCGACGACCGACATGTGGTGGGCGACGACGTCGTGCAGCTCGCGGGCGATCGTCGTGCGCTCCTCCAGCAGGGTGCGCTTGGACCGCTCCTGCGCGGTCACGGTCTGCTGGGCGGTCACCTCCTGCCGGGCCTCCTTGCGGGTGTGCCAGACGGCGACGACGAGGAGGATCAGCGCGGAGAAGACCAGCATGGGGGCGGTGTCGTCGCCGTAGTAGAACGACGGGCCGAATATCACGTCCGCCACGAAGCCGTACGCTGCGGTGACCGCCCACATGTACCCCGCCGTGCGCGGCCTGGTGCGTATGGCCACGACCGTCAGCACGGTCAGATGGCAGACGAAGCTCGCGGGCTGCCACGGATAGCCGTCCGAGAAGCTGCCGAAGACCTGGCTGACCGGGGTGGCCGCCATGGACAGCCAGAACGCTCCGACCGGCCGGAGCATGGTCAGCAGGATGGGGAGCACGGCGAGCGGACCGATCAGGACGGCCGTGCCGTCGTAGTCGACGCTGGCCATGAGCAGCGCGATCAGGGCGACCGCGGCGATCATGACATGCGGTGTCCAGGCCGCGTACTCCCGCAGGCGGCCCGGCAGCCGCCGGGTCACCGGCCCGTCCACGCTCATACGGGGTAGCGGGCGGTAGGCGAAGGCGTCGTGGAACAGGTCCTGCCGCAGCCCGCGCAGGGCGTCCGCGGCCAGCCGGAACTCCGGGCTGCGCGGCTTGGCCGCGTCCGGCGGCGGCGGGGTCGGCATCTGGGTCGTCTCGGTCACGTACAGAACGGTAGGCGGCGGCGGGGGTCGCGTCGTCCCCAGTGAGAGGGGTCCTTCAGGATCCGTCTCAGGTACTACCAGGCCAACTGCGCGATCTCCTCCGCCACCACCGCACACGCGTCCGCCGCCGGATCGATCAGCGGAAAGTGACCGACGTCCTCCAGCAGCGTCAGACCGACCACCTCCCCCGCCTTCGCCGCCGTGTCCGCGTACGACTCGCCGACCGCCTGCGGGACGACGATGTCCGTGCGGCCCTGGACGAGCGTCGTGGCGATGCCGGTCGGGAGCAGGAGCGCGGGGTCGGCGTAGGGCCGACGCTCCGCGAACTCCACTCCTCCGCCCAGGAGTTGTCGCGCAGCACCCCCGCAGACGTCCAGCTTGTCGGCGACCGTGAAGTCGGCGATCGGGGCCAGGGCGACCACACCCCGCAGGGCAGCGGGGCGGTCGGTGCGCCAGGGGGCGTCCGCCGGGAGGACATGGCGCGCCGCCGCCCAGAGGGCCAGGTGGCCGCCGGCCGAGTGGCCGGTGAGCACGGTCCGGCGCGGATCGGCCTGCGGGAGCGCCTCCCGTACGAGCGCCGGCAGTGCGTCCAGCGCGGCGGCGACGTCGTCGAAGGTCTCCGGCCAGCGTCCGGCGACCGGGCCGCCCCCACCAGAACCCGCCGAGCTGTCCGCGTCCTCCGCCCCGCGCCGGTACTCCACATTGGCCACGGCGAACCCCCGCCGCGCCAGAAAATCCGCGAACGGCGTGACATGCCGGCGGTCGTACGGTGCCCGCCAGGCCCCGCCGTGCAGGACGACGACCAGCGGCGCCGGGCCGCCCGGGCCGACCTCGCCGCGCGGCGCGTAGAAGTCGATCACCTGGTCGGGGTGGTCGCCGTACGCGGCGACGGCGTCGGGGTCGACGGGCGGGTGCGAGAAGGCCGACTCCTCCTCGGCGGCGGCCCGGGCTGCTGGGACGTTGTCCGGCATGCTCCAACCTCTCAGCGGTGAAACGGGTTTGGACGAAAGCGGGGGTGACGGACCAGGTGGGATGACGGCCGTTGGCGGGGACGGTATCAGGCGGGTGACGTGGGCTGACACGGGCCGGGGGGGCGCAGCGGCAGCCCGGCGTGGCGGGGTGCCGCTGCGCCCACCCGTGCCGCCCTGGGGGTCCCCCCAGGCCCTTAAGGCACTGGGGGAGGCACGACTGCCCGCAGCTAGGCCAGCACCTCCCCCAACACCCGCGCCGCCCGTTCCACATCCGCGAACCCGACGTACAGCGGCGTGAAGCCGAAGCGCAGTACGTCCGGGTGGCGGAAGTCGCCGACCACGCCCCGTTCGATGAGCGCCTTCATCACATCCCCGGCGTCCGCGCACCGCAGCGCCACCTGGCTGCCGCGTTCCTCGTGCGCCACCGGTGTCAGTGATGCGACGCGGCCCTCGGGGACGTACTCCCCGACGCATTCCAGGAAGAAGTCCGTCAGCGCGAGGGACTTCGCCCGCACGGCATCGACGGAGACGTCGTCCCACACCTCCAGCGCCGCCTCCAGGGCGAGCATGGAGAGGATGTCCGGCGTGCCCACCCGGCCCCGTGCGGCGCCCGCGCCGGGCTCGTAGGCGGTGCGCATGCCGAAGGGGTCCGCGTGCGAGTTCCAGCCCGGCAGGGGGGAGTCGAAGCGGTCCTGCAGATCGGCACGGACATAGAGGTACGCCGGTGAGCCCGGGCCCCCGTTGAGGTACTTGTACGTGCACCCGACCGCCAGATCCGCCCCGTGCTCGTCCAGCCCCACCGGCAGCGCGCCCGCGCTGTGGCACAGGTCCCAGACCACCACCGCGCCCGCCTCGTGCACGGCGGCCGTCAGGCCGGGGAGGTCGTGCAGGCGGCCCGTCCGGTAGTCCACGTGGTTCAGCAGCACCACGGCCGTACGGCCGGACAGCACACCGGGCACCTCGCCCGGCAGCACCGGCCGCAGCGTGCAGCCCGTCATCCGGGCCGCCGACTCGGCGATGTACCCGTCCGTCGGGAAGGTCGTCGCGTCGACGACGATCTCGTCCCGCCCGGCGCCCGCCATCCGCACCGCCGCCACCAGGGCCTTGAACACGTTCACGCTCGTGGAGTCACCCACCACGATCTGCCCGGGCGCCGCCCCCACCAGCGGAGCGATCCGGTCGCCGATCCGTTCGGGCGCCGTCCACCAGCCGCTCTCCTCCCAGGACCGGATGCGCAGCTCACCCCACTGGCGGCGGACCACGTCGTCGACCCGGCCCGGCACGGACACCGGAAGCGCGCCCAGCGAGTTGCCGTCCAGGTAGACACCCGCGGCGTCAGCCGCATGATCGGACCCGGTGTCGAGCACGAACCGCTCACGCAGAACGGCCAGTTCGTCCGCCGCGTCCAGTTTCTCCGCCTTGACGGCCAGTTCAGACATGGGACCTCGCCGTCCACAGCTCGGGGAAAACGTTCTTCTGTGCGCGCTTCTCCAGCCAGGCCACCCCGGCGGAACCGCCCGTCCCGGGCTTCGCGCCCATCGCCCTGCGCGTGGCGACCAGGTGGTCGTTCCGCCAGCGCCACACCAGCTCGGCGACGTCGGTCAGCGCCTCGCCCAGCCGGGCGACTTCGTCACCGGGATCTCCCGAGTAGACGGCCGTCCAGGCCGCCTCGACCTCGGGCGACGCCTCGTACCGCTGCGCCACGTCACGCATCACGACGGCGTCCGGGATCGCGTGGCCGCGTCGCGCGAGCAGACGCAGCACCTCGTCGTACAGGCTGGGCTCGTGCAGCGCCTTCTCCAGTTCGGCGTGCACGCGCGGGGCACCCCGGTGTGGGACCAGCATGGACGCGGACTTCTCGCCGAGCAGGAACTCCATGCGGCGGTACATCGCCGACTGGAAGCCGGAGCCCTCGCCGAGCGCGGAGCGGTACGAGTTGAACTGGGCCGGCGTGAGGTGCGCGAGCGGTTGCCATGAGGCGTTCAGCGCCTGAAGCTCCCGTACGGAACGCTTCAGCGCGTCCACCGCCACCGGCACCCGGTCCTCGCGCAGCGCCTTCGCGGCGGTCTCCCACTCATGGACGATGACGGTGAACCACAGCTCCATCACCTGGGTCGTGACCAGGAAGACCATCTCTCCGGGATCGTCGGAGAGGGTGTGCTGGAGGTGGGTGAGCACATCCGCCTTGACGTAGTCCTCGTACGGCGTCGTGCCCTGGAAATCGAGATGCGGGGTCTCGGGCTCGTGAGCCTCGTGGGACATCGCTGTCTCCTGTTGTAACTCCGGGTAGCGGTCCGCCCCTGCCGTTATCGACACGGGGGCCCCGGTCCCCACCCGCATCCTCAGGGATCGCCCGGGGGCCTCGCAAGGCCCGCCTGGTCACACCGGGCGGGCCTCACGCACTCGAAAAATCAGCCCAGCGTCTGCGCCGCCGTCGGCGAGGAGTCCTTCAGGAACTGCGTGCAGCGCTCGTACTCCTCCTGCTCACCGATCGCCCCCGCCGCCCGGGCGAGCGCGTGCAGGGCGCGCAGGAAGCCGCGGTTCGGCTCGTGCTCCCAGGGCACGGGGCCGTGGCCCTTCCAGCCGCTGCGGCGCAGCGCGTCCAGGCCCCGGTGATAGCCCGTACGGGCATAGGCGTACGACTCCACGACGCTGCCCCGCTCGAACGCCTCGTCGGCCAGCTGGGCCCAGGCCAGCGAGGACGTCGGGTACTGCGCCGCGACGTCGGCGGGCGCGGCACCGTTCGCGAGCAGCTCGCGCGGCTCCGGGTCGTCGGGGAGGTGGGTCGGGGGCGGTCCCCCGAGGAGGTTCTCGTGAATCGTCATGGGTCCAGTCTGGTACATCCCGGTCGACCGGGAACCGTGACGGGGGCCCTGCGGGTTCTACGAGGCGATCGACCCGGGTTCCGGCTGCGGCGGCCGTTCCAGCGGGGGGCTCACCACATGGCCGTGCGTACGGCACTCGGGGCGCTTGCAGTCCGGGGCGGGCCGTCGTACGAACGCGAAGGCCAGCACCGCACCCGCCACCAGTACCACCGCGCACAGCGGCATCGCGCGCCGGAACGCGGCGTTGAAGGCGTCCGCCGAGCGGTACGCCTCCGGTCCCATCCCTGCGAGCAGCGGCAGCGCGGCGACCGCGAGCAGGCCCGCCGCCCGTGCGGCGGCGTTGTTGATGCCGCTGGCCACGCCCGCGCGTGCGGCGTCGACGGAGCCCATGACGGTGGCGGTCAGCGGGGCGACCAGGGTGACCATGCCGAGGCCCAGCACCAGCAGCGCGGGCAGGACGTCCGTCAGGTACGAGGCGTCGGGGCCCACCCGCAGCATCAGCAGCATCCCGGCCGCGCACAGCAGCGGGCCGGCGGTGAGCGGGATGCGCGGGCCGATGAGCTCGCCCAGCTGGCCGGAGCGGGCGGAGAACAGCAGCATCAGGACGGTCGTCGGCAGCAGGGCCGTACCGGCGGCGAGGGCCGAGTAGCCGGACACGACCTGGAGCTGGAGCGCGGCGAGGAAGAAGAAGCCGCCGAAGGCCGCGTACACACACAGGGTGACCAGGTTGACCGCCGTGAACTGGCGGGACCGGAAGATGTCCAGCGGCATCATCGGGTCCGGGCGGCGCTTCTCGACGTAGCCGAAGGCGATGCCGGCCGCGACGCCCGCGACGGCCGTCACAGCGACGACCACGGAGCCCTCCTGGGCCTCGATCAGCGCGTACGTCACCAGGGCGAGCGCCAGAGCGCCCAGCACCGCGCCGAGCACGTCGAAGCGGCCGTGACTCTTGCCGTCGGCCGACTCGGGGACGTGCCGCAGAGCGATGGGGACGCAGACCAGCGCGAGCGGGACGTTGAGCAGGAAGACCCACCGCCAGCCCGGCCCGTCCACCAGCCAGCCGCCGACGAACGGGCCGACGGCGGCCCCGATGCCCCCGAACCCCGACCACAGCCCGACGGCCCGGCCCCGGTCGTCGGGATGGAAGGAGGTCTGGATGAGGGCGAGCGACCCCGGCGTGAGCAGTGCGCCGCCCATGCCCTGGAGGGCGCGGGCGGCGATGAGTACCTCGGCGTTGGGCGCGAGGCCGCACAACAGGGAGGCCGCCGCGAACCACACCACACCGATGACGAAGACCTTGCGGCGGCCGTAGTGGTCGCCGAGCGAACCGCCCAGCAGGATCAGCCCGGCCAGCGTCAGCATGTACGCGTTGACCGTCCACTGGAGCGCGGCGAGGTCGGCGTCCAGGTCGCGGCCGATGCGGGGCAGGGCGACGTTGACGACGGTCGAGTCCAGCATGGCCATGCTGGAGCCGAGCACCGTGGTGAGCAGGATCCACTTCCCCTGCGGGGAGGCCAGCCGCACGGACATGTGGCCGATCATCCCTCGTCGGGGGACTTTCAGCCAGACGTACCACGGGCCCGGCACCCGCGCGCGGGTGCCGGGCCCCGTCGAACCGGAGCGCCGGTTACTTGAGCCTGTTGCCGGCCGACCGCAGGTTCTGGCAGGCCTCGACGACCCGCTTGGCCATCGACGCCTCGGCCACCTTGCCCCAGGTCCGCGGGTCGTAGGTCTTCTTGGAGCCGACCTCGCCGTCGACCTTCAGGACGCCGTCGTAGTTCTTGAACATGTGGTCGGCGACGGGACGCGTGAAGGCGTACTGCGTGTCCGTGTCGATGTTCATCTTCACGACGCCGTTCTCCAGCGCGGTGAGGATCTCCTGCTCGGTGGAGCCGGAACCGCCGTGGAAGACGAAGTCGAACGGCTTGCTGTCGGCCGGGCGGCCGTACTTGGCGGCGACGCCCTCGTTGAGCTCCTTCAGCAGCTCGGGACGCAGGACGACGTTGCCCGGCTTGTACACGCCGTGCACATTGCCGAAGGACGCGGCGAGCAGGTAGCGGCCCTTCTCGCCCAGGCCCAGCGCCTCGGCCGTACGGATGGCGTCGTCGACGGTCGTGTACAGCTCGTCGTTGATCTCGTGGGTGACGCCGTCCTCCTCACCGCCGGTGGGGGTGATCTCCACCTCGAGGATGATCTTCGCGGCGGCGGCGCGGGCCAGCAGCTCCTGGCCGATGGCCAGGTTGTCGGCGAGGGTCTCCGCGGAGCCGTCCCACATGTGGGACTGGAAGAGGGGGTTCTCGCCGCGCGCGACCCGCTCCTCCGAGACGGCGAGCAGCGGACGGACGTACCCGTCGAGCTTGTCCTTCGGGCAGTGGTCCGTGTGCAGGGCGACCGTCACGTCGTACTTCTTGGCGACGATGTGCGCGAACTCGGCCAGGGCGACCGCGCCGGTGACCATGTCCTTGTTGTGCTGGCCGCCCAGGAACTCGGCGCCGCCGGTCGAGATCTGGATGATGCCGTCGCTCTCGGCTTCGGCGAAGCCGCGCAGTGCCGCGTGCAGGGTCTGGGACGAGGTGACGTTGATGGCCGGGTAGGCGAACTTGCCTGCCTTCGCCCGGTCGAGCATCTCGTTGTAGACCTCGGGGGTTGCGATGGGCATCTGTCCGCTCCTTGTATGTGCGGGTTGGCGTTCTGCGTGCTTACGGCCCTGACCTAGACCTTGGGTGCGACGTCATCGTCGGCCCCATCTTTCCAGACCTGACCGAATGGTCGACCCCGCGGTCAGTCGAGTCCCAGCTCGTCCTTCGAGTACGCGAAGAGGTACGGCACCCCCGCGCCCTCCTGGATCTTCTCCGCGGCGCCGGTGGCCCGGTCGACGATCGTCGCGACGGCCACCACCTCGGCGCCGGCCTCGCGCACCGCCTCCACGGCGGTGAGCGGCGAACCGCCGGTGGTGGAGGTGTCCTCGACGACGAGCACCCGGCGGCCCTTGATGCCGGGGCCCTCGACGCGCCGCTGCAGCCCGTGCGCCTTGGCGGCCTTGCGCACGACGAACGCGTCGAGCCGCTTCCCGCGCGCCGCGGCGGCGTGCAGCATGGCGGCGGCCACCGGGTCGGCGCCCATGGTCAGACCGCCCACCGCGTCGAACTCCAGGTCGGCGGTCAGATCCAGCAGCACCTGCCCGACCAGGGGCGCGGCCTCGCCGTCGAGGGTGATGCGACGCAGGTCGACGTAGTAGTCGGCCTCCAGACCCGAGGAGAGGGTCACCTTGCCGTGCACCACGGCCTTGTCCTTGATCTGCTGCAGCAGCGCGCCACGTACGTCCGTCGTCATACCGGCCAGCTTAAAGGCGGCGCCAGCTCCAGGTGGTCGTCGCCTCCAGCGGTTCCAGGGGCGTGACCAGGCGCGGGAGGGTGTTGAGGCCGTCGGGGGGACCGGTCTGCGGCTCGACGCACACGGCGGCCTCCTGCTCGTCGTAGACGACGACCCACTCCTCGGGGCTGGTGACCTTCAGTTCCAGCAGCCCCGGCCAGGTGAGCGTGACGTCGACCCCCCCGGGCATGCCGAAGCAGTCGTCCCAGGGGCCCGGCCGGGGGTCGGTCCGCCTGCCGGTGGGCAGGTGGTCGTCGCCTCGCTCCTCCTGCCAGGCGGGAGCGAAGTCCAGCTGTACGTCGCTGCCCCGGAGGGTGCGGTTGAACCACGGGTGCCAGCCGATCTGGGCCGGGAAGGAGGACTCGTACGTCTCCACGGACATGGTGAGCGTCAGGGAGTCCGGGGTGAGGGCGGCCGCCTGGGTGACGCGGCCGGAGTACGGCCACGGCTCGACCAGGTCGTACGTCAGCACCGCCTCGTCGGCGGTGACGCGGGCGGTGCGCCAGGCGCCGTCGCGTGCGGTGCCGTGGATGGCGTGCGGCGGGGCGTTGAGGGGCATCTGCTGCAGGGCGGCCCCGTCCCGGAAGCGGCCGTCCCGGATCCGGCCGCACCAGGGGACCATCGGGAAGCACCCGAACCTCTCGCCCTGCCGCAGCAGCTCGACCCCACCGACACGCAGCCCTGAGACCCGGCCGCCGTTCCCCGGCTGCAGCGCCACCTCCGCGTCGCCCGCGGTCAGCGTGATGTCTTCGTTACTCACGGGACGACCCTACTGGGCCGATCAAGGGTGGGTGGTCGGGATCAGTGACGGCGGCGGAGGGCTCGGCCCAGGATGATCGCCGAGGCCAGGGCCAGGGCCGCTGCCGGGGCCGCCCAGCGCAGGGTGCTGTTCGAGGCGACGGTCTGCGGGGCCGGCACGGGGGCGTAACGGCCGCGCGGCGGGGCGTGGTCCACTTCCTCGGCGCTGCGGCCGATCATCGTCCGGCGTGCGTGGGCCGCCTCGGCGGGCGGTTCGGAGGCATCCTCGAAGTCACGGGTGGGGTCCGATTCCGCCTCGGCGCCGGTGTCGTCGGCGTCCGGCTCGTCGGCGACGTCCGGCTCGTCATCGGCGTCCGGGGCGAGGGAGGGGGGCGGGACCTCGGCGTCGAAGACGGAGGTGTGCTCCTGAGGGGGTGCGGAAGCCGCGGTCTCCGGGGCCTGAGCTTCCGGCGTCTGCGCCTCCGTGCCCAGCCGCTCCGCCGTGCGGTTCAGGAGCCGGGTCACGGCGGAGGCGACCGCCTGAGCCGACAGTTCGGTGACGCGGCCGTCCGCCGACGCGGTGCCGTCGAAGGTGAGGGTGGAGCCGCCGTCGGTGTCGCGGACGCGGAGCGTGAGCGCGAGTTTGACCGAGCCGGTGCCGCGGGTCTCGGTGGCGTCGCCCTCGACGGCGTACGTGCCGTTCTCCTGTGCGCAGACGCGCACGGTGCCCCGGTAGGTGATGGTGGTGTTCCCGACCCGGACCTTGAGCCGCCCGGCGACGGGTTCCGCGCCCGCCTCCTGCTGGAGCCCGGGGACCGCCCGGGCGACCCGCGCGGGGTCGGCCAGCACCGCGCTCAGTCGGTCTGCGGGAACCGGAACGAACACCTCATGCTCCATGTCTGCGGAGCCTACTCGTGGTGGGCGGGTCTTATCCTCCCCTCGGCGGTAACTCGTCCGGTGTCGGTGGGTGCGTGATGACGGCGCTTCAGTACCTCGGGTGCACCAGCGTCGACGGTGGCAGTCCCGTGAGCCGAGGGGTGGGGGCGCGTCGGCCGGGGTCCAGGGGCGGGGTGGATCCGGGGGCGGCCAGGACGAAACCCCAGTCCGATGCGGAGTCGCGGCCCGCGACGCGGTACGGGGCGGTGTGCAGGCCGGCGGCGCGGACGGTCGTGTCGACCGTCCAGAAGACGCGGGGCCGGGAGGTGACCGGGCCGGCGTGGACGGTGAGCCGGCCGCCGTCGGCCAGGGTGCGTCGCGCCAGGCCGTAGAACTCCTGCGAGTACAGCTTCGTGCCGGCCGTGATGCCCGGGTCGGGCAGATCCGAGATCACCACGTCGTACGCCGCCGTCGGCGCCCCGCGCAGCCAGCGGAAGGCGTCGGCCGTGGTCACGTGCACGCGCGGGTCGTCGTACGCATGCCCGTTGAGGGCGGAGAGCGCCGGGTCCCGGCCGGCCAACCGCACCATCTCGGCGTCGAGTTCGACGACGTCGACCCGCCGCACGCCCGGATGCCGCAGCACCTCCCGGGCGGCCAGGCCGTCGCCACCGCCGAGGATCAGCACGCGTGCGCGGGGACCGTTCATCGCGGGGTGGACCAGCGCCTCGTGGTAGCGCCGCTCGTCGTCGCCGCTGACCCGGAGCCGGCCGTCGAGGAAGAGGTCGAGTGGGCGGCCGTCCGTGCCGCCGGTGAGGACCACTTCCTGGACGTCGGTCTGCAGCGCCACCCGCACGTCCCTGCCGTACACCGCCTGCCGGGCCGCCCGTTCGAAGTCGTCGACGAGGACGGCGGCCCCGGCCAGGATCCCGAGGACGGCGAGGTTGGCAACCAGCATCAGCCGGCGGGCGCGCCGGGTCAGATCGCGGTGGAACAGGCCGAGGACGAGGGCGCCGCCGGCGACGACGTTGACCGCACCGGTGAGCAGGACGCCGGTCAACTGGCCCAGGAAGGGCAGGAGAAGGAAGGGGAAGGCCAGACCGCCGACCAGGGCGCCCACGTAGTCCGCGGCGAACAGGTCGGCCACCGCTCCGCCCGCGTCCTGGCGGCGGATGCGCTGGATCAGCTCCATCAGCAGGGGAATCTCCGCGCCGATCAGCAGGCCGATGGCGAGGGAGAAGGCGACCAGCAGCCAGCGCGGGCCGCCGGCTCCCAGGCCGCCCCAGTCGCCGGTCCAGGCGAAGGCGGCGTACAGGGCCATCGCGCTCGAGCCGCCGATGAGGGCGAGCGTGGCCTCGACGGCGCCGAAGGCGGCGGCCGCGTGCCGGCGCAGCCGCTTCGCGGCGAGGGAGCCGATGCCCATCGCGAACACCATGACGGACAGGACGACGGAGGCCTGGGTGACGGAGTCACCGGTCAAGTACGAGGCGAGGGCGACGAGTTCGAGTTCGTACACGAGCCCGCAGGCCGCGCAGACGAAGACGCCCGCGAGGACCAGCAACCGTCCGGTCGCCTGCCGCACGGGGATCCGCGCGGGCGCGCGCCAGGAGGGCGGCGTGCCGGGCGGGGCCGGTGCGTACGGGTCGATCACGACTGCGACGTTACGTCACAGGAATGGCACGCTTCGTCACCCACACGTGTGGAACCAACGTTCGTACAGGCACTCCGGGTTTGCCCGGGCGCCCCACCGGACGGGCCGGGCATCACATCACACACCGGTCGGGTCGGCGCCCCGCCCCCGCGCCCTGACGCCCACTCTCGTCCGGGTCGCCACCAGCTGTCCGTCCTGTGGGTAGGCGTGCCAGGTGCGCCAGTGGACCTGGCCCTCGTGGCGCTGGGCGAGCAGGGCCGTGAACGCGTGCGGGCTGCCGGGGAAGACGCCGGCGAGACCGTGCGGGTGGTCGGAGACGAGGGCCAGCAGTTCCTGGGCGCGGCCGGCGAAGGAGCCGGGCGAGAGGACCTCGACGCGGGCCGCGAACTCGTACTCCCAGTCACCGACCCGCTTGGCGACGCCCAGCGGCAGGGGCGTGCTGCTGCCGGGGATGCACGCCACCGTCTCCGAGCAACTGGCCTGCTCCTCCTGCAGGAGCACCTGGTGGGATGCGCCGAGCAGTCTCAACTGGAGCTTCGCCCCGGCCAGTTCGAGGTCGAGGGTGGCAAGGGCGGGCAGCGGTTCACGGCCCAGCGCCCAGGCGAGGTCGGCCGCGCGCGTATCGGTGTAGGAAGTGTTCAGGGTCGTGAGCATGGGTCGGCTCCGCTAGCACGCAAAAGAAAGGCGGGGTGGTCCGGCGCGCCCCGGTCGACACCGGGCGATCGGCCCGTCAGCCCGGTCAGGAAGGGTGTCCGCAGGACGTCCGAGGGCTGCGTCGGGATTTAGAGGGAATCATGAACTGTGGCGCCGCCACAGTGTTTTTACCCAACTTCGTAGGGTTTCCATCCCTCAGAGGGCTCCACAGTTCAACTGTTCAACCACGGCGTACGCCTGAGCGATACGGCGTACGCCGGATCGGGGGCGTGAAATGGCGACAAGGGCGCCCGCCGGGAGCGAAGTCCCGGCGGGCGCCGGCGTGGATGCGCTTCCCCGTTCAGGAGCTCAGCTGCCCCGTGTCAGCTGCCTCCACCGCATCCACCCCCGCCGCCTCCGCAGGACGAGCCGCCCCCGCAGGAGTGCCCGCCCCCGGAGTCGCCCGACGAGCCGGCGTCTCCCCCGCCGCCGGCCCACCAGCTGCCGCCGGAGTCCGAACCACTCCGGCTGTGCCCCCGCGCCGCCGGGCGCCGTGAACGGGTCGCGCTGCCCCGTACGCCTGCCACCACCAGTGCCAGCACGACCGCGATCACGGCCAGGATGATGCCGATGACCATGGCGTCACCCTCCTTCCAGTTCCCCCGAAGCGGCCCCCCGTGGGCGCCTCGTGTGGTGCGTGACCGGGAAATGCCCACCCCTCACGCGCCCCAAAGCAGAGTTGAGGAACTCCAGAGCTTGGGCGCAGGATGACCGCCATGACCGACACCTCGCGCCCCTTCCTGAACCGCCGCCTCACCGAGTTCGGGACGACGATCTTCGCGGAGATGTCCGCGCTGGCCCTGCGCACCGGTTCGATCAACCTGGGCCAGGGCTTCCCGGACACCGACGGCCCTCAGGAGGTCCGCGAGGCGGCCGTACGGGCACTGCGCGACGGCCGCGGCAACCAGTACCCGCCGGGCCCGGGCATCCCCGAACTGCGCACCGCCGTCGCCGCGCACCAGCAGCGGCGCTACGGGCTCACCTACGACCCCGACACCGAGGTCCTGGTCACGGCCGGCGCCACGGAGGCGATCGCCGCGGCACTGCTGGCGCTGGTCGAGCCCGGCGACGAGGTCATCGCCCTCGAGCCGTACTACGACTCCTACGCGGCCTGCATCGCCCTGGCGGGCGGCACGCGGGTGCCGGTCACCCTGCGGCCGCACATCGGGGAGAGCGCCTCGTTCCGGCTGGACCTCGACGAGTTGCGCGACGCGGTCACCGACCGCACCCGGCTGCTGCTGATCAACACCCCGCACAATCCGACCGGCACCGTACTGACCCGTGCGGAGCTGGCCGCGGTCGCCGAACTGGCCGTGGAGCGGGACCTGCTGGTCGTGACCGACGAGGTGTACGAGCACCTGGTCTTCGACGACGCCGAGCACGTGCCGCTGGCCACCTTCCCGGGGATGCGGGAGCGGACGGTGACGATCGGCTCCGCCGGCAAGACGTTCTCCTTCACCGGCTGGAAGGTCGGCTGGATCACCTCCGCGCCCGGTCTCGTCACGGCCGTCCGTTCGGCCAAGCAGTTCCTGACGTACGTGGCGTCGGGGCCCTTCCAGTACGCGGTGGCCGAGGCCCTCGCCCTTCCCGACAGCTACTTCACGGCATTCCGGGACGACCTGGAGGCCAAGCGGGATCTGCTGGTGGCGGGGCTGACGGAGGCAGGCTTCGGGGTCTTCAGGCCCACGGGCACGTACTTCGTCACCACCGACATCCGGCCCCTCGGCGAGAGGGACGGCTTCGCCTTCTGCCGGGGCCTGCCGGAACGCGCCGGCGTCGTCGCCATCCCGAACGCCGTGTTCTACGACCACCGCGAGGCGGGCGCACCGTTCGTGCGGTTCGCGTTCTGCAAGCGGACGGAGGTGCTTCAGGAGGCGGTGAAGCGGCTCGGGGCGCTGTAGGGGCGGCAGGGGAAGAAGCCCGGGGGCGGAATGAAATCCGCGCCGCTCTTTTCGCGCGGGCCGGCGTACTCGAAATCGTGAATGCCCTCGAGTTTATTTACCGGGCCTTTATTTGCCGGGCCGTACCGGGGTGGGCAATGCGCTTGTCTGCAATCGGGGCAACCGAAGCAATCGGAGCAATCGGTCAGCGCGCAAAATGGCAAGAGCCCGACCGGGGCACGTGACCTGGTGGTCCGTGCCCTGGCCGGGCTCCGGCCGGGTTCCGGCCGTTCGCCTACTCGCCGTCCTCGGGCTTCTCCGCGTCGTTGATCTCCTTCTCCAGGCCGAGCTGCTCGACCAGCCAGCGGTCGAACTCGATGGCCGCGCGCACCCAGCTCACCGTCGACGAGACGAAGAACTCCAGGTTCACGCCGGTGCCGATCAGCATCTGGGCCTCGCCGATGAGGCGGACGGTGCCGTCATCGTGGGTGTGGCTGTAGACCTTGGGCCACAGGGTCCGCCGGTTCCAGTCGTCGATGGACTCCAGAAGCTGCGACTTCTCGTCGATGGGGTGGGGGCGGTCGTAGAACGTCCGCACCGAGAAGACCTGCTGGTCACCCTCGCCACGGAACATGAAGTACGTACGGAACTGCTCCCACGGCGCCGCGAGGTCACCCTCTTCGTCGACGACGTACTTCAGCTCCATCTGGTCGAGGAGCTGCTTCACAAGGTCCTGATCCGGGACGACGGGGCCCGCCGGTCCTTGGGGCTGCGGCTGGGGCTGGCCCCCGAAGTTCGGAATCGAGGACGGGTCGATGGTCACCGTGAATTTCCCTTCGTACGGATTCCGCCATCCTCCCTCATGCGGGGAGGGGGGTGGCAACCCCCGACGGAACCTGTCAGCCCTTGGCTGACATCATCCGGCCGGTCGGCGGAGAGATTCACTTCAGCGACTTGCCCGTCGCCGGTCCCACGATCAGCCCCTCCCCGAAGGTGTCCACCCGGACCGTGTCGCCGTCCTTGATCTCGCCGGAGAGGATCTCCTTGGCGAGCCGGTCGCCGATGGCGGTCTGGACGAGGCGGCGCAGCGGGCGGGCACCGTACGCCGGGTCCATGCCCTCGTCGGCGAGCCAGGCCAGCGCCTCGTCCGTGACCTCCAGGGTGAGCCGGCGTTCGGCCAGCCGCCTGGCGAGGCGGTCGATCTGGAGGCGGGCGATCCGGCTCAGCTCGTCCTTGGACAGGGCCGAGAAGACGACCAGGTCGTCGAGCCGGTTGAGGAACTCCGGCTTGAAGGACGTCCTCACCACCTCCAGGACCTGCTCCTTCTTCTCCTCCTCACTCGTCAGCGGATCGACCAGGAACTGACTGCCCAGGTTCGAGGTCAGCACCAGGATGGTGTTGCGGAAGTCGACGGTCCGCCCCTGCCCGTCGGTGAGCCGCCCGTCGTCCAGCACCTGGAGCAGGATGTCGAAGACCTCCGGGTGGGCCTTCTCCACCTCGTCGAGGAGTACGACGCTGTACGGCCTGCGCCGCACCGCTTCGGTCAGCTGGCCGCCCTCCTCGTAGCCGACGTAGCCGGGCGGGGCGCCGACCAGGCGGGCGACGCTGTGCTTCTCGCTGTACTCCGACATGTCGATCCGGACCATCGCCCGCTCGTCGTCGAAGAGGAAGTCCGCCAGGGCCTTGGCCAGCTCCGTCTTGCCGACGCCCGTCGGGCCCAGGAAGAGGAAGGAGCCGGTGGGCCGGTCCGGGTCGGCGATCCCGGCGCGCGACCGCCGTACGGCGTCGGAGACCGCCCGCACGGCCTCGGTCTGGCCGATCAGCCGCCTGCCGATCTCGTCCTCCATGCGCAACAGCTTCTGCGTCTCGCCCTCCAGGAGCCGGCCTGCCGGAATCCCGGTCCAGGAGGCGACGACGTCGGCGATGTCGTCGGAGCCGACCTCCTCCTTGACCATGGTGTCCCGGGAGACCTCCTCCTCGGCCTCCGAGGCGGCCTCCAGGTCGCGCTCCAGGGCCGGGATCTCCCCGTACAGCAGCTTGGACGCGGTGTCGAAGTCACCGTCGCGCTGGGCGCGTTCGGCCTGTCCGCGCAGTTCGTCGAGCTTCTCCTTCAGCTCACCGACCCGGTTGAGGGACTGCTTCTCCTTCTCCCAGCGGGCGGTCAGGCCGCGCAGTTCCTCCTCCTTGTCGGCGAGGTCGCGGCGCAGCTTCTCCAGGCGCTCCCGGGAGGCGGGGTCGGTCTCCTTGGCGAGCGCCAGCTCCTCCATCTTCAACCGGTCGACGGCACGCTGGAGTTCGTCGATCTCGACGGGCGAGGAGTCGATCTCCATACGCAGCCGGGAGGCCGCCTCGTCGACCAGGTCGATGGCCTTGTCGGGCAGGAAGCGGGAGGTGATGTACCGGTCGGACAGGGTCGCGGCGGCGACCAGCGCGCTGTCCGCGATCTGGACCTTGTGGTGGGCCTCGTAGCGCCCCTTGAGTCCGCGCAGGATGGCGATGGTGTCCTCGACGGTCGGCTCGGCGACCAGCACCTGCTGGAAGCGCCGCTCCAGGGCCGCGTCCTTCTCGATCCGCTCGCGGTACTCGTCGAGGGTGGTGGCGCCGACCATGCGCAGCTCACCGCGGGCGAGCATGGGCTTGAGCATGTTGCCCGCGTCCATGGCGGAGTCGCCGCCGGCGCCCGCGCCGACCACGGTGTGCAGCTCGTCGATGAAGGTGATGATCTGCCCGTCGGAGTCCTTGATCTCGGCGAGCACGGTCTTCAGCCGCTCCTCGAACTCCCCGCGGTACTTGGCCCCGGCGACCATGGCGCCGAGGTCGAGCGCGACGAGCCGCTTGTCGCGGAGGGACTCGGGGACGTCGCCCTTGACGATCCGCTGGGCGAGTCCTTCGACGACGGCGGTCTTGCCGACGCCGGGCTCACCGATGAGGACGGGGTTGTTCTTGGTGCGGCGGCTGAGCACCTGCACGACCCGCCGGATCTCCTGGTCCCGCCCGATGACGGGGTCGAGCTTGCCGTCCCGGGCGGCGGCGGTGAAGTCGGTCCCGAACTTCTCCAGGGCCTTGTACGACCCCTCGGGGTCGGCCGTGGTCACCCGGCGCCCGCCGCGGGCCTTGCGGAAGGCCTCCAGCAGCTTCTTCACGTCGGCGCCCTGCCGGGTCAGCACCTCGCCGGCCGCGCCGCCCTTCGCGGCGATGCCGATGAGGAGGTGCTCGGTGGATACGTACTCGTCGCCGAGGTCCTGCGCCCTGGCCTGGGCGTCGGCGATCACGGCGAGCAGTTCGCGGTTCGGCTGCGGCGGCGCGACCGTGGACCCGGTCACGCTGGGCAGCTGGGCGAGGGCCTTCTCCGCACCGGCGCGTACGGCTGCCTGATCGGCGTCGACGGCGGCCAGCAGGTCGGTGATGTTCTCGTTGTCCTGCCCCTGGAGCAGAGCAAGAAGCAGGTGAGCGGGGGTGAGGTCAGGGTGCCCCTCGGTCACGGCCCGGTTGCCGGCGGCATTGATCGCGTCCCGGCTCCGGTTGGTCAGCTCGGCGTCCACGGTATCCGTTCTCCTCCTTGCGTGAGCTTCGGTGCCACGTCTCCCAGTACTGACTCGGGCAACGTACACAAAGTTGAGTCTATTCCACTCAAGGGCGAGTCGGGAGGCCTCCAGCGGCTAGGTTGCGGGCTTGTGGCGAACACCTATTCCGTTGATCCGGGCGATCCGGACCCTTCGTATCTCACCTTCTGGCGGGAACGGCACCTGTGCACCCTGACGACCCTGCGTCCGGACGGCACCCCGCACGTGGTACCCGTCGGAGTGACATACGACCCGGACGCCCGGCTGGCTCGGGTGATCACGAACAAGACGAGCGCGAAGGTACGGCACGTCCTCGCGGCCGGCCCGGACGGGGCACGGGTGGCCGTGTGCCAGGTGGCCGGGCGGCGGTGGGCGACGCTGGAGGGCCGGGCCTTCGTGCGGACCGAGCCGGAGCGGATCGCGGAGGCCGAGCGGCGCTATGCGGAACGCTACGAACGGGCGCCGGGGCCCAATCCGTCCCGCGTGGTGATCGAGATCGAGCTGACGCGGGCACTGGGGCGGGGCTGAGCGGCGGGCGCGAAGGGGCCGGTTCCAGCCAGGCGCGGCGCGGGCGATGTCCGGAATTGTCCGTGAAAACTGCAGCGGCGTCACCGTGTTCAGGTCACGGTGACGCCGCTGCGGGGGGAAGCACCTGAGCGATCTGTTACGACGGGGGAATCGCGTCAGGCACTGCGGGGGGTGGCCGAGATGGTCATGGGGTCGGAGGGTTCCGACTCCGCCAGCCTGTGGTCACGCTGGTCAAGGTTCACAAAGATCATTCCGTACCGAATGGCACATCGCACGGGCTGCGGCGCCCCCCGAGGCCGCCGCAGACACCGGTACGCCCGTACGTCGCCGTCGTCGTCCCGGGTCACCACCACGGGCTCGCCGAAGACGGTCACCATCAGCGAGTCACCGTTGTGGGGGATGGCGGTGGCCAGGTCGATGAAGTGCCAGCCGGAGCGGTAGGCGGTGGCCATTTCCCGGCGGAAGGAGCGGTCGTCGGGTGGAGTAGTCATGTCAGTCCCAGACAGTGTCAGCCGGGACTGCGATGGCGTCCCCACCGCCGGAAGTCACACTGGACACCGCTGGCGCTGACCGCACACTGTCCGCCGACGCATCACTCTTCACGCTCGACAGGCCACTCAGCGTCCCGACGGCCACGACGGCGGAGAAGGCGGCGACAAGCACCGAGCGAAGCATTCTCTTACGCATAGTCGGCTTCGTCCTCACTTGAAGGTCCCCTCTTCCCCCGTGCGATAAGACGATGGCTCATTCAGGCACGTCATGGCCACACAATCGATGCATCATGTTCCTGCATGTTCAGGACCCTGGGGGGTGGAGATTTGGAAACAAATGGGACTAATGCGACGCATCCCCATGCGATGACCGAGCTGTGTGACGAAGGCGGTCGGCTCTACGCCAACGCTCTCCGTACCGGACGTATCGCCCGCACGGATGTTGAATCCGCCCCCTGCCTGATGGACTTCGCCCTCCTCCATCCTGATCCGGACGACCCGAACTGGCTGGTACCCCTTCCGCCGTCGGTCGCCCTGGCCCAGCGACTCAATCCCATAGAGCGCGAGATCACCGAGCGCAGGCGCATGTCGATCGAGCTGGCAGACGCCTTCGAGCCGTTCATGGCCCTCAGCGCCCAGCAGGTGACGCCGGCTCACTCGATCACGGTCCTCGAGGGCCTCGACCGGATCAACTCCGCTCTCGACCTGGCCACAGCCCAGTGCCAGGTCGAAGTGCTCACGGTTCAGCCGAGTCGTGGCCGGCGTCCCGAGAACAGGCTCATCGAGGGGCTGGAACGCGACAGGACACTCACCGAGCGGGGAGTGCGGATCCGGACCCTCTACCAGCACACTGCACGGCACAGTCCGGAGCGGCTGGCCTACATGGAACAGTTCACCGACGGGAAGGCGGAGTACCGCACGATCGACGAGTTGGTCGAGCGGCTCATCATCTGCGACGAGACCGTCGCCTTCATCCCGGTCCGCGACGACCGGCAGGTCGCATTGGAGCTTCGGCACCCGGGGCTCGTCCGCTACCTGATCCAGGTCTTCGAGTTCATGTGGAACCGCGCCGTCCCGCTGAGCGCCGGCGCCCCCTACGAAACCGCCCCCGACGGCATCACCGACATCCAGCACTCCATCGCCAAGCTGCTTGTGGAGGGCCACGTGGACGAGGCCATAGCTCGTCGGCTGGGCATGAACGTACGCACCTGCCGCGCTCACATAGCCAAACTGGCGTCATCCCTGGGCAGCGGCAGCCGTGCCCAACTCGGCTATCTCATCGCACAGTCAGGGATCCTCAAGCAGGAGGGACCCAACGGCTGACGGCGCCGGGCCACCTCATCGCGCAGTCGGGGATCCTTGATCAGGAAGGCTGATCGCGGCCTTCGCCGGTTCGACGGGGCGTGGTGGCCCGTCCAGACCCACCTGGGCGATGCGTACGCCCAGCTGCGTCCGGCTCGCCGCCCCCAGCGTCTCGGACAGCCGCGCAATGTGCGCCCGGCACGTACGGACGCTGATCCCGAGCCGCTCCGCGATCACCGCGTCCTGGTGGCCCTCCGCCAGGAGTGCCGCGATGGACTGCTCGCGGTGGGAGATGCCCTCGATGCCGGTGTCGGGGAGAGGGGCGGTCAGGGGGATCGCGAGGCGCCACAGGCGGTCGAAGACCGTCACCAGGTACTCGACGAGCGCGGGGTGACGCAGCTCCAGCGCCATCGTGCGGTCGGCGTTCGCGGGGATGAAGGCGACCGTGCGGTCGAAGAGGATCAGCCGGTCGATGACCTCGTCCAGGGTGCGCGCCTGAACCGCGTCGCCCATCAGGTCGAGGTAGTTCAGCAGGCCCTGCCCGTGCCGGGCCACATGGTTGTACAGGTCGCGCATGCGCACGCCCCGGCCGCGCAGCGCGAGCGCCCGGTGCAGACCCTCGGAGAGCTCGTGCTCGCGCCGGATGCCGCCGGGCTGGACGGTGAGGACCTCCGTCGTGCACTCCTCGGTCGCCTTGTCCAGGGCCGCCTGGATGCGGGAGGAGCCGTCCAGGACCCGGATGGCGGTGCCCTCGCCGGCTCCCGCCGTGGACGTGCGCCCGCCGAGACCGGCGTACCACTCGAAGGCCGTGACCGCCGAGCCCATCCGCCGCTGGCTGGCGCTGATCTCGTCGTACACCCCGCGCAGCAGCCGGGTCATGACCTCCTGCGGCGAGGTCGGCACCAGCCAGTCCATGTCGTCGGGGTCGGGGTGCAGCAGGGCGAGTTCCAGCAAGCAGGGCACCGCGTCGGCATCGCGGCGCGACACGCGTCCCCGCCGCACGGCCCGGGAATACACACGATCCCCGGCCTCGCACAGTCGGTCAGCACCATGTGGATGCTCGTCCGTCCCGTGCCCGGCCATGGCCCATCCCACCCCCGGTTCCAGCGTCTTCCGCAGCGCAACTATGCGCGGACGGGACCTGCTCCGCAACACGGCTCACTCCCCGATGACCGAGGGAAACCACCGGTATGGCCGGGTTCGCCCCCACCCCAGGCTGTTCCGTTGCAACAACCTGCAACCGCCGAAGGGGGCTCGCGCCGACGACGCGAGCCCCCTTCTGTACAGGACTGTGCCGGGCTACTTGAGCCCGATGGCCGTGCACGCCGCCTTGTACTCGGCGGTGCAGATCTCCGAGACCTTGTAGATGCCGTCCGCGACGACCGTGTCCTTGATGTTCTCCTGGGTCAGGGCGGTGACGGTGACGAGCTGGGCGGGGATGTCCTTGTCCGTGGGGCTGTCGACCCTGTCGCGGGTGAGGGCGTCGAACTGGATGTCCTTGCCCTGGACCTTGGCCACGGCCATCTCGGCGGCGGCCTCGGCCTCCTGCGGGTAGGACTTGTACACGCTCATGAACTGCTCGCCGGTGACGATCCGCTGCACGGCCACGAGCTCGGCGTCCTGTCCGGTGATCGGCGGCAGCTTGGTCACCCCGGCGGCCTCCAGGGCCTCGATGACGCCGCCGGCCATGCCGTCGTTGGCGGCGTAGACGGCGACGATGTTGTCCTTGCCGATCGCCTCGATGGCCTCCGCCATGTTGGCCTGGGCGTTCTCCGGCTTCCAGTCCTTGGTGTCGAAGGACCGGGCGATGGTCACATTGCCGTTCAGCTCGGACAGCGCGCCCTGCTTGAACTGCTTGGCGTTGGGGTCGGTGGGCGAGCCGTTCATCATGACGATCTTGTCGGAGGTGTCGATGTCGCTGCCGAGCGCCTCGAGGAGAGAGCGGCCCTGGACCTCGCCGACGAGTTCGTTGTCGAAGGAGATGTACGCGTCGATGGGACCCTCGGCGAGCCGGTCGTAGGCGATGACCGGAATACCCGCTTCCTTGGCCTTTTCGACGCTGCTCGCGATGGCGTGCGCATCGACGGCGTCCAGCAGGATGACGTCGACCCGGTCGTCGATCATCTTCTGGAGCTGGCCCGCCTGCCTGGTCGCGCTCGCGTCGGCGTTGGCGTACTGGACCTTGCCCTTGTTCTTGGTGAGGGCGGCGACCCGCTCCTTGATGATGGGGTAGTCGAACTTGTCGTAGCGCGTGTTGGCCTTCTCCGGGAGCAGCAGGCCCACGGTGACGTCGTTGCCCTTGGTCGGGCTCGCGTCGGCGCTGTCGCCCGTCGCGCCCAGCACGCCACAGCCTGCCAGCGACAGGGTCAACGACGATGCGACCACGGACATGGCGATACGACGACGCATACGGGAGCTCACTTCTACTGCCTTCCGGACATGGCCGCGACACTGCGACCCGGATGACTGGAAAGCCAACGCGGCGGCGCCCCCCAGCGTCAAGGGAAACTACTTAACGAGATGACAACATCACGTTCCGCTTAGCCCGTGAACACACCGCGAAACCCCCTCCCGACGCCCTTCACTTCCCCTCCATCCACGGGGAGTTGGAGCGTGAACGAAGATCCGTACAACCAACTACTTTCGGCCTACTACGTTGTCGCCGTGGACGGCGCGGGCGCCGAGTCGGTGCCCTCCGGTCAGGCAACCGTCGACCGCCTCACGCCCGCCACCGCGACCGGCCCGGCCGCACCGCAGCTGACGCTGGTCTCTGCGGGTGGCACGCGATTCCCCATCCAGGTCACGGCCAAGCCCGGAGCGGGTGACGAGGGACGGCTGCTGAAGGGGTACTCCTGGGAGGTCTCCGGCGCCTGCGGAGACAGCGGCACCCACTTGTCCACTACCGGCACCATCGAGTGGACACCGCCGTACAACGGCCCCTGCATGGCGACGGTGTTCGCCGTGGACGCCTACGGGCGCACGAGCGAGCAGAACTCCTCACTGGAGTTCATGGTCGACCGCTGACCTTCCTCCTGGTACTTCAGCCCCGCCTGGGCCCAGTGATCGCCTCGCCGATGACGAAGCCCTTGGCGGGGCCTTCGGGGACGGTGACGTCGGTGCCGTAGGGGACGCGGTGGATGTCCTCCCAGTCGGCCTTGTCCGGGCGGGGTCCGGTGAAGAGGGTGACGGCGCCCTGGCCGTCGTAGTCGTCGATGATGACGTACACCGGGATGCCGGCGCGGGCGTACTCGCGGCGCTTGCGGATGCGGTCGCGGTCCTGGTTGCGCTTGCCGGGGGAGGCAACTTCGACGATGAGGTGCACGGAGTCGGCCCTGACTCCCATGTCGTCCTCGTCCCCGCACGGTTCTGTGTCCTCCGGGGCGACGTACCCAGCTGTTCGTGTCGTATCACAGGTGGCACGACGGCCGCCCCGCCGCCGACCAGTGCGAGGGCTGCACCTTCTTCACCGGCCAGGTCCGCGAACTGTCCTGTCTGCACCAGCGCGACGTCGCCTTCGCCGTCCTCTGCCAGGGCCCCCACGCGGAGTCCGACCGCTGCCGCCGCTTCATGGGCTGGGAGATGCCCTGGTACTCCGTGCCCGCCGAGTCCCACGAACGGCTCGTCGCCGGCCGCGACGACGACCTCGGCGGCGCACCTCCCCGGCGGGCAACTCGGGCTGCTGCTCCTGACCGTTCATGGGACTGGCGCCGGGACAACCCGGACCAGTACTAGTCCCCCTTCCGCCCCGGCCCGGAGGGCGTCCAGTGTGGATCCCGACCGGTCTGCGCAAGCAGCCGCTCGAATGCCGAAGCGGTCTCCGCCACCGCCACCGGGTCCGCGAACACCCCCGTCGCCCGGGCGGTCGGCGCCAGTTCGGCGACCGTGCCGGTGAGCTGCTCCACCACCGCCTCCGCCGCTTCGTCCACCGGGTACTCCCGGCCGATGGCTCGCGCCAGGTCCCACACGTGCACGGTCAGATCGAGCAGCGCCATCGAGCCGACGAGCCGCGCCGGCATCTGCCACGCCCCAGCCGTGCCGTCCTCCGCGCCGGGTGCGGCCCAGGCCGCCACCAGCTTGTCCGTCTCGTCCGCGAACCGCTCACGCCAGTCCGGACCCGCGCCGACCCGGTCGGGCGTCGAGGAGAAATCCGACTCACCCTTGGCGGCCAGTTTCTGGAACTCGACGACCACCTGGAACAGATGGTTGACCAGGGACTTCACGTCGTAGTCGGCACACGGCGTGGGAGCGGCGAGCAGCTCGTCGGGAACCGCCCGGACCACCGGAACGGCCCGCTCCCGCGCCCTCGCCAGCAGATCACCCAGGGTGTGGCTCTTCGCTTCACCGCGTTTCGTGTCCATATCCAGACCGTAGGGACGCCCGGGACTGCCCTTCTTGAAGAAACGCGACGTACGATCCGGCCATGGCCGCACCCCGCCACGACTCCCGCGGGATCGTCGACCCCTCCGGGCTGCTGAACCGCGTGCGGTTCCGCCGCCACGAGCCCACCGAGCCGCTGCGCCGGTACGTCGAGTGGTACTGGCTCATCGACTGGGACCTGCCCGAGCCCTATGCCTCCCGCATCGTCCCGCACCCGGCCGTCAACCTCACCTTCCAGTGGGACGAGGACGAGGGTCCGCCGTACGGCGAGCTGACCGGCGTTGCGCTCGGCCTGTACACCAGGAAGCTGACCGGGCGGGGACGGGTGTGCGGGGCCAAGTTCCGGCCCGGTGGCTTCCGGCCGTACGCACCCGGCGAACCGGTGTCGCACTGGACCGGCCGCGCGTCGCCCGCCCAGGAGGTGTTCCAGCAGGCCACAGAGGACATCGCCCGGTCGGTCGTCACACCCGCCGACGACCGCGCCCGGGTGGCCGCCCTCGACGCCTTCCTGCTCTCCCTTCCCCACGCGCCCGATCCGCAGGCCGACCTCGCCATGGACCTCGTCCAGCGCATCCGCGCCGACCGCGCCGTGCGCCGCGTAGGCGACTTCGCCCGCGGCCAGGGACTGTCGGTGCGGGCGCTGCAGCGGCTCTTCTCGGCGTACGTCGGGGTCAGCCCCAAGTGGGTGATCCTCCGCTACCGCATCCACGAGGCCCTGGAACTCGCCGGCACCCGGCGCGACGTCGACTGGGCCGCGCTCGCCGCCGACCTCGGCTACGCCGACCAGGCCCATCTCGTACGGGACTTCACCACGACGGTGGGCGTGCCGCCGACGGCGTACGCGGCGGCCGCCTCGCCCCGGCGCGCTTCGGCCTGAACCTCTGACCCTCCCTTCCACGGTCATCTGTGAACCGGCCCCAAAGAACGCTTCGACATCGAGGCCCTCCGGCGGGAGCAAGCCGGAACTCGTCCAGCGCTACCGGGAAGTGGGCGCGGAGTTCCCCGTCCAGGGCTCGGAGGGCAGCGAAGGGGCCCGGAGAATCCTCCGGGCCCCTTCACGTACACGTACGCCTCAGTCCGACGACTGCTGCCGCTTCGGCCGCCACACCACCAACGCGCTGGTCTGCTGCACCTCCTGGTACGGCACCAGGTCGCGCCGGTACGAGGCGTGCACCGCGGCCTCGCGCTGCTGCATCGCCGCGGCGGCACCGTCGAGGGCGGCCTCCAGCTCGGCCACCCGGGACTGGAGGGCCGCGACCTGGTTCTCCAGTTCGATGATGCGCTTGATGCCGGCCAGATTGATGCCCTCGTCCTGCGACAACTGCTGGACGGTGCGCAGCAGTTCGATGTCGCGGGCCGAGTAGCGGCGGCCCCGGCCGGCCGTGCGGTCCGGAGACACCAGGCCCAGGCGGTCGTACTGGCGCAGTGTCTGCGGGTGCAGGCCGGACAGCTGGGCCGCCACCGAGATGACGTAGACCGGGGTCTCCTCGGTCAGCTCATACGGGTTGCGTCGACGGCCGTCCATCTGACTCATGCTCCCTTCGCGGCCTGGAACAGCTCCGCCCGCGGATCCTCGCCCGCGGTCGCCTCGCGATACGCCTCGAGTGCGTCACGAGCCTTCCCCGTCAGGTCCTTCGGGACACTTACCTCGACGGTGACCAGGAGGTCGCCGCGGGTGCCGTCCGTGCGGACCGCGCCCTTGCCC
This sequence comes from Streptomyces sp. NPDC059866, assembly GCF_042731325.1. Classification (NCBI taxonomy): domain Bacteria; kingdom Bacillati; phylum Actinomycetota; class Actinomycetes; order Kitasatosporales; family Streptomycetaceae; genus Streptomyces; species Streptomyces sp. NPDC059866. The sequence continues at coordinate 38,529 of NZ_JBHWJT010000009.1, read as the reverse complement.
CGGGCCCGCATGGTGCGGCCGTTGGGCGTGCCCGGAGGCAGCTTCAGAGTGACCGGCGGGCCGCCCAGGGTGGGGACCCTGACCTCGCCGCCGAGGGCCGCCTCGGCGAACGTCACCGGGACGGTCACCGTCAGGTTGTCGCCCTTGCGGCCGAACACCGGGTGGGCGTCGACGTGCACGACGACATACAGGTCGCCCGCCGGACCGCCCCGCTCGCCCGGTGCGCCCTTGCCCCGCAGGCGGATGCGCTGGCCGTCCGACACCCCGGCGGGGATGCGGACCTGCATGGTGCGGGACGACTTCGCGCGGCCGCTGCCCTTGCAGACCTCGCAGGGGTTCTCCGCGATCAGACCGCGGCCCTTGCAGTCCGGGCACGGGTCGGTCAGGGAGAAGCCGCCGCCCGATCCGCGCGCCACCTGGCCGGTGCCGACGCAGGTCGGGCACACGCGCGGTGTGCCGTTCGCGTCGCCGGTGCCCGAACAGGCCTTGCACGGTGACTGGGAGGACATCCTGAGCGGCACCGTCGCGCCCTCGATCGCCTCGGTGAAGCTGAGGGTGACCTCGGACTCGATGTCCTGGCCGCGGCGCGGCTGCGTCCGCGTACCCGTGGTGCCGCCCCGGTTGAACAGGCCCCCGAAGACGTCACCGAGTCCGCCGCCGAAGCCGCCGGCCGCGCCCCCGCCCTGGGTACCGCCTCCGAAGAGGTCGCCCAGGTCGAAGTTGAACGAGCCGCCGCCCGCGCCGGGGCCCGGGCGGAAGCCACCGTTGCCGAACAGGGCGCGGGCCTCGTCGTACTCCTTGCGCTTCTTGGGGTCGCCGAGGATGTCGTTCGCCTCGGAGATCTCCTTGAAGCGCTCCTCGGCCTTGGCGTTGCCCTTGTTGGCGTCCGGGTGGTACTCGCGAGCGAGCTTGCGGTACGCCTTCTTGATCTCGGCCTCGGTGGCGTCCTTGGGGACGCCGAGGACCTTGTAGTAGTCCTTCTCGATGAAGTCCTTGGTGCTCATCCCCGACGTACCCCCTTCCCGTGGTTCCTCGTCAGTTCAACGTCAGCCCTCGTCCGGGCCACCGTTCTCCTTGTCGTCGCCCTCGGCCGATTCCTCGGCCTTCACCGTCTGCGCGCCCGGCTGCGGCTCGGCGACGGCCACCCGCGCGGGGCGGATGGTGCGCTCGCCGATGCGATACCCCGGCTGGAGGATCGCGACGCAGGTCGTCTCCGTGACGTCCGGCGCGTACGAGTGCATCAGGGCCTCGTGGATCGTCGGGTCGAAGGGCTCGCCCTCCTTGCCGAACTGCTGCAGGCCCATCTTGGCCGCCACGGTCTCCAGCGACTCGGCGACGGACTTGAAGCCGCCGACCAGCTCGCCGTGTTCCCGCGCCCGTCCGATGTCGTCGAGCACGGGCAGGAGCTCGGTCAGGAGGTTCGCGACGGCGATCTCCTTGACCGTGATCCGGTCACGCTCGACCCGGCGGCGGTAGTTCTGGTACTCGGCCTGAAGCCGCTGGAGGTCCACGGTGCGCTCGTTGAGCGCGGTGCGCACCTGGTCCAGCTGGGCCAGCAGACCGGCATCTGCGCTTGCGTCCCCGGCCGGGGCCGCCCCCTCTGCGGGAGCGGCCTGCGGCTCGGCGTCGTCAGGAGTGGCGCCGGAGGGGACGTCGGGCTTCTCTTCAAAGCCCGGGGTCTCCTCCGTCACGCGGCACCGTCCTTACGCTCGTCGTCCACGATCTCGGCGTCCACGACGTCGTCGTCGGCCGGCTTGGCCCCACCGGCGGTGGCACCCTCGGGGCCACCCGCGGCCTGTGCGGCATTGGCGTCGGCGTACATGGCCTGGCCCACCTTCTGGGAGACCGCGGCGACCTTCTCGGTGGCCGTGCGGATCTCGGCGGTGTCCTCGCCCTTCAGCGCGGTCTTCAGCTCCTCGACGGCGGCCTCGACCTCGGTCTTGACGTCGCCCGGGACCTTGTCCTCGTTGTCCTTGAGGAACTTCTCGGTCTGGTAGACGAGCTGCTCGCCCTGGTTGCGGGACTCGGCGGCCTCGCGGCGGCGGTGGTCCTCCTCCGCGTACTGCTCGGCCTCCTGGCGCATCCGGTCGACCTCGTCCTTCGGCAGCGAGGAGCCGCCGGTGACGGTCATCTTCTGCTCCTTGCCGGTGCCGAGGTCCTTCGCCGTGACGTGCATGATGCCGTTGGCGTCGATGTCGAAGGAGACCTCGATCTGCGGGACGCCGCGCGGCGCCGGGGGCAGACCGGTCAGCTCGAACATGCCGAGCTTCTTGTTGTACGCCGCGATCTCGCGCTCGCCCTGGTAGACCTGGATCTGCACCGACGGCTGGTTGTCCTCGGCCGTGGTGAAGATCTCCGAACGCTTCGTCGGGATCGTGGTGTTGCGCTCGATCAGCTTGGTCATGATGCCGCCCTTGGTCTCGATACCGAGGGACAGCGGGGTCACGTCGAGGAGCAGGACGTCCTTGACCTCGCCCTTGAGCACACCGGCCTGCAGGGCGGCGCCGATGGCGACGACCTCGTCCGGGTTGACGCCCTTGTTGGCGTCCTTGCCGCCGGTCAGCTCCTTGACCAGCTCGGCGACGGCCGGCATACGGGTGGAGCCACCGACGAGGACGACGTGGTCGATCTCGCTCAGCTGGATGCCGGCGTCCTTGATGACGTTGTGGAACGGCGTCTTGCAGCGCTCCAGCAGGTCGGCGGTCAGCTGCTGGAACTGGGCGCGGGTGAGCTTCTCGTCCAGGTGCAGCGGACCCTCGGCGGAGGCCGTGATGTAGGGCAGGTTGATCGAGGTCTCGGTGGACGAGGACAGCTCGATCTTCGCCTTCTCGGCGGCCTCGCGCAGGCGCTGGAGCGCCATCTTGTCCTTGCTGAGGTCCACGCCGTGACCGGACTGGAACTGCTTCACCAGGTAGTCGACGACGCGCTGGTCCCAGTCGTCACCACCGAGGTGGTTGTCACCGTTGGTGGCCTTCACCTCGACGACGCCGTCGCCGATCTCCAGGAGGGACACGTCGAAGGTGCCGCCACCGAGGTCGAAGACGAGGATCGTCTGGTCGTCCTTGTCGAGGCCGTACGCCAGGGCGGCGGCGGTCGGCTCGTTGACGATGCGCAGGACGTTCAGGCCCGCGATCTCGCCGGCCTCCTTGGTGGCCTGGCGCTCCGAGTCGTTGAAGTACGCCGGGACGGTGATGACCGCGTCGGTCACCTTCTCGCCCAGGTAGGCCTCGGCGTCCCGCTTCAGCTTCTGCAGCACGAAGGCGCTGATCTGCTGCGGGTTGAAGTCCTTGCCGTCGAGGTTGATCTTCCAGTCGGTGCCCATGTGGCGCTTGACCGACCGGATGGTCCTGTCGACGTTGGTGACCGCCTGGCGCTTGGCGACCTCGCCGACGAGCACCTCACCGTTCTTGGCGAAGGCGACGACGGACGGCGTGGTCCTGGCGCCCTCGGCGTTGGTGATGACGGTGGGCTCGCCGCCCTCCAGAACGCTGACGACGGAGTTAGTCGTGCCCAGGTCGATGCCGACCGCACGTGCCATGGTTGATTCCTCCAGCTGACTTGAGTGGAACGGACTCAAGTGTGCATGACGCCCGCCGCCGGGTCAACAGACCTGAGTCGAGCGGACTCAACTCTTATCCGCTCCTTACGCGCAACCGCCCGGTGACCTGCAGAGACGCAGCGGGACGAGCCGAGGTTGCCTTCACCCGTCCGGTGACCCTCACCCGCAGCCGCACAGAGCACAGCCCCACGCCAAGCGGAATGTCACGATATGTGAGAAATACTGGGATCAGCCTGGCGCGCCATGCCCCATACGGTCAGGTATGCCTCAGCGACGCAGATCACCGGCCCCCTGGCTACAGTGCGACCGAGGAAATGGGTAGTCTCAGACGGACCGCATAAGTTACCGCTTAGTAATCAACAGATCTCCCCCCTCGCAGGCCCGAGGAGCCCCCAATGCAACTCGCCGCGATCATCGTGTCGCTGGTCCTGACCGTGGTCGGCGTTGCGCTGCTCGCGCGCGCCATCGGCCAGTTCGTCCGGTACTTCAGACTGGGCCAGCCGGTCCCGGCCGGCAGCCGGACCGACAACCCCTACGCGCGCAGCGTGACGCTGGTGCGGGAGTTCCTCGGCCATACCCGGATGAACCGCTGGGGCATCGTCGGCGTCGCCCACTGGTTCGTGGCGGTCGGCTTCCTGACGCTGCCGCCGACCCTCGCCCAGGCCTTCGGCCAGCTCTTCCAGGCCGACTGGACGCTGCCGATCATCGGCGGGTTCCTGCCGTTCGAGCTGTACATCGAGTTCATCGGCGTGATGACCGTCCTGGGCATCGCCGTCCTGATGGTCATCCGTCTGCTGAGCCTGCCGTCCCGAGCGGGCCGCAAGTCGCGCTTCGCAGGCTCCAAGTCCGGCCAGGCGTACTTCGTCGAGTACGTCATCCTCACCATCGGCCTCGCGATCTACGTGCTGCGCGGCCTGGAGGGTGCGATCCACCACGTGGAGCACTACGAGGCCGCGTACTTCGCCTCGTACCCGCTGGTGCTGGCCTTCAAGGGCCTGAGCGTCACCGCGCTGCAGAACCTGGTCTACTTCGTCGCGATGGTGAAGATCAGCACCTCGTTCATCTGGATGATCGTGGTCTCGCTGAACACCAACATGGGTGTGGCCTGGCACCGCTTCCTCGCCTTCCCGAACATCTGGTTCAAGCGCAACGCGACGGGTGAGACCGCCCTCGGCGCGCTCCAGCCCATGACGTCCGGCGGCAAGCCGATCGACTTCACCGACCCCGGCGAGGACGACGTCTTCGGTGTCAGCCAGGTCGAGCAGTTCTCCTGGAAGGGCCTGCTGGACTTCTCCACCTGCACCGAGTGCGGCCGCTGCCAGTCGCAGTGCCCGGCCTGGAACACGGGCAAGCCGCTCTCCCCGAAGCTGCTGATCATGTCGCTGCGGGACCACGCGCACGCCAAGGCGCCGTACCTGCTGGCCGGCGGCGGCAAGACGATGGAGGGCGAGGAGAAGGCGTCCGAGGAGCAGCTGAAGGACGTCCCGGCCGCCGCTCTCGCCGAGGCCGAGCGTCCGCTGATCGGCACCGTCGAGGAGAACGGCGTCATCGACCCGGACGTGCTGTGGTCCTGCACCACCTGCGGTGCCTGCGTCGAGCAGTGCCCGGTCGACATCGAGCACATCGACCACATCGTCGACATGCGCCGCTACCAGGTGATGATCGAGAGCGCGTTCCCGTCCGAGGCGGGCACGATGCTCAAGAACCTGGAGAAGAAGGGCAACCCCTGGGGCCTGGCCAAGAAGCAGCGCCTGGAGTGGACGAAGGAAGTCGACTTCGAGGTGCCGGTCGTCGGCAAGGACATCGAGGACCTGTCCGAGGTCGAGTACCTGTACTGGGTCGGCTGTGCGGGCGCCCTCGAGGACCGCGCCAAGAAGACCACGAAGGCCTTCGCGGAACTCCTCCACATGGCGGGCGTCAAGTTCGCGATCATGGGCGGGGACGAGAAGTGCACGGGTGACTCGGCACGGCGCCTCGGCAACGAGCCGCTGTTCCAGGAGCTCGGCATGGAGAACGTGGCGGCGCTGAACATGGCGTTCGGCGAGGACGACGAGGACGAGTCGACCCGCAAGCCCAAGTCGGCGAAGAAGATCGTCGCGACGTGCCCCCACTGCCTCAACACCCTCGGCAACGAGTACCCGCAGCTCGGCGGCGACTACGAGGTGATCCACCACACCCAGCTGCTCCAGCACCTCATCGACGAGGGCAAGCTGATCCCGGTCACCCCGGTCGAGGGCCTCATCACGTACCACGACCCCTGCTACCTGGGCCGCCACAACAAGATCTACACGCCCCCGCGCGAGATCATGACCGCCGTTCCGGGCCTGCGCCAGCAGGAGATGCACCGCCACAAGGAGCGCGGCTTCTGCTGCGGCGCCGGTGGTGCACGGATGTGGATGGAGGAGCGGATCGGCAAGCGCATCAACAACGAGCGTGTCGACGAGGCCCTCTCCCTCAACCCCGACATCGTGTCCACGGCCTGCCCGTTCTGCCTGGTCATGCTGACCGACTCGGTCAACGGCAAGAAGAACGACGGTCAGGCGAAGGAGTCCATCCAGGTCGTCGACGTCGCCCAGCTGCTGCTGGACTCCGTGAAGACGCCGGCCGCCCCGGAGGGTTCGTCGGACACGGAGACGGAATCGGAACCGGAGCCGGTGAAGTAACCGACCCGGTCCCCACGGCCGACGCTCCCACGCCGCTCCCGGCGTGGGAGCGTCGGCGTTCACGGGCCCCGTTCCCCAAGAGTTACCGAACTCACGTACAACCCTTGCCCGTCCGCACAGGTCTCTTGATCGCCGACTGCCACGTGGACCCGAAGAGAACTCCCGGCAAACACGGACGGTCCGCACCCCATTGACTGCGGATGCCCGCCGGGCATCCCCGCATGCAGCAGGAGACCCCGCATGCAGCACACCCTGCGACTCGCCCTCGCGACGGCCACCGCGGCCGCGCTGACGGGCGGGCTGCTCACGTTCTCCGCGGCGACGGCGACGGCCGCGGACTCCACGCACGTCCCGCAGGCCGACTTCAACGGCGACGGCGTCGGCGACGTCGCCTTCTCCGCCGACGGCGCCTACGTGAACGCCAAGAAGAACGCCGGCCAGATCGTCGCCCTCTACGGCACCCCCGCCGGCGTGTCGGACGGCACCTATTCCGGCGACCTAGAGCCCGCCACGCCGAACTCCACCATCAGCCAGAACTCCAACGGCATCCCCGGCGGCGCCGAGGCCGGCGACTCCTTCGGCCGGGACTCCGCCTACGCCGACTTCAACGGCGACGGCTACGACGACCTCGCCGTCAGCGCCCCGGGCGAGGACATCGACGGCGACACCGACGGCGGCATGGTCACCATCCTGTGGGGCTCGGCCTCCGGCCTCCAAGGCGGCTCCGTCGTCGCCGACCCGGCCCGGTCCGCGCACGACTTCTGGGGCAAGACCCTCGCCGCCGGCGACTTCGACGGCGACGGCAAGGCCGACCTGGCCGTCGGCAGCAACACCGGCACCATCCACGTCCTCAAGGGCGGCTTCGACTCCTCCGGCGCGCCGGGCGGCCGGTACACGATCAAGCCCCCGATCATGGACGGCAGCGAGGTGGGCGGCCCCATGAACCTGACCGCCGGCAACATCAACGGCGGCCCGGAGACCGACCTGGTGGTCGACGGCTACGAGACCGAAACCGACTACGGCTGGAACCGCAACTACTTCATCCCCGGCGGCTCAGGCGGCCTGAACGTCTCCGGTGCCGAGCCCCTCAAGCCCGGCGTGATCACCGCGATCGGCGACATCGACCACGACGGCTACGGCGATGTCGTCAGCGGCGCGCACTGGAACACCACCACCGAGGACGGCACCCCGGTCCCCGACTCCGGCAAGGGCGGCAAGGTCTGGGTGATCCGCGGCTCGGACGGCGGCCCCCTCACCACCGCCGCCACCGGCATCACCCAGGACACCAACAACGTCCCCGGCACCGCCGAGGGCAACGACTACTTCGGCTACGAGCTCGACCTCGGCGACGTCAACGGCGACGGCTTCCTCGACCTCGCGATCGGCGTCGCCGGGGAGAACATCGGCGACGACGTCGACACCGGTGCGGTCACGATCCTCTACGGCACGGCGAGCGGCCTGAACACCGCGTCGGGCGCCCAGTCCTTCTCCCAGGACACCGCGAGCGTGCCCGGCACCAACGAGGACAACGACATGTTCGGCATCGACGTCAAGCTCGACGACGTCACCGGCGACGGCAGGGCCGACCTCCTCGCGGGCTCCGCCGAGAACGACGGCAACGGGCTGGTCACCTTCCTGCCGTCCAACGGCTCGAAGATCACCACGACCGGCGCCGACTCCGTCGCCCCGCACTGGACGGGCGTCGCGTCGACCGGCACTCCGTACTTCGGCGCCAACTTCGCCGACTGAAACCGCCGTAGAACCGCATGCCGGGCCCGCACCCGCGGGCCCGGCCTCTCCTGGAGTCACGCCTTGCGCAAGCGCACCCTCCTGCTGGCCGCCACCCTGACCACCGGCCTGCTCACCGCCCTTCCGGCCACCACCGCCACCGCCGCGCCCTCGGGACTCGCGAGCGACTTCAACGGCGACGGCTACCGGGACATCGCCATCGGCGCGCCGGTCGCCGACGTCGGCTCGGCGAGCGGCGCCGGTGCCGTGGTCGTGCTGTACGGCTCGTCCTCGGGCGTGCCGTCCACCAAGAAGACCGTCATCACCCAGAACTCCACCGGCGTCCCCGGCGCCGCCGAGTCCGACGACCGCTTCGGCGCGAGCCTCGCCGCCGGCGACCTGAACGCCGACGGCTACGCCGACCTGGTCGTCGGCGCCGAGTTCGAGAGCATCGGCACCCGGAAGGGCGTCGGCAGCGTCACCGTCATCTGGGGCGGCTCCTCCGGCCTGACCGGCGGCTCCGCGCTTCCCCAGCCTTCGGCGGGGGAGCTCGCCGAGTGGGGCGGCTACGGCCGTGGCGTCGCCACCGGCGACTTCGACGGCGACGGCAGGACGGACGTGACCGTCACCGGCCAGACCCACACCCATCTCTACCGCGGCCCCTTCACCCGCACCGGCACCCCGCTCAGCCACACCGGCGTGGGCGAACTCGGCACGACGTACGAGGTCATCGCCGGTGACCTGACGGGCGACAAGGCGGCCGAGCGGGTGTACCCGATGCACCACGACGGCGACCCGGCCGGTGACATCCGCTACTTCCACTACGACCCCTTCGGCGACGCGGACCACCCCGAGTCCGACTACGCCCTGACCGCCCTGCCGAACGCCGACGGCGCCCTCGGCGCGACCGGCGACATCAACGGCGACGGCTACGGCGACCTCGTCCTCAGCGACTACGCGGGCGGCAAGGGCGGCCGGATCAGCGTCTGGTACGGCGGCCCGAACGGCCCCGACCCGCAGCAGACCCCGACCGTCATCCACCAGGACACCCCGGGCGTCCCCGGCACCGACGAGACCTACGACAACTTCGGCTCCGCGGTCGACGTCGGCGACATCAACGGCGACTCGTACGCCGATGTCGCCGTCGGCGCCGACGGCGAGGACATCGGCTCGGCGCGCAACGCCGGCACGGTGACCGTGCTGTTCGGCTCGGCCACGGGCCTGACGACCACAGGCGCCAAGTCGTACAGCCAGAACACCGCGGGCGTGCCCGGCACCGCCGAGACCGGCGACTCCTTCGGCATGACGGTGCGCCTGCTCGACCTCGACAAGAACGGCAAGGCCGACCTGGTGACCGGCGCCGGCTACGAGAACGCGAACGGCTCGATCACCTACCTGCGCGGCACCGCCTCCGGCCTGACCACCACCGGCGCCAAGTCCCTCACCGCCTCGGGCGCGGGCGTCAAGGGCGCGACCTTCGGCTGGGAGCTGGCCAAGTGACGTACAAGGAGACCCCGTTCATGACCCGACGCACCGCCGCCGCGCTCGCCGCCACGCTCCTGGCGACCGGCCTCACCCCGCTGCTCGCCTCCGCCCCCGCCGTGGCGGCGGTCGCCAAGCACTATGACGACTTCAACGGCGACGGCCACCGGGACCTGGCGTACGGCGGCTACAACGACGCGGGCCGCAAGGGCGGCACCGTCACGATCGTCTACGGCACCGCGAACGGCCCCGGCACCCGCACCCAGTTCATCCACCAGGACAGCCCCGGCGTCCCCGGCACCGGCGAGGAGGACGACCAGTTCGGCGAGAGCATCGCCAGCGCGGACCTCAACAGGGACGGGTACGCGGACCTGGTCGTCGGCAACTCGACGGAGCACGTGGGCAGTACGCAGTACCACGGCTCGGTGACCATCGTCTGGGGCTCGGCCTCGGGCCTGTCCGGCGGCACCGCCGTCGCCCCGAAGTCCGGTGCGAAGAGCTACTTCGGCCGCGATGTGGCCACCGGCGACTTCACCGGGGACGGCTCGCCCGACCTCGCGGTGATCGGCGGCTCCGAGACCTGGCTGTACCGGGGCGGCTTCACCAAGTCCGGCTCCACCGGCGCCGTCAGCGAGATCGACAAGGAGGGCGCGGGCTGGTACTCGAACGCCCTCGCCGCCGGCAAGGTCAACGGTGACGGCAAGACCGACCTGGTGATCCTGGGCGAGCAGTTCATCGACAACCAGCCGGTCGAGCGCGCCTGGTTCCTCAAGGGGGCGTCGAGCGGCCTGACTTCGGGCGCCTCCAAGACGGTCGCCGCGTCGACCGCCGCGATCGGCGACTTCGACAAGGACGGCTACGGCGACATCGCCTTCGGCCGCCCGTGGTCCACCGACGGCAAGGGCTCGGTCCTCGTCTGGCGCGGCACCGCCTCGGGACCGAGCGGCTCGCACACCTACAACCAGGCCAGCTCCGGCGTCTCCGGCAGCCCGGAGCCGGAGGACAACTTCGGGTACGCCGTCTCGGCGGGCGACGCCGACGGCGACGGCTACGCGGACCTCGCGGTCGGCGTCCCGCACGAGGACGTCAGCGGCAACGAGGACCAGGGCGGGGTGCACCTCTTCCGCGGCGGCTCCGGCGGCCTGTCCGGCCTGCGCTCCTCCTGGATCCCGCAGACCGTGACCGGCCCCGCCGACGCGTACATGTCCTTCGGCTACACCCTGCGCCTGCGCGATGTGACCAAGGACGGCAAGGCCGACCTCGGCATCGGCGCGGCCGGCACCTCCCTGGTGCTGCGCGGCGCTTCGGGCGGCACGACGACGACCGGCGCCTTCGTCCTCCCGGAGTTCGGCGGCTCCTTCGCCGACTGAGCGCACTTCCCGACTTCTCTGTTCCGACCTCCCGAACGGACCCGATGCGCAAGCGCACCCTCCTCCTGGCCGCCACCCTCACCACCGGCCTGCTGACCGCCCTGCCCGCCACGGCCACTGCCGCGCCCGCCCGGTACGCCGACGACTTCAACGGCGACGGCTACCGCGACCTGGTGACCGCCGCGCCGTACGCCACCGTCGGCGGCGTGACCCGCGCCGGCGCCGTCGTCGTCCAGTACGGCTCGTCCTCCGGCCTCAGCACCACCCGCCGCACGGTGATCTCGCAGAACACCGCGGGCATCCCCGGCTCCGCCGAGACGGAGGACAACTTCGGCAAGCGGCTCACCTCCGGCGACCTCAACAACGACGGCTACGCCGACCTGGTGATCGGCGCCGAGGACGAGGACGTCGACGGCGACAAGGACGGCGGCGCGGTCGTGGTCGTCTGGGGCGGCCGCAGCGGCCTGTCGGGCGGCCAGTCGATCGCCGACCCGGCCCGCTCCGCGCACGACTCCTACGGCATGTCCCTGGCCGTCGGCGACTTCGACGGGGACGGCCGGCCCGAGCTCGCCGTCGGCAGCACGGGCAAGGACATCTGGATCCACCACGGCATCGGCAAGAACGTCGCCCCCGCATCCAGCGTCGAGCTCACCGCCGACCTCTACACGGGCATCGTGCACGGCGCCGAGGCCCTCACCTCCGGCGACGTCAACGGCGACGGCACCGACGACCTCGTCATCACCGGCACGTACCTCATCGAGGACCCGTACACGTACTACGACGCCACCCACGTCTACCTCGGCTCGCCCTCCGGCCCGGTCAGGCAGACCGTCCTGCACAGCGACAGCTGGCAGACGGCCGCCGCCGTGGGCGACCTCAACGGCGACGGCTACGACGACGTCGTCACCGGCGCGCCCCCCGGCTCCGTCCAGGAGGGCGACGGCGGCTCCGTCAACGTGTACCTCGGCAGCAGCAGCGGCACCCGAACCCAGCCCGCCCAGACCATCACCCAGGACACCCCGGGAGTGCCGGGCGCCGACGAGCCGGACGACTGGTTCGGGCACTGGCTCTCCGTCGACGACATCAACGGCGACGGCTACGCCGACCTGGCGGTCTCCGCCAACTTCGAGACCATCGGCACCGCGAAGCTCGCCGGCAGTGTCACCGTGCTGCGGGGCGCGCCGGGCGGCCTGACCACGACCGGCGCCCAGTCCATCACCCAGAACACCGCCGGCGTCCCCGGCACCGCAGAGGCCTCCGACCGCTTCGGCTGGACGGTCCGCCTCACCGACGTCAACGGCGACGGCCGCGCGGACCTGTTCGCCGGCGCCGACGGCGAGAACGACGCGGACGGCGGCGTATGGAGCCTGCGCGGGTCGTCGTCGGGCGTGACGACGAAGGGCGCCACGAGCTGGGGGCCGGCGTCGGTGGGCGTGCCGGCGACCGGCTACCCGCGACTGGGCCAGGGCATTCTGCAGTGACCGGCCAACTGCCCCTGCGGGACGCCCCTTAAGGGCCGGCCCCGGTATCCCGCGGTGCTCCCCGTAAGGGATGTCACAGCTCGGCCGCAAAGCCGGGCCCGCAACCCCGGGCCCGGCACGCGGACCTCCGAGACCAGGTACGTTCGATGACGTGGCTGGATTCAGGATCGGACGCGGCGGCCGGGACAACCGCGCCCCGCACACGCGACCGCAACACCCCCCGTACGGACAGCAGGCGCCGCAGGGACCGTCGTACGGCTATCCCCCGGCGCCGCAGCGGCACCCCCACCCGGGGCAGCAGAACTACGGCGGCGGCCACTGGCCGCAGTCGAACGGCGGCTACGGCCCTCAGGGCGGCGGCGAACCGGAGTACTTCGGCGACGACGGCCACCGGCACGGCGCCCCGGACCCGTACGCCGCCAACAACCCCGGCCACACCCAGGCGTTCTCCGTCGGCGAGGAGCCTTACAGCCAGGGGGAGACCTACCACGCGGGCTCGACCGCGCCGTCGGCCCCGATCGGCCCGCGTCTGCACTGGAAGGACCTGCTGAGGGGCATCGTCCTCGCCCCCAACCAGACCTTCCTCCGGATGCGCGACTACACGATGTGGGTCCCCGCCCTCGTCGTGACCTTCCTCTACGGCCTGCTCGCGGTCTTCGGCTTCGACGGCGCCCGCGAGGACGCGATCAGCGCCACCCTCTCCAACGCGATACCGATCGTCCTGACGACGGCCGTGGCCATGGTGCTCAGCGCCTTCGTCCTGGGCGTGGTCACGCACACCCTGGCCCGCCAGCTCGGCGGCAACGGCGCCTGGCAGCCGACGGTCGGCCTCTCCATGCTCATCATGTCCCTCTCGGACGCCCCCCGTCTGATCGTCGCGATGTTCATGGGCGGCGACGCCCCCTTCGTCCAGATCCTGGGCTGGGCCACCTGGGTCGCCGGCGGCGCCCTCCTCACCCTCATGGTCAGCCGCTCCCACGACCTGCCGTGGCCGAAGGCCCTGGGCGCCTCCGCGATCCAGCTGATCGCACTGCTGTCGATCGTGAAGCTGGGCACGTTCTGAGGGTCGGCACGACATGACAGGGCCCCCGGCGCGCAGCCGGGGGCCCTGTCATGTGAGGTCCCTGATCAGGCGTCCAGCACCTGCCCCGTCCGCTTCACCACGGGCTGCTGAACGGACCAAGCTGACTTGACTGAATGACCCTAGTAGTCTGACCCTGCTCAGGAGGCAGGGGAGGCCGATCGTGGCGCGTAGGGTGGGGATCTACACCCGCATCTCACGGGACGACGAGGGCGAGGCGCTGGGTGTCGCCCGTCAGCGGCAGGACTGCGAACGTCTCGCAGATCTTCGATCGTGGCAGCCCGTGAAGGTCTACGAGGACAACGACGTATCGGCGTTCAAGCGCAACGTTGTGCGCGATGAGTTCGAGCTGATGCTGAAGGACCTCCGTGCCGGCCTCATCGACGGCATCGTCGCGTACGACCTGGACAGGCTCGCCCGACAGCCACGTGACCTGGAACGGCTGATCGAGATCTTCGACGACCGGCCCCGGCTGGAGTTCGCCACCGTCACCAACGACATCAACATCGCTACGCCGGACGGCCGGACCATGGCGCGCATCATGGTCGCGTTCGCCAACAAGTCCTCGCACGACGCGTCACGCCGGATCAAGCGCAAGCACCTGGAGCTGGCCCAGCAGGGCAAGGACAGCGGCGGGCCGGCGCCGTACGGATGGCGCAAGGACGCTCGCAACAAGGTGGACCCGGAGGCCGCCGCAGCCATTCGCGAGGCTCAGCGCGAGATCCTGGCTGGCGTACGCATCGGGACCATCCGTCAGCGCTGGTGGGAGCAGGGCTTGGGCAATCCGCGGGCCGGAACCAAGCGGATGGCGCACCACCATGTGGAGCACATCCTGACCAGTCCCCGACTCGTCGGGTACCGGACCTACCACGGGGAGATCCTCTACGGCGACGACGGTCAGCCGGTCATGGGCGAGTGGGAGACGATCAACACGGTCGAAGAGTGGGAGGCCGTGTGTGCCGCCGTCGCTGAGCGGAAGCTGGACTACCCCAACAAGAACCGGGCGCGGAAATACCTGCTCTCCGGCATCGCTCGCTGCGCATTGTGCAAGACGAAGATCCGGGGCCAGATCAACCAGCAATGGCAGCCCGGATCGAAGGCATCGAAGTACAAGTACCAGTGCTCCGTAGTGAACGGCGGTTGCGGCAAGGTCGGACGCACAGGCGAGCCAGTCGACCGTCTGATCGCGCAACTCGTCCTGGAGGAGCAGCGGGAGCGTGCGGCAACCGCTGCCACGCCAGTTGATCAGCGATGGTCCCAGGAACAGGAACTCGAAGCGATCTCCCAAGAGATCACCCAACTCCTCGAGGCCGAGAAGTCCAAGCAGATCTCTGTGTCGACGCTCCTTCAGCTTCTGCCCGCCAAGGAGCGCGCGCGGGACGAGCTGAAGTTGGCACGCGCCCGGTTCTACAAGGAGAAGAAGCAGGCTGAAGCGCAGGCCGGAGCGGGCGATCTCACCGTGGACGAGTTCTTCGACCTCCCCGTCGAACGCCAACAGGAGATCGTGCTACACAGTCTGTCAGCCGTCATGATTCATCCGGCTGGTCGAGGGAAGCGCATTTTCGACCCCAGCCTGATCGAGCCGGTATGGCGGTGATGCTTCAGGCTCGCCCCTGAAGAAGGAGCGCGCGGCGCACCCATTCCTCGTCGCGCGCAGGGGCACGTCGAAGGTGCATGCGCAACCACTCCTCCGTGGTCATCACGCTTGTCTTCGCTTCCTGCTGCCGAGACTTCGACTTAGCTGCTGTGCTCATCAAGCACACCCCCAGCCAGTTCCTCGCGGGCGGTCTCACGGTTGAGCTGGATCTCCCGGCGAATGCTGGCCGCGATCCAGGATTCGCCGGGGGTGTGGCCGTGGCCGGCGTAGGTCCAGTGGGCGAGGGTCAGGGTGGTCGCCTCGGTGTCGTCGCCGGGGTCGGGCAGGCCGAGGGCTTCGCGCTGTTGGGCTGCGCGGTAGTCGGCGCGGGTCTGCCGCAGGGCGCCGAGGGTGGTGGAGTAGCGGCGGGACTTGGTGGAGAAGTGGCCGCGGAAGCCGAGCATGTGAGCCCAGTCGCGGAGCTTGCGGTCCGGGTAGAGCGCGTGCAGGTCCAGGCAGGCCTCGATGAGCCGGGCGGGGTGGTCGGGTACGCGGAGCAGGACCAGGGCCTCTTTGTTGCCGATCCGGCGATCGACGGTGCCGGTCGTCTCGGCCGCCTTGGTGGCGTACTTGGCCACGTACGAGGCCACAGCCTGTTCGGTGATCTCCTCGCCATGGCCGAAGGCGCCGATCGGCTGCACGTCGAGCTGCGTGCCCCAGCCCAGCGTGCGGGCGGGCTGGTCACCGGCCGGGGGCACGTCGACCGCGACGCGGGCGGCGGCGGCACGGATGGCGTCGGTGAGCAGGTCGAGGGTGGCCCAGGCCGGCGGGGGATCGTCGGGCCCGTCGGGGCCGTCGAAGCGGATCACGGCGTGGAAGTGCACGGCGCCGCGCTTCTGGTACTCGGCGACCTTGCCGAAGGACACCCGGGACTGTTCGCGGGCGTCCTTCTGGGTGAGGCCGGCGCGGCGGGCGATCTCGCGGCGCAGGTAGATCGTGAAGTAGCGCCACAGCTCGGAGGCGTGGTTGTTCCACAGCACCGCGCCGGCGTAGTCGTACGACGCGGGGTCGAGCGGGGTGCCGAGTTCGGGAGCGTCCTCGCTGTGGCGGGTGCCGCAAGCACACGGGCGGTTGCCGGGGCGGTTATGGACGCGCCCGAAGGAGGGCGCGGTGAGGGTGGCGAAGACGCGCGGGTGATCGCGGATCGTGTCAGGGGTGCCTTTGTCGGGGTCGCCGACCAGTCCGGCGCGGATGAGGTGGTAGGTGTCGCCGGCGTAGGTCCAGGCGCAGGCCGGGCACCGGGAGGCGCGGCGGTTGCCGCAGGCGATGCGGAGCCGTCCGCTGGGTTCGCTGTCCGTCGAGTACGAGTGCAGCACCTGTCCCGTCAGGGCGTCGCGGGTGACGGTGGAGCCTTGCAGGTGGATCGGGTCGGCGCAGCCGCCGGTGCGGCGGATCTGCTCTTGGATGCGGTCGAAGCCGTTCGACCCGGCCAGCCTCAGCACGTCGGCGAGGGTGGCCGGGTCCAGGCCCGCCATGGTGGCGGCGTCGGTCACGCGGGCACCTCCGGCGTGTCGGTGGCCATGGCGTCCAGGGCGCCGGCGGCTTCGATCGCTGCGGCGGCCAGGCTGCGCAGTGCCTCGGAGGTGCCGAGGGAGGCGATCAACGCGACCGCGACGAACTCGCCCTCAAGGCGGAGGCTGACGAAGGGCTCGGCGCTGTCTGCGAAGGGCGTGACGCAGAAGCGGGTGTCCGGCTCGATGTGTGCCGAAGTGGTGAGGCTCCTCACGCGAAGACCTCCCGACGGGCAGTCAGGAAGGCGTGGCCGATCCACTTCGTGTAGGCGGGCGGGATCGCCTCGGTGAGTTCCTCGTGGACGTCGGTCCAGGTGATCCCCATGGCAGCCTGCATCTCGGCCACGGTGGCCTTGCCGCCGCCGTCCCCGTACGCGGCCACATACGGGCCGTCGCGGTAGATGCCGTGGCGCCAGCCCCGCACGTATCCCCGGTGCTTGGGATGCGCCGGCCTCGCGGTCGCCCACCGGCCGAGTTCGAAGTTGCGGTGCCGCAGCACGCCGAGGCCGAACGTCTCGCCGCACAGCGTGAGGTCTTTGCGGATCTCGGCACGGCCGTTGGGCTGCTCGATGACGTAGGGCAGACCCGTGAGGTCGAGCAGTTCGCGGGTGGCGGTGACGAGATCGGTGTGGGTGCCGCCCCAGCCCTGGGAGGCGTTGGTGCCCACGGTCAGGGCGCAACCGGCCTGGCAGGGCGGGGAGGCGTGCACGAGGACGTACCGCTCGATGTCGCCGGTGGCGATCAGGTGGGCGAGGTATTCGAGGGCGTCGCCCTGGTGGTAGGCGAAGGGGTAGCGGGGGCGGTCGGCGATGTCGCAGCCGTCGACCTCGAACCCGGCCAGGTCGTAGCCCACGGCGGCTCCGCCGGCGCAGGAGAACAGGTCCAGGACCCGCAGTCGCATGGCGATCACTTCCCGGCCCGCGCGAGGGCGGCGGGGGTGGTGTGGCCGGTGCCCTGGCAGACGTGGCAGACGACGCGGAGCAGGACGCGGGAGCGGTCGCGGTGGCGGTCGCCGGTGGTGATGGAGACGACGGGGAAGCCGTCGCAGTGGTGGCAGACCGGACGGTTCGGGACGCGGACAGGCATGATGGGTGTGCCCTTTCGGATCAATGAATCTGGAAGGTGTGGAGCCGTCCGGGGCGGCGGATACTTGGCGGTTGAGGCCGCCCCGGGGGGCGTTACTTGCCCAGCGCCGGCGGAGAGCCTTTGCGCTTGGATGTGCGGCTGATCGTGTAGCTGATGCCGCAGGTGGCCGAGAGCACCGAGACGATCGAGGCCGCGATGATCTGGGTGACGAACGCGATCACCAGCAGCACCGCGACGGATCCGGCGGTGATCACGAGAGTGAGGACGATCGGGCCGGTGTAGGAGCGCGGAGCCTCCTGGACGATCACGACGTGGCGCACGTCGGTCCCGGGCGGGATCTGCCGGTACAGGTCGGCGGGGATGTGCCCGGCCCTGAGCTGTTCGTCGGGCAGACGCATGACAGGTCTCCCTCCGGGTCAGGCGGTGCAGCGGTGGGTGCGGGCGGCGAGTTCGGCGGCCGAGCGATTCGCGTGCTCGGTGGAGAACCCGCACTTGGGGGCGGTGCAGGCGGCGGTGTGCCGGGTCTGGCCGCGTCCGTTGTTGAACGTGCCGACCTTCACCGGGCCGATGCGGATCACGTCGTAGAAGCGGTTCGGGCGCACGAGGATCAACCTCCTTATGGATTAGGCGAGTTGGGCGACGATCGCGCCGGCGAGGTCTTCCGGGACTCCGAGACGGGCGCGCAGGGTGGCCGTGTCGATGTCGGTTCCGGTGCGGGTGCGGTGCTCGGTGGCGACCTTGCGAGCGTGGTCGACCAGAGCCGGCGGCACGGTCACGGCCGGAGCCGCCACGAGCAGGGCCGGTGCAGGCTCAGGAGTGGTGATCTCCGGTGCCGGGGGCGGTTCGGTTGCCTCGGCGCGGTCGACCACGGGTGCGGGCTCCGAAGCGGGAGCCGGCGTGTGGTCGGTGGGTTGGTGGGCGAGGAGGGTGCCGCCGAGGAAGGCCAACGCGGGCCAGCCGGCGACGACGACGCGCAGCCAGGGCGGGACGTGGTCGAGGTCGAGGACGCCGGCGGTGGCGATGTTGGCGCCGAGGGATGCGACCAGGGCGATCAGGAACCAGAACCAGGCAGCCATGGACCGGTCGCCGCGGAGGCGGTGCAGGACGCAGACCAGCAGCAGGTCGACGGAGATGGGGTAGGCCCAGGCTTTCCAGCCGGTTTGGCCGGCGGCTGCGGCGAGGTCGTGGAGGTGGGCGAAGGACAGGGAGCCGGCGATCAGAGCGAGGACGAGGACGACGGCTCGGATCTTGACGGACACCGGTCTTCACCTCCTTTTCAGGGGATTGGGCCAGGACCCGGGCGGGGAGCGTTGTCCGGCCGCCCGGTCCCGGCAGGGGTTCAGTCGTCGACGGGGATCTCGCCGGAGCCCAGGCAGCCCAGACAGATGCCGGACTGTTCGCCGGCGTACTGGCGCTTGCGGCCGACGCGGACGGGGCGGGATACCTCGCCGGTGCCCTTGCAGGGCGGGCACTGCTTGATCTGGGGCTTGGCGGTCTTCCGAGCGGCCATAGCGATCACGACTCCAGACGCGGGTAGCCGTGTCCGGCGGGCGGGTAGGCGCCTTCGGCGCGGGTGGCGAACTCGGAGTCGAGAGCATCGGTCAGGACCACGACGAAGTGGTCGACGACCAGGCCGAGTTGCAAGTCGTTCTGCAAGGTCTCGAAGAGAAAGCCCAGCCGGTTGGCGTCGTCCCGTTCCACCGGAGTGAGTTCGAACCAGGGCTTGCCGGCCATTGCTGTCCTCCTGTTTTCGGCATGGCTCGGGTACGGACTTGGCGCGAGGCGGTCGCGCCGACCGTGGAGCGGGGTTGGTTACTCGCCGGGGACCTGTGCTGGCACCAGCGGTGGCGCGGTGGGCATGGGCGGCACCGTGATCTGCCCCACCGGGCGGAACGGGGCGAGGAACGGCAGCTCGGGGGTGAGATGGGCGAACTCCCGGCAGACGGCGACGGCTTCGGCCGGGGTGGTCTCGGGGGTGCGGATACGGGACCAGTAGCCGGAGGCGTCACCGGCCACCGCGACACCGGGACGGTCCGCCCGGATCCCGGTTACCGAGAGCACCGCGTCCGGGGCGATGTCGCCCAGGCCCATCTCCGCCGTCTGCTTGTCGTTGACCCGGTGCACCACACGGCCGGTGAGCTGAGCGCGCAGGGCGGTCGCGCCCCTGCCCAGGTCGGAGCCGAAGCGCTGCCCGCAGGCCTCCAGGTAGATGCCGATCGCGCGGGCCATCTGCCCCAGCCGGACCAGCTGCATGACGGTGTGGTCGCGGGCGGGCTCGTCCTTCTTGGAGGTCACCAGGAACAGCTCTGCCACCTCGTCGATCAGCACGACCAGCGGCACGGGCCGTATCTTCTCGGGCAGTTCCCACAGGTCAGAGACCCCGTACAGGGAGAGCAGGTCGAAGCGGTCTTCCATCTCCCCGACCAGTGCGTCGATGAGGTGGCCGGCGTTCTCCCGATCGGTGGCCAGCGCCGACAGGCGGGGCGCATAGCGGGATTGCTCGACCCCGCGCTTGCAGTCGATGCCCACGAGGCCGACCGGCAGCCGCGCGAGGCCCTTGATGAGGTTGCGCTGATACATGGACTTGCCGGACTGGTTCGCGCCCAGGGTCAGGGCGTGCGGAATCTTGCGGTAGTCCCGCTCGAAGACCGTGCCGTCCTCCCGCAGCGCCACCGGCACGACCAGGTCACGGGGCACGGCCCGACGCGGCATCTTGACCCTGGCCAGTACGTCGTAGCCCGTCATGCGCAGCTCGACGTGGCCCGGCTTGGTCTCCACCACGGTCACCGAGTGCACACCCCAGGCGTGACGGAGGCGCTCGGAGGAGGCGACGATGTCGGCGGGCTCCAGACCGGCGGGGAGGCGGAGGGAGACCCGCAGCCCCGTCGAGGTCGGGCGGACACGGCGCACCCGGGGCGGCACCGGCCGCACCTCGCGGCGAGCCACGTTGCGGGTCATGAACGCCCGCAGCCGGGACGGGTGCACCGTCAGCCCGCACACGTCCATGGTCGAGCCGTACGTCCAGGTGAACCGGCCCCAAGTGACCGGCAGGCCGACCAGCGACCAGTACGCCCGCGGGGCACGCTCCTTGGCGAAGCAGAGCCCCCCGGCACCGGCCGCAGCACCGCCCACCTCCAGCCAGGTGACCAGGTCCGTCATGGTCAGGCCCCCAGCGGGGTGATCGCGACGGCGCGGAACGAGATCCCGTGGCGCTTCTGCCCGTTGAACTCGTTCTCCCAGTCCCGAGCCTTCAGCCCGGTCACGGCCACCGGCATGCCCGGCGTCAGGCTGGCCGGGACGCCCGTCTCGGGAACGGTGACCTGGTAGAGGTTGCCCTCACCCTCGTCGGAGACCAGCAGGCCGACGGTCGACAGCGGAGCCTCGGTCTCGCGGTCGATGGCCCGCTCTCCGGTCCGCTTGTTGGCCATCTTCGGTTCCGGCGCGGTCGCCACGAACACCACGGCGGTCGAAAGGTCGATCTTGAAGGACGGCATCAGTACTCCCTGCGTTGACGTCAGAGCAGCCCGAAAGGGCCTTCCGGCGCTCGCTGTCCTAGGACTGCGAGCAACTAAGAGAGATAGTGCACCGCAGTCCTAGGACTGTCAACAGTCCTAGGACTATGTTTCACTAGACCTCGTCGAGAGGGGTTCGAGATGGCGCCCAAGTGGCGAGAGCTGGCAGACAAGCTGGCTGAGCAGATCAGAAGGGGTGACTACGCCCCCGGCCAGCAGTTGCCGCACATCAGAGACCTTGTCGAGGCAGGCGAAGGCTCCAAGGCCACCGTGCATGCCGCCTACAAGGCGCTGGAAGCCGAAGGCCTGGTCACCTCGTCGCGCGGCCACGGCACGGTCGTGCGCCAGCAAGTTCCCCTCAAGCGCTTGGGTATCGCCCGGTACGACAAAGCCAAGTGGCGGGACGGTGACGAGGTCGCCTTCATCGCGGACCGTGTGGCCTCCGGCCGGGGGTACCGCCGGAACGAGCAGACCCAGACGGTCAGTCGCGTCGTAGCGCCACCGGAGGTAGCAGCCGCACATGGACTACCGGAAGGCGCCGAGGTCTACGCCCGCGCGCGGCTGGTCAAGGAAGGCGACCAGCCGACGCACACGCTGACCAGCTACTACCGACCCGAGCACGTTGAGGGCACGCGCCTGGTGGACCCCACGCCGGGGCCCGCCGGCCGAGGCGGCGGATTTCGCGTGCTGTACGACGCGGGTTACGAGATCGATCACATGAAAGAGCGACTGTTTGCCCGTGCCGCCACACCGGACGAGGTGAAGCTCCTTCAACTGCCGCCCGGCGAACCGGTCGTCGAGCTGCATCGAACGACCTATACGGCCACGGGCACCGTCGTGGAATTCGCCATCGGGGTACACGCGGCATCGCGCTTCGCGTGGGAGTACGAGTTCAAGGTGCCCGACTCGGCGAGGGACAGGGAAGGTCAGCAGTGATCTCGACACAGGATTGGGCAGATGCCCGGCGCGTTTGGGACTACCACCAGATGGGCCACTCACCCCGGCCATGCTCGGTTGCGATCGGGCTCGGCAGCCACGACCTCGGGGTGGCCGACACGGCAGTGGACCTGTACAAGCGCGGCATGGTTCCACTGCTCGTGTTCACCGGTGCCACCAGCCCCACGACACGGGAACGCATGCCCCGCGGTGAAGCCGTCCACTACCAGGAACGGGCACTGGAGCTCGGTGTCCCCAGTACGGCCGTTCTCGTGGAGCCGCGCGCCCGCAACACAGGTGAGAACATCCGCTTCTCACGAGAGCTGCTTGAAGAGGCCGGCATCGAGGTGTCCTCAGTGCTCCTGATCAGCAAGCCGTACGAGGAGCGGCGAGCGTACGCCACGGCACGCAAGCTCTGGCCCGAAGTCGAGGTGATCAGCGCCTCCACTCCGATGACGTTGGACGAGTACGTCGACTCCATCGGTGACGCCCGCCTGGTGATCGACATGCTGGTCGGTGCGCTTCAGCGATTGATGATCTACCCGGAGCAGGGGTTCATGATCAGCCAACCGGTACCCGCCGATGTGTTCGAGGCGTACGAGCGCCTGTGCCAAGCCGGATTCACGAGTCGACTCATGACCACCAACGCGCCTTCAGCCTGACCAAGGCAAGAGCGAGAGCTGTTACAGGTTTCTCTACCTCATCAAGCCCCGGCTGCGCTCCGCTCCGCCGGGCGCGCTTCCCGGCTCCGCTCCGGGCGCCGCTCCTGCCTCCGGCCCGCTCCGCCCGCGCTGCGCCGACGCGCGCCCACTGGTGGACAGGGCCGGTGGCCATGAGTCGATCACCGCATAGAGCGGCCCACGGCCAAGACGATGGTTGCGGACGCTGCCCCCTCCGGAACAACGAAGAAACCACCCATCCGGCCGGGGTGGTCTCTTCGTTCCAGGGCCTGTCCGACGGGTCGCGTCACCGACCCCGCACCCGACAGCACTGTCACCCGAATGGCCCAACATGATGTGCCACCCACATGGGTGAACATCAAGCTGATTAGTGCCCCAACCGAGGCAATCCGTGAAAGGCGAACCAAATGCGCATTCGACGAATCCTCACCGCCGTCATCGCCACGGCAGCCCTCGCCGGACTCGGCCTCACAGGCGCCGCCACCGCCACCGCCGGCAGCGTCACCCCGCCCGGCAGCGTCACCCCGGGTGAGTGCACGGACGGCGGCGGAACGATCGATCGGTCGACGCCCGTGCTCCCGACCTGCAGGGGCGGTATATACGACGGGCAGACGGTCGACTAAACCCCACTAGCTTGACTCTGTCGGGGATCTTGGAGTTGTCCAGGTCAGCTGCCAAGGGTTCGCCAGGAGGTGAGCCGAGGGATCTTGTGCTGGTCGAGATAGCTCTGGAAGGCCGTCGGCCGGCGGGGCGTGGGTGCTTCCTCGGTCGGCGGTAGTCCGCTGAGGCGCTCGATGTTGATGGCGATGGCGGTCAGGACGTGCTGGACGTGGGCCTTGCTCTGGCCTCGGTAGCGGCATCGTCGCATGCCGTGGCCGTGGGCGAATTCGTTGACGGTTCCCTCCACTCCGGAGCGCACCGCGTAGCGAGCCTTCCACTCGGGGGTCTGCTGCTCGGTACGGACACGCAGCTGCAGGTCGCGGAGTTCTCGTGGGGGAAACCCCACGGTGCGGGTGCTCTCGCGGGAGGTGGTGCACTGGGCACGGGCCGGGCAGGGCTGGCACTGAGCCTTGGTGAACCTGGCCACGATCAGCGGGGCCGCAGTGGGCGAGGAGGTCGGGTAGGGGCCGTGCCAGCCCTGGCTGACCTGGCCCTGGGGGCAGGTGACCTGCCGGCGGTCGTAGTCGATGTGGAAGTCGTCCCGGGCGAAGCCCTCGTTCCGGCGGTGTTGGCGGGTGGGGTTGCTCCGGAGTGGCCCGGAGACGGTGACCTGGTGATCACGGGCGGCTTGTTCCAGGTGGACCAGGGAGGTGTAGCCGCTGTCGACCAGGTGCTCGTGCGGCAACAGCCCGCGCCGCGACAAGCGGGTGTGGATGCCGGGCAGGACCTGACTGTCGTGGGTGGTGGCCGCGCTGGTGGCCACGTCCGTGATCACGTTGGGGCTGTCCGGAGCGCAAGTCTCGGTCAGGTGAGCGGAGAACCCTCTCCAGCTGATGATGTGTCCGTGCCGTGCGTAGCGGGCCGTGGTGTCGTAGGGCGAGACGATCGCCCGGGACGAGGGTGGCAGCCCCGGTCCGTCGTCCTCGGCAGTGCGCCAGAGCAGGCGTCCTGCGGCGTCACGGTGGTAGTTCTGCACCATGATCTGGCGCAGGGCCTGGATACGAGGGCCGAACGCCCGGCCTTCCCCGTGACGGTAGAGGTGTTCCAGGAGCAGGACGGCGTCGTTTCCGGTGGCGAGGATCCTGGTCTTGGGTTTGGTGGGGTTCTTGCCCAGGCGGACCGGCCGGCCGTAGCGGCGCCCCCACTCCTCGTCGACCAGCTTGTCCAGCAGGTGAGGGGAGGTGCCGGCGACTTCTTCCAGTGCGGCACGTACCGCCTCGGTGATCAGTTCCAGGCGGGTCAGGTCGCGCACCGCGGCCAGGACGTGGGTGGAGTCGGTGCGCTGCGTGGTGCGCTCGCGTACCAGGCCAGCGTCCTTGAGGCGGGCCAGGACGAGGTCGAGGAGGCGGTCGGCCCGGTCGTCTTCGGTGAGACGGTCACGGAAGTCGGCCAGCACGCTGTGGTGGAAGCCGGGGTCATCCAGCTCCATGGCCATGGCGTACTTGAAGTCGATGCGGCAGCGGACCGCCTCGGCAGCCTGCCGGTCCGACAGGCCGAGCAGAAACTGCAGCACACAGACGGTGGCCAGCTGAGCGGGCGAGAGACCCGGACGCCCGTCCCGCGGGTACCAGTCGACGAAGTCCTCGTCACACCACAGCCCGTCCAGCCGGTCACGCACCCATATCGCCGTCGTGCCGCCCGGGTTGCTCGCCCGCGCGACCTGCGCGGTCAGAGGCGGGACTTGCTCACCGGAGCGGGGGCGGAGGGACAACGGGCACCTCGACAGCTGCATCGGTCATCGGAACTACCCGAGCATGCCCGTTGACAATGCTGTCGCATCGCGAAACTCCAAGATCCCCGACAGAGTCAAGCTAGGGCCTGTTGCGAAAGTGGATCGGCGCCCCGCAGCCACGCGCTGCGGGACGCTCCCGCGCGAGCGTAGCCGGGAGAGTCGCAGGGACTGTGCCGACCCGTCGGGCACGCCAGGTCCGAGTCGGCCCGGAAGCACGCGGCGGGCGGGAGCTCCCGAACGCCGTCGCGCGCGAGCGCAGCGAGCTGCCAAGGTTTGCGCGGCCGTAGGCCGCACCTCTGTTACTGAGGCAAGAAGCCGGGGGTTCCTTGCCCAAGCTCGCGGAGGCGAGCGAGGTAGTCCGCCTCCGGCGGGGGACCGGCCGGCACCGGGATGGAGGGGGCACCGTTCCCGACCGCGGGCCCGTAGTGGCGTGCGCGGGGAGCTCCCATCCCGTCCACCGCCGACCCAGGCAGAGCCGAGCAGACGTGGTCCCTGGCGTCCAGGTCGTTCGTACAGTGGCGCGCTCCACCTGGACGCCAGGGACCACGCCCGCTCCACGGTGTGTGGGTCGACGGCGGACGGGATGGGAGCTAAGGGTTGGTGGGTTAGGGCAGAACGTCAGGTGACCGCCGCCTCGCCCTCAGCTCCCGCCGTGGTAAGATCCCGCGCAGGAAATCTGGAGTTCTGCTCCCGATGGTTCATGACCAGGACTTCCGCAGAATAGTGGAGACCCGGGTTCGAGTCCCGGCTCCGACTTTGTCGGATGTAGCTCAATAGGAAGAGCCCCTATTTTATCTCCAAGTGGCTAGGGTCCAGTACCCCAACCCTCTCGCTGCTTGTTCGAGGTCCGCTTCCGTCAATTTTGCAGGCTCGTAGTACTTTTGTGCATACCCGACCAGGCTGCGGCGCCAACCTGACGAGTTTCTTATTTTCGACGTTACGCCTTGGTAGTCCTCTACCGCAGCGCGAGCCCACGACGAGCTGGGTATCGCCGAAGTCAAGGCGGCATTAATTTCTCGCCCCAGGTTTTTCGTGATGGCGAATGCCGTGAAGATGTGCTCGGCGATCAGTGTCACCTGACCAGATTGAACAACGCTGCTTGGGGATTGTCCGTTAAGGCGTTGCCATTCCATCGTGGAGGCTGCCCCCATCGCGGCGATGCGTGTCGATAGCTCCGGTTGCACCTTGCCACCAGCGTGGATAGTGCAGTTCCTCATCTCGCGTAGGAGGTGAAAACTTTCGAGCAAGTCACCCGGGACGGCGTAGCCTGACGAGTTGAACAAAACCTCGTGCATATTCCATGCCTTGATTGGCTTTCCGGCCCTTCGTATTGGGAAGCCTTGGCTTCGCAATAGATCAATGCTCGACATCACGAAGTCTTCGTGCGTGGCCAAAGCGTAGGGCAGCGCTACCGAGGCCAGATGATGATCTGCGTCATGAAGGAGAGATCGAGCTGCATCGCTGCGCAGATTGAATCGCTTTATGTGCTCCACAGCGGGAAAAAGTTCGCCAAGGGTTCGCTGGGAACCCGTCGTGAGCTGCAGAGTATGCCCCGCGAGCCGCGAACCTGCCAACAACGCCATCATGGCATTGTTCACGATAACCCTCGTTTCGGAGTAACTGCGGTACTCCGGATACAAAAGCTCGCCCACTCATCCTCCCCATAAGACCGCCACGCGGCTTTTCAACTCGCACCTTAGTGCACGACTAGGTAAGCCTCAAAGGGATTAGCCAAGATACGCAAAAGGGACGCACCGCAACCCCCACCCACAGGCCCCACCGACAGACGGATAGCTAAAGCTAGGCGAAAAGTGGCGGGTTGAGGCGGTTACACAAGTCGCAGATTCGGGCGCGAATGGCCTTTCCCTGGCTCGCTATCCCCCTCAATAACAAGTGGCACGAGCCCAAAGACATGCTTATTTAGCTCATCAACCGTGATGTCCAGGTCTTCAGCCATCTTCGACGACGAGAATCCGCCGGCCCTCAACGCAGAGAAAACCTTGCTTAGAAGCTGCGATGTTTCGCGCACGATACCATCAGGCTCGCCCCTCCGATACCCCATCTGAGAAAGCAACTTAACGGCGGTTCGATATCCCCAATCAGTGACTAGGTCGAGATCTTTTAGCCTATAGGCTAGAGCGACCGCGGCGACCTTCCACTTCCTTTTCGCACTCAAAATCCTCTTGGCATCCGCGCCATGAAGCATCTGCGCATAAATACCCGCCCGAGGCATCAGAAAAGCCGAGGCAAATTGTTGAGCTTCCTGCTCCGCCTCTTGCCCATGAGGAATCCGGTGTGCAGCATGAAGAACAAGGTGACCAAGCTCGTGAGCAGCATCAAAGCGCCCTCGCTCACCGCTCTTCTCAAGATTAAGAAAGACGAACGGGGTCTTTTCTTTCCACCGCAACGAGAAGGCATCAACAGCAACACAATCCGCGGCTAGCGAGAAGACTCGCACACCATGAGACTCAAGGAGATGAATCATGTTTGGGATGGGAGCCTCACCCAGCCCCCAGAGGGCACGAACACGCTCCGCAGCATCCTCGGGACTAAGGTGAGGAAGGGTTGGCACATCAGGCTCAGGCAAGCTGAACCGGTCTTCCAACCATTGATTTATCTCAATGGCGAGCCTGCCAGCACTCCGCGCCGCATCCCTGTCCAACGCACTCATCTTCGACAGAGCACGGAACGACAAGGCATCCACCTCGATCTCCTCAACCTCCGGTGCCGAGAAGAACGAAATAGGGAGATCCAGAGCGCTAGCCAAGAGATCCAGCGTTTCAGATGAAGGCTCCTTATGGCCATTCTCAAAGGCCGTCAAGCTTCGCACTGAAACGCCAGACTCTTGCGCCAACCGAGACAGCGTCATCCGCCTTCGCTTTCGCGCAAGAATTAGCCGCGAGGAGGTCAACATGACGACCATCTCCATAGGTAGTTCGAGTTAAATTGCTCCCTTGAACTCCACCGGGACCTCAACAGCAACATCTTCGACGACCTCGTCCAGCCGCTTGATGTCGAATTCCGGGCCTCGGAAGGGATTATCCGGGAGGATGATGCGCTCGCGCCAGGTATCCACGTACTTTCCATGCATTTGGACAGGCATGGAAAGTTCGAAGGAAAGTCCTTCTTTCGTCGACTTGTAGAGGAGGAACCACGTCGGCAGCTCGCTCACGTCAGGGGCCTCAGCCCGAAGGCCAGGGACAGAGAACAGCGCAAGCTGCTCCTCATTCCTCTGAACGAGGCGGGCAACAGCGGGCCCTTTAGGGTTCTTGGTGCGTATCGCACCCGACCATGAAGCGTTCTCATCACCGACAGGACCAGAAGCACTGACGGCCGTGATGGCGAAATCTTCAGACGGGTGGAGACACCGAAGGATCTGCTGAGAGTTGCTGTACCCCCAGCCAGCCTTCTCCTGCATCTGCTCCCGGAAGAACCGGTTGCAGCGCGACCAAAACGTGTAGCCGGCCATGCCAGGCGAGTCCAGCTCCGTAGCGAGCCGGGCCTCAGCCGATGCCTTCCCCAACGGCGTGTAGATGTCGTTGGGTACGAGCCCGAGGGAGTGCAGTCGCTGGACTGCATCGTCTCCGACGTGGCACACGGCTTCCATAGAGTCCTCCCCGATCATCGTTCCAAAAATCCTACCTCATGGGAGGGCGAAATTTTGGAACCGGGCGCATTCGAACTTTAGTTCGGAACTGGGCTACCGTCAAGTAACTCAACGGCGGCAGTGGCCCTGAGTCCCCCTCCAGGCATGCGCATGGGCCCCGACTCAACGCCGAGGCCCATCTCATGATTACAGGAAGCGTGTGAAGAAGGCGTGCAGGTCAGAGCGCTTCCTTCGACGGCGTGATCGGCTCGCCCGACTTATGTACTACAGGCAAGACACTCCACGGGAAGTTGATCCACTCGTCGGTCCGCTTCCACACGTACTCGCACTGCACCAGCGAGTGGGACTTCTCATAGATGACGGCGGACCGCACCTCGGCGACCGCGTCGAGACAGAAGTCCCGCACCAGCTTGAGCGTCTTGCCGGTGTCGGCGACATCGTCGGCGATGAGGACCTTCTTGTCGGAGAAGTCGACGACGTTGGGAACGGGCGCGAGCATGACGGGCATCTCGAGCGTGGTCCCCACCCCCGTGTAGAACTCGACGTTCACGAGATGAATGTTCTTGCAGTCGAGGGCGTAGGCGAGCCCGCCGGCGACGAACACACCACCCCGCGCGATCGACAGCACCACGTCGGGCTCGTACCCGTCATCGGCGATGGCCTGCGCAAGCTCGCGCACGGCAACCCCGAACTGCTCGTAGCTGAGGTTCTCTCGTACGTCCACGTCGCTCATGCCGGGCTCACACCTGCGTCCGATGGAAATTGACGAAGGACCGCGAGGCAGTGGGTCCCCGCTGCCCCTGGTACCGCGACCCGTACCGCTCACTCCCGTACGGGAACTCGGCCGGCGAGCTGAGCCGGAACAGGCACAGCTGTCCGATCTTCATGCCCGGCCACAGCTTGATGGGCAGCGTCGCGAGATTGGACAGCTCCAGCGTCACATGCCCGGAGAACCCCGGATCGATGAAACCGGCGGTGGAGTGCGTCACGAGCCCGAGCCGCCCGAGCGAGCTCTTCCCCTCCAACCGGGAGGCAAGATCATCAGGCAGCGTGATCACCTCGAACGTCGAGGCGAGCACGAACTCCCCGGGATGGAGAATGAACGGCTCGTCCCCCTCCGGCTCCACGAGCCGCGTCAGATCGGCCTGCTCGACGGAGGGGTCGATGTGGGGGTACCGGTGATTCTCGAACACCCGGAAGTACCGGTCCAGCCGCACATCGACGCTCGACGGCTGCACCATGGATTCGTCATAGGGATCGATCCGCACCCGCCCGGCGTCGATCTCGGCCCGGATGTCCTTGTCTGAGAGAAGCACGTCCCGAGGATACGCAAGGCGCGCGGAGCCACGACAATCGTGACGACTCCGCGCGCCCACTGCTGATCGGATACCGCTACTGCTTCTCGAAGCTCACCGGCACGACGCTGCGCAACCGCGCACATCGCGGACAGCGGACGAGCCGCCTCGGGCCGAGGCGTTCGGCCTGCTGCATCGGGAGCGAAGCGGTGGTGAACACGTGCCCATCGGCACAACGGACGACGGTGCGCTCCATCAAGTCCTGAAGTCCCTTCCCCAAAGAGCCGCGTCTGGCTTGATGCCCTGACGAGGAAGGCCACATTACGGGACGAAAGGGATGCCCCTCCAGGCGGCACTCCGGACCCGCCCAACCCCTCTCCCGCCCCTCCACCGTACGCCCCAACTCCGTTCCCCCGCAGCCACATCCCTCCCCCGGAACAAGCCACCGGCCCCACGGCTTGAGCACCGGGGGCCAGCGATGAGGTACAGTGGGCGAGCATTCCGACGCCGACGTGGTCGTCGTCTTACGCGGGTGTAGTTTAATGGTAGAACATCAGCTTCCCAAGCTGAGAGCGCGAGTTCGATTCTCGTCACCCGCTCCATGAGGAAGGCCCAGGTCAGAGACCCGGGCCTTTTTGCTGTCCGTGGTGATCAGCGGTCGCGTGCCAGATTCGTGCCCCCGCTCCGAGGACTGGCCGGCGCGGGCCATGAGGTCCTGAGCTTGGCGCCGGTGTCGGCGGCGAGGGTGTTGCCGGTGTGCCGGGCGGGCATAGTGACAGGCCCCCCTAAGGGCTGCGGCCGTAGTACTGGCGGACGAGAAGCTGGACCGTGCGTCGCGCGCGACGCGGATCAACGAGGCCGCGCCTCGCAGGATGAAAACCGGCCGACTGAACGAGCATGCCGGTGGCGATGAGAGGTTTGCGGCCGATCCGGTCGGCGAGGTGGCCGGTAGGCCCTGTCCGGTGCCTCCACGAGATCGGGTAGAGGCCCTGTGGAAGGGAACCAACGTCAGCACCTTGGCCGAGAGGTACGGGGCCAGGTCGCGTTCCGCGAAGTAGCGCCGATCCGTGTCGGGCGGGCTGTGCTCAGGCGGGCCGGGTGGGGGCCCGTAGTTCGATCTTGTATTCGCCCTGTGGGGAGGGTTCGGCGGTGAGGGTGCCGTTGAGCAGTTCGGCGCGTTCTCTCAGGCCGATCAGGCCGTGCCGGGCGCTGGGCAGGGCGACGGACGGGCGGGTGGGGGCGGTGTTGGTGACGGTGACGCCGAAGTGCTGCGCGTCGTGCCACAGGCGCACCTCGGCGCGGGCGCCGGGAGCGTGCTTGCGTACGTTCGTGAGGGCTTCTTGGACCGTGCGGTAAATGGTGCGTTGGGCGGTGGTGCTGATGCCGGGCGGGAGCCCGCCCGTCAGGGTGGTCTCCATGCCGCTGTTGGCGATCAGCTGCTGGAGGTCGGCGAGGGTGGGCTGGGGGGTGAGTTCGGTTTCCTTGCCGCTGGAGGCGCGCAGCAGGGTGACCATGTGGCGGAGTTCGTCGAGGGTGTTCACGCTCAGGGTGCGGATGGTGCAGGCAGCGTCGCGGGCGCCGGGATCCTTGGCGGCGACCTGCAGGGCTCCGGCCTGTACGGCGATGAGGCTGACCTGGTGGGAGACGACGTCGTGCATCTCGCGGGCCAGTTGGGCGCGTTCGCGGGCGAGGACGGTCTGGGCGTACAGGGCGCGTTCGTGTTCGCGGGCCACTTCGACCTCGACGAGCTGGCGGGCCACGTCGTGTCTGGCCTGCACGAGCTGGCCGAACAGGATCGGGGCGAAGGCCGTGGCCAGCGTGTAGACGAACTGGATGAGCGTCCAGGTGCGGTCGCCGGGAAATGTGTCGCCGGAAAACGTGTCGGACAGGGGCCAGGCGAGGGTGCTCGCCGCCGCGTTCAGCAGGGCGCAGCCGGCCAGCAGAGGGCGGTTGCGGGTGCGCGTGGCCAGCGTGTACAGGGCGGCGATCGGCGCGACCGCCACGTCCATGAACAGGGTCATGGGCAGGGTCAACAGGAAGACGGTCAGTGGAAAGCGCCTGCGCAGGAGCAGTCCGGCGCAGCCGAGGGCGGCGCAGGCCCATATGAACGGTGTCGCCTCGTCGTAGAGGTTGATCCAGGCGTCGAGGGCGGCCAGCACGACGAGGCCCGCGTCGACGGCCCAGGGCGGCACCCGCCGCCACCGTTCCTGAGCCGTGCTCATCATCCGTTGCCCCCTGCCCTGTTGGCGCCGTCGTCGCCGAGCAGTCCGGCCCGCTCCGCGAGGAGCGCCGCCTGGACGCGGCTGGAGACCCGGAGCTTGGTCAGGATCGAGCTGACGTGGTCCTTGACAGTGCCCGCGCTCAGATGGATGCAGGTGCCGATGTCGGCGTTGGACAGTCCTTCCGCGATCAGGACGAGGACGTCACGTTCGCGGTCGGTGAGCAGGTTCACGCGCGCCACGTCCTCCGCGACCTGGGGCGCGTCCGCCCCAGGATGGCCGCGCAGCAGAGCCCGCGAGGCTTTCGGGGACATCACCACGCCACCGGCGGCCAGGGTGCGTACGAGGTGGGCGAGTTGTTCGGGCTCGGTGTCCTTGAGCAGGAAGCCCGCGGCTCCCGAACGCAGCGCGGTCAGGATGCACTCGTCAGTGTCGAAGGTGGTCAGCATGGCCACCGTCGACATCCGCATGCCGGATGTGGACGGCCTGACCGTCCTCAGGGAGGTCCGGACGCTGCCCGAGCCGCGAGCAGCAGCAGCGCCACCGGAAGCCCGGGCAGCAGCAGCGTTCCCAGCAGCACCATCGTGATCAGGCTCAGTGGCAGGGTCACGAGCAGTGCCCGCGCGGCGGAGCCGGGGTCGTTGCCGAACAGTCGCCCGCCCGGCAGCTCGGTGGCGTCGACGAACAGCAGGACGGCCAGGATGACCTCGGCCACATGCTGAGCGACCTCGGAGTTCAGGGTGACAGCGATATGGCTGTGGGTGAACACGCCCGTGACCACGCCTGCGAGCACCAGTACCAGAGGAGCCCGCACATGCCGTTGCTCCAGCCGGCCGGCGACCAGCGACCACCCGGCCAGCCACCACCGCGGTGATCACAATCAGGACAGAGATCATTTGAATCCGCTTCAGAACTCGGAACAGGCCGGCGGCCGCACCACCGGGACCTACACAAGGGCGTCGACCGGCGTGAGCACAGGGGTCGCTACAACGGACGAGGCCCGGCAGACGGCACCGGCCCTTACCGCTGTCAGAGGCGCCGGGCCCCTCGCAGCCCCTGGGCGTAGTAGCCGTCGCCGTCGAGCCGTGAGGTGCCGCCCTTGTCACCCATGGTGGGGCCGCCCGCGTTCTTCCGGCTGGAGATGAAGCGCGGGTGGTCGGCGGTGTCCAGGCCGAGGTAGATGCCGATGTGGCCGAGCCGTTTGCCGGGCAGCTCCCGTGTTCGAAAGAAGGCCAGGTCGCCGGGCTGGAGCTGTTGGATGACGGCGGGGCGGCGGTCGGTGAGGGGAATGACGGGTACGCCGAGCCGCCCGTGGGCGATCGCGTCGGGGGTCCGCTGCAGCCCGCTGCCCGCCGCGTTGTCCCTGCTGTTCAGCGGGAACCCCGAGCGGTATCCGTACACCAGCCGGACATAGCCGGAGCTGTCGACGGAGCGCGCGCGGTCCTTCTCGGGGCGGCGGGTGACCGTGTCGGGGAAGGTCCAGGGGATGCCCAGGTAGTCGTAGAAGTCCGAGCCCGTGCGCAGCTTCGGCTTCCCTTGCGCAGCACGCCCGGAGCCGCTGGCGGTGTCGGGTGTGTAGCGGGCGGCACCGCTGTATTTGACTCCCGCTGCCGTCGTCCGGACCGGGGCACCGGCGACGTAGTCGAAGGCCGTGGCGAGGATGTCGGGGTCGCGGCTGCCGAGCCGGGACGTGAGCCAGGTCCTGAACCAGCCGCTCCGCTCCGCGCCACGGGCCCAGGGCTTGGGCAACAACCGCACCCAGCTCTTGGTGACGACCTTGGCATCCGTCGTACGCGGCTCCGCGAAGGTCCTGCTGGGCCCGGTCAGTACGGCCGTGCGGGCGCCGTCGGTGAACGTGGCGACGACGGTGCCGCGCGGGTCGCGTGCCACCGTGCGGGCGGGGTTGTCGATCCGCTCGAAGTGCAGCGGGCCGCTCCTGACCCGGATTCGGTCACCCAGTGATGCTTGCGATGCCTGTGATGCCTTTGATGTCTGTGTTGCCGGTGAGGCATCCGTTTTGTCGGTACGGTGCTTGAGCTGCAGGGACAGCTCGCAGCTCGCCGCGAGCAGGACGGCTGTCACCAGGAACAGGACCGTGTTCCTGGTCAGGGAGAACCTACGGATTCTGGACAGGAGGCGTTTCACTGGTCAACTCCGATGGGGGGAAAGGGAGATGGCGCCGCAGGTCGGTGCGGGGGCGGCTCATTTCGTGGGCAGGGCGCCCAGCAGCAGCCCGGACACCAAGATCACGTAGGTGGCGAAGGTGACCGCGCCGGTGGAGAGGACCGTCGCTGTCTTGGGCTGCCTCTCGAGCTGGTAGGCGATGAGACGGGGGACGATGAACCCGAGGGCCTGATGGGCGAACAGCAGCGGGAACTGCTGTTGGAGCAACAGGGAGAGCCCGGCCTGGAGCAGGACACCGGTGAGCACGACGGCGGCGAACAGCCGCTTGCCGTAGAGGATGACGAAGCGCTGCAGCAGCTTGATCAGCAGGTAGGTCAGGCCTGCCACGGCCGCGACCATGGCGGCGCGCCGCAGATCGTCGACGAGGGTGAGGGCGAGCCAGCCGGGGGTGATCATGCCGCCCGGTGAGAGGTTAGTGGTCAGGTAGCACAGGAGGGAGAACACCAGACCGAGTGCGATGCCGATGGCGGCGATCTGCGGCGTGACTACTGCGGGGATCAACGGGATGCTCCGTGGGAGGAGTTGTGGTGGGCGCCGGGCGATGTGAGGGCGTCGCTCGGATCGGCGGGGTCGGCGGCGGCGGGGTAGTCGGGCGGCAGTGCCGCGAGCCGCTCCAGGAAGAGTTCGCCCTGGCCGTGGATGTTGCCGATGGCGACGACCGAGGCGTCCGGCCCCAGGTGAGCCAGCAGCTCCGTGGTGAGCTGGTCGGGGTCGCGGCGGTCACCGCCGAGATCGACGACGTTCCCGGTCCAGTGCGTGGGTATGGCGTCGGCGGCCGACTTGGTGGGGTGGCCGATGAGGAACACCGTCTCCGGGTCGAGCTGGGGGATGAGCGCGCCCATCTGCCCGTTGCGCTCCACACGGTCGGGACGGCAGTTGATGACGACGTGCAACGGACGGTGGATCGCGCCCAGCTCGAGCAGCTGCTTGATGTTCATCAGCGTCGACTCGGGGTCGTTGGCGGCGAAGACGTTCGCGAAGCGCAGTTGCTTTCCGTCAGGGGTGCGGTACCGCTCGACGGACAGCACACCCGGGTCCGGCGGCGCCTCGTACATGCCCTTCAGCGCGGTCGCGCGGTCGACGCCGAGCAGTTCGGCGACCGCGATGGCGATGGCGACGTTCTCCTTGAAGGTGAACCAGCTGAAGCCGCGCAGTTCCTCGTCGGTGACCGTTTCCGGGTCGGCGTAGACCAGCTTGCAGTTCCGGGCGTCGGCCTCCTCCTGGAGGATGTGGAAGCGCTCCTTCTCGGCAGTGACACAGATGCCGTCCTCCGGCATCGAGCGGCACAGGGAACGGGCCACGTCGTCCAGCGTCGGGCCCATCTCGGCGAGATGGTCCTCGCGGACGTTGCAGAGCACGCCGATGGTGGAGCGGATCAGCTTGGACTGGTTGATCTCCTGGAGTGCGGGCATGACGGCCATGCACTCCATGACCAGGACATCGGGCCGGTAGCCGGCGGCCCGCCGGACGATGCCGATCTGCTCCACGACGTTGGCGATGCCGAACTTGCGGTAGACCGGCTCCTCGGTGGCATCGGGGTGGATGAACCGGGCCGCGGTGCCCGTGGTCTTGGCAACGGTCACCAGGCCGCTGCCGCGCAGCGCGCCCGCGCACAGCCGGGTGATGGAGGACTTGCCGCGAATGCCGTTGACCAGCACTCGGGTGGGTATGACGGCCAGATTCGCGTCATGGCGGCGCTGTTCGACGACACCCGCGACGAGCAGGCCGGCGCAGCACGCCGCGAGGACGCAGTACAGGAAGAGCATGGCGGGTCAGCTCCTGGGGCCGGGGAAGGGGAAGGGGAAGGGGAGGGGGAGGGCGCCCCGTCCGGGGAACCGGGCGCGGGCGGTGCGTCGGTGCAGGGCAGTCGCTGTCTGATCAGTTCGAGGCTGCGGGCGATGGATCCCACCTCGTCGTGGTAGCGCGGGTAGAGCACCGTTCGGCGGTCCCCGGCTGCCAACGCCTCGGCGCCCTGGGCGACTTCACGCAACGGACGTACGACGACGAGGTACAGCCAGCCGATGCAGAGGGCGCCCGTGGTCACCCCCAGCAGACCGACGAGCATGATCCGCCGCTGTGCCTCGTACTCAGGCAGGCCGATCCAGAACACCGACCTGATCGAGGCGACCTTCCAGCCGAGTGCGCCCGCGACGCCCAGCTTGTTGTTGCACGGCGCCACGGCGGCCACCGCCGGATCCCTCCAGCCGAGCAGCAGCTCGGCGGAGCCCTTGGTCGTGCGATCGTCCTTCATCTGGGCCCGCAGCCGGCTGTCGGAGACCCGCCCGAAGGCCACGAACCCCTTGTTGGACGCGATGACCCGATGCTCGGAGTCCACCAGCCACACCGAGCCGAGACCGGGCCGGTTGAGGATGCCGGTCAGGTACTGGACCTTGAACTCGCCCACGACATAGTGGCGTCCGGATGTCGCCGTCCCACCCTTGACCGGCTGAGCGGCCACGGCGGCGAGCACCGGCTCCGTGCCGGAGGTGTTCGTCTGCCTGACCCCGGGCCTGATGCGGACCTTCGTCGGGGTACGGGGTTCGTCCCCGGCGCGGGCGAGGATCTTGCCGGCGCCGTCGACGACGTACAGGGACCGGTACCGGCCGTGCTGCTCCAGGGACCTGTCGAGGGCCTTGCGCGCCTCCTCCGACCGGGAAGCGTCGATCATGGTGGCCAGATGGGTGAGGTCCGCGTATCCGTCGTTGATCCCCCTGCGCACGCGATCCGCCGTCGTCTCGGTGCGTTGCCGCTGGTCGTCGGAGATCAGCCGGGGTACGACCGCAGCCGGGTGCGGCAAGGTGCTGCCGAGCGTCAGCAGCATCGACGCGGGCCAGGCCAGCAGAGCGAACGCGCACACCACAAGGACGGTGCGCAGTCCGAGCCGGCGCCGGCCCTTGCCGGTCCCACGCGGAACACGCCCCTTGGCCGGTGGCTGCGCGACCGTCTCCTGCGACGGCCCGCCCCTGCCGCGGAGTTGAAGGCGTAGCGCCTCCAGTGCGGCGCCGATGCGGGCGGGTTCTCCGAAGCGGGACACGTGGACGGGAGCCGTGAGGTCACCCGAGCCGAGCCGCTGCGCGTCGCGGCGCAACCGCAGCACAGGGCGCTGCACCACCAGGTGGAGGGCGGCGGTGACTCCGGCCGCGAGGGCCAGGAGCACGGCCGCGGCGAGGAGGGCGAGACGCAGGTCACCGGTCCCATTGCGCTCGGTCTGCACCGTCGTGACGACCGTCAGTCCGAGTCCGCTGCTCGGACTCTCCTTCGAGGCAAGCCCCCGGGCCACTGCGGCGTACCCGACGGCGGTACGGGTGTTGCCGTCCGCTGCCCGGACGAGGCTGCCGCTCGGACCGTCGAAGCCGCCGGCGGCGGTGTCCGACGGTCCCCTGCTCTGCGCCTGGCGGGCGGCGGTGCCGGCCAGCGACTTGGCCTGCTCGGTGCCGGCTCCCGGCCCGGCCGAGGTGAGGGTGGCTCCGTCACGGTCCACGACGTTGAGCGTGTGCTGCTTGCCGACGGAGATGCCCGGCAGCTTCACGCTCTGGGAGGCGACGAGCAACTCCTGCCTGCCGCCTTGCGACAGCGTCGCAAAGGCCAGCAGCCGGGTGACGCCCGAGTCGTCCCGCACCAGTCTCGGTGGCGGGTTCGCCGGCAGTCCCCGAAGGTTCACCTTCCCGAGCGGTAGGGCCTCGCCCTGCGCGGCGAGCAGCCGACCGGTGGACTGGTCGACGACGGCGGTACCGCGCCACTTGGGGTAGGTCTGGTTGAGGCGGGCCAGCATTCCGTCCGCCGGTGCGGACTTGGAGCCCGCGAAGTCCGCGGCCGCTGTCCGCAGATCGGTGACGCTCTGGTCGACGGCGCCCTGCAGCGCGACCGCCCCGTCCTCGGCGATGTGCTGCTGGGAGCTGAGGACGGCCTCGGGAACGCCGCGTTCGGCATCGCTCCCGACGGCGAACACCGTCAGGCCCGCGACGAGCGCCAACAGAACCGGCAGGGCCGCCAGTGGCGGCCGGACACCTCCTATTGATCCGAAACTCAAAGGGTTCTATTCGAGGATGTAGCGGACGTGTGGGCCGCCGAAGTAGCCGCGGACGACGTGCGGCTGACGTTGGCGTC